>DASSOM010000001.1:0-2270 GCA_035700625.1 Vicinamibacterales bacterium
TCGCGTTCGGTCTCTCCGCGATCGGGCTGTTCAGCCTGGTCAGCCTCGACGCCGCGAGCCGCCGCCACGAGTTCGCCATCCGTCTCGCGCTCGGCGCCTCGCCGCGCGACATCGTCCGCACGGCGACGGGTGTGGCTGCGCGCGCCGTTGCGGCGGGCGCAGCGCTGGGCCTGGCCGGTGCCGCCGCCGGAACGCGCGCGATCCGCAGCGTGCTCGCGGAAGTCGGATCGCTCGACACGTGGAGCTGGTCGGGCGTCCTCCTCCTCGTTGCCGCTGTCGCGATGATCGCTTCTTACCTGCCGGCGCGCCGCGCGGGCGGCATCGATCCGATGTCGCTGCTGCGGCGCGACTGAGCTGCGGCTACTGCGCCGGGCAGCTCGTCGGAAGTCCGTTCAGTCCTTCCACGTCCCGATCGAACGTCGCGGTGATGCCGCTGCTGGAGTACTTCACGCGGACGACGTAGAGGCTGTCGTAATCGCCGGAAATCCAGGCGGGCACGGCGGCGCCGCCGCCGTAGTGATTCATGATGTTCTGCACCACTTTGACCAGGTACGCGTGCTCCCACGCCACGAAGATCGTCGTGTTGGCCTTCGAGGAGCGGATCAACAGCGATTCGAGGTAGTTGATCTGGTTGTAGCCGTAGTGCGTGTTCACCGACCGTCCGGCGCGGATCGCCGTCGGTTCGATCGTCGCGAGCGGGCGAACGTAATAGTAGCTGCCCGTTCCCTCCCGCATCTTCACCGCCGGGTCTGGCGCATAAAGGAAATCGGGCCGTCCGTAGCGTCCGATCAGGACGGACGGCAGCGCAAGCGCGCGGTTCAGACCCTGACAGGTGAGCTGGCCGAGGCCGCCTGACGGTTTTTCGCCGTGGCGGAAGAACACGATCGTCTGCTGGGCCTGAGCGCTGACGGCGCTGCCTGCCGTGATCAGCAGGACGGCGAGCACGAGTCGGAATCTGTTGGAATAGGGCACGGGACCTCTTTGGCAGTGGAACGACGCCTCGCGGGCGGACGCCGGATGGACGATGAACAAACGCCACCCACGTTGCCATTTCGGACCGCGCGACTTCAAGCGCGGCCGTATTTCAACGGCCGAAATCCTTGACGGTTCGCGTAAGCGCCGGCCTCGTCGACAAACGGGAACAGGCGCAGTCCGCAACGCGCACACGGGAATGGCGGTTGCTCCGGGCGCCGCGCGCCATCGCGGGCGTTCCGCCCGCCTTTCGCGCGGTGGAGGATCTTATGGTGAAGACTCCGGCTCTGCTGTTGCCGATCGCGTTCGTCGCCGCGTGCTCGTCCCAGACCGCGTCCCCCACGGCACCCATCTCGGTTCCGGTGTTCGAGCGCGGCACCGCGGCGTCGCCGCACTCGAACGGCGGCAACTTCGGGACGCCGCTCTCCTCGAACGAGGAGGTGATGCCGGCGGGCGTAGTGAACGACTCGCGCGCACGCGGCAACGCGACGTTCCAGCTCAGCGCCGATGGCAGCGAGCTCTCGTACCAACTCAGCGTGGCCAACATCGACAACGCGTTCATGGCCCACATCCATCTGGCACCGGTCGGCGTGAACGGGCCGATTGTGGTGTGGCTCTATCCGTCCACGGCTCCAACGCCCGGACCGATCGCGGGAGGCCGCCTCGACGGCGTCATCGCGCGCGGCACGATCACGGCTGCCAATCTCGTGGGACCCCTGAGCGGCCAGCCGCTGTCCGCGCTGCTCGATGCGCTCCGCAGCGGCGGGGCCTACGTGAACGTGCACACGAACGACGGTGTGGATCCGATCAACACCGGCCCCGGCGACTTTCCGGGCGGCGAGATTCGCAGCCAGGTGGAACATCGCGGCCACTGAGCACGGCGCGCGCGGCCGGGCGTGTCAGGAACGGCGAGGGGCGACCTGCCGCTCGGCCGCGAGCCCTTCGCTCAGGTGGAAGCCGCCGAACACGGCGTCGGGATCCTCGTCTTCGAACGTGAGTCCGGGAGGGAGCTGCAGATCGACGCGGCGGAGCTGCGCGAGTCCGGCCGTGCACAGCGCCGCCGTCGGCACGATGAAGAGCAGCAGCACCGGACGGGACATCGTCAGCAGCTCCAGGCGTGCCAGCGAATACGCGTACACCGTCAAGGCGAGCAGGTAGAAGGGCCACAACGTTCGCATGCGGGCACGGCCCGGATAGTACCGGCACGCGAACGGAATCTTGCGGAGGCCGACCAGCAGGATATCGAGCAGGAGCACGCCGCACGCAAGCGTAAAGAGTACGTTGACGGCCGCCGCGCC
>DASSOM010000002.1:0-10211 GCA_035700625.1 Vicinamibacterales bacterium
GTCTCCCGCGGTGGTCGCGGCCGATCTGACCGTCTCGCAGCTGCTCGAGCCGGCTCGAGCGGCGCGACTGGTCGAGCAGCACGCGCTCGATCCGTCGATTACCGGACTGCACGACCTCGTGCAGCAGCTGATCCAGACGACCTTCGATGCGCAGCCCGGCAGCCCGTACGAGGCCGAGATTGCGCGCGCGGTTCAGGCGGTCGTCGTCGACGAGCTCGTGTCGCTGGCGTCGAACGCGCCGATGCCGCAGGTGCGTGCGATCGCGGAGCAGGCGCTCCGGGGAGTTCACGAACGGATGACCGCCGCGTCGACGACGAGCACAGATGCCGCCGCCGCATTCGCGGCGCTCGTCGCGGCCGACATCCAGCGGTTCATGGAGCGGCCGTCCGCCCCGGCGCCTCGGCTGGTCGTACCCGAAGCTCCGCCGGGAGCCCCAATCGGTGAACCCGCGATGGAGTGGATCAGGAGATGAACGCGCGGGCAGCCGGTTTGCTATCGGTGACCGTATGACTACCGATATCATTCCGGCTGCTCCCGAGGCCGTCGCACTCGAACTCGGGAACCGGGGAATCCTCTCTGAAGAGCCGTTCGAGGGTCTCGATACGGTTCAGCGACGATCGTCGGACCGACTGTCGCACCTGCTGGGCCGCGCGCTGTTCGGCGGCTACTTCCTGTACAACGGCATCAACCACTTCAAGCGTCACGACATGCTCTCGGGGTACGCCGGCAGCAAGGGGGTGCCCGCACCACGCGTCGCCGTGGCCATTTCGGGGGCGATGCTGCTGGCGGGCGGCGCGAGCCTGTTGACGGGATACCGCCCAAGGCTCGGCGCGGCGCTGATCGCCGGGTTCCTGCTCGGCGTGTCGCCGGTGATGCATGCGTTCTGGAAGGAAGCCGATGCGCAGGCGCGCACGAACGAGTCGGTCAACTTCCTCAAGAACGCCGGACTGCTCGGCGGCACGCTGCTCGCGGCCTCGCATCCGGAGCCGTGGCCCGTGTCGCTGTAGCGCGTTACGGCGCTGTCTTCACGGGCACCTTCAACGCGTCGAGGGCGTACATGCCGCGTCCGTACGTCGAGATGACGATCACGTTGTCGCGCGTCTGATACTGCAGGTCCGAGATCTGCACGGAGGGCAGCGGCCTACCCAGTACGTCCCATTGCGCGCCGCCGTTCGTACTGACGAACACACCGAGATCCGTGCCCAGATACAGCGTCTGCGGATCGCGCGGATCCTCGCGGATGACGTTGACCGTGCCGACCGGCAGGTTCGCCGCGAGGCTCGTGAACGTGGCGCCGTAGTCGGTCGACTTGTAGACATAGACGCCGAAGTCGTCGTCTTCGCGGCCGCGCTGCGTGACGTACACAGTGCCGGCTGCATGCTGCGACGGCACGACGCGCGAGATCCATTTGCGCGTGGGCACGTGCGAGCTGAGATCGGTCCACGTCTTCCCCTCGTCCCTGGTCACATGAAGGCGGCCGTCGTCCGTGCCGGCGTACAGCAGACCTTTCGTCATCGGTGACTCGGCCAACGCGACGATCGTCTGATACGGAATCTCACTCGAGCTCTTCGGCAGCATCCGTGCCGGATCGTTCGCGCTGAGATCCGGACTGATGCGCTGCCAGCTGTCGCCACGGTCCGCCGAGCGGAACACGTACTGGTATCCCGCGTAGATCACCGACGCATCGTGCGGCGAGACGAGAATCGGCGCCATCCACTGCGCCCGCAGATCGTCTCCCGGCGGACGAATGTCCGTGACGCCGGGCCGACGTCCGCGACGATCGTCTTCCTCCTCGTCATCGTCGCTGGACGCGGCCGCGCGCCCCGCCACGGCCACGTCGGTCCGCGTGAAGTTCCCGTAGAACCCATGTGAATAGACGATGTTGGGATTCGTGAAGTCGATCGCCTGATGCGAGCCTTCGCCGCCCGGCGCGTCCGTCCACTCGACGGCGCGAATGCGATCGCGCCCGGCGCTCAGATCCACGCGGCCGCGGCGGCTCCCGTGATCCTGGATCGAGCCGTAGGCGAAGAACGGCGAGCTCGTGTCGAGCGCGACGTTGTAGAACTGCGCGCCGCCCGCCGCGACGGCAAATGTCCACGTCTTGCCCGCGTCGGCCGTCATGTAGAAGCCGCCGTCGTTGACGTTGTAGATCACGGCGGGGTTCTTCGGGTCGATCCAGAGCCCATGATGATCACCGTGCATGCCGCGGAGGCGCTCGAACGAGCGGCCGCCGTCGTGCGAGACGTTGAGCGCCAGGCCGAGCGTGTAGATCGTGTCCTCGTCCGACGGATCGACGCGGATCTGTCCGAACACCCACCCGTACGTGCCGGAGTGCTGGATCATGTAGTCGTTCGTCTCGCTCACCTTCCGCCACGTCTTCCCTTTGTCATCGGTGCGATACACCTCCGCAGCCTTGATGCGCGGTTCGTGAATCGGCCGGCGGTACGCGTCGCGCTCCCCCTCACGTGGATCGCGAGCCGGCTCGTAATTGTCCACGAACGCGTAGAGCACGCTGGGATTCGACCGCGCGATGTCGATGCCGATCCGGCCGCGGTACTTCGCGGGCGGAAGACCGGTGTTCACGTCGGTCCAGGTCTTCCCCGCGTCGGTGGACTTCCAGAGACCGCTCTCGTCATAGCCGGGCTCGACGCGCGGGTCACTCCACTTGCGCCGGACCCGCTGCCAGAGCGCCGCGTACAGCGTGTCGGGATCGGATGGATCCATGACGAGATCGATCGCGCCCGTGCGCGGGCTCTTATAGAGCACCTTCGTCCACGTGCGTCCGCCGTCGGTCGTCTTGAACACTCCGCGCATGTCGTTGTCGGTCCACTCATGCCCCGACGCCGCGACGTACACCACGTCCGGGTTGGTGGGATGGATCACGATCCGCGCGATCGTCTGCGAATCGGTGAGTCCCATGTGCGCGAAGGTCCGGCCGCCGTCCGTCGACTTGTAGACGCCGACGCCCGGCATCGACGCGCGAAACAGGTTCGCCTCGCCGGTGCCGACCCAGACGATATCGGGGTTCGACGGGGCGACGGCGAGATCGCCGATGCTCGTCGTGGCCTGTCGATCGAAAATCGGCTGCCACGTCGCGCCGTGGTCGTCGCTCGTCCACACACCGCTGGTCGCGTACGCGGCGTAGATCCGCCGGGAGGTGCCGCGATCCGCCACCGCGATGTCCGTCCCGCGGCCGCTGATGTTCGTCGGACCGAGATATTGCCAGGGGATGTCGCGCAGCGGCGAGCGCTCCGCCATCTGCCGGAAGGTGTCGTACCCGCGCCGCAGCTGCTCGGCGCCGGCCGGCGCCGGTGCCTGCGCCCGCACCATGGCCGCGGCGACTGCCACCGCCGCGAGTGCTGTCGTCATCCTCCGCATCACACGCCTCCACGTTGGGGGTCAGACCCCCGCGGGGTCAGGTCTCGCGTCGTCCGCATCGGGGTCAGACCCCGCGAGGTCAGGTCTCGATTCGTCCGCATCGGGGTCAGACCCCACGGGGTCAGGTGTCGCCTCGTCCGCAACGGGGTCAGACCCCGCGGGGTCAGGTCTCGATTCGTCCGCATCGGGGTCAGACCCCACGGGGTCAGGTCTCGCCTCGTCCGCGTCGGGGTCAGACCCCGCGGGGTCAGACCCGCAACGTTGCGGCCACGAACCGCGCCGCGTCATCATATCGTGCATGAAGACGCTCCGAAGCTGGCTCGGCCTCGATGCGCAGGAGCCCGCAGCAGAACAACCCGCGCTCCGACAGATGCTCGACGCGCTCGAACGGCTCCCCCCCGAGCGCGCCCGGTTCCTCGCCGGGTTCGCGTACCTCCTCGGGCGCGTGGCCAGAGCCGATCAACGTGTCAGCGACGAAGAAACGCGAGCCATGGAGGACCTGGTCTCCACGCACGGACTGATCCCGTCGGAACAGGCGATGCTCGTTGTCGGCCTCGCGAAGACGAGTACGCTGCTGTTCGGCGGCACCGCCGATTTCCTCGTCGCTCGCGAGTTCAGCGCGCTCGCCAGCTACGACGAGAAGCTTGCGCTGCTGAAATGCCTGTTCGCCGTGTCGTCCGCAGACGAGGCGATCTCGATCGAAGAGGAATCCGAGATTCACCGGATTGCCAACGCACTCAAGATCGACCGTATCGACATCGTCGCGGCACGCGTCGCGTACCGCCGATTCCTGCCGGGACTGGGCTCACCGAGCGACCCGCCGTCCTAGGCGGTTGCGTTTCTGTCGTCGCGTCGTCGCTGGCCTTGCGCTTGCGTCAGAGGCCAAGCCTCCCCGGCCCGGCCCCAGATCCGTACACGCGCGCTACAGGAGCGGCCTCGCGCCGTCGCATTCATGGACATGTCGTGCCCGAGGTGCAGTGCGGCGGCGATTGAAGCCGGCCACGAAGATGGCCGGGCGTACTTCACGTGCGCACGATGTGACCGCATCTGGTCCACTCCCCTCTCGACGATGCGTGTGCATGCGGAGCCGACCGACGTGTGGACGCCGCGCGTGCTGATCGTGGACGACTCGAATGAGATGGTCCGGCTGCTGGCCGCGTGGTTCGAAGAGGAAGGCTGCGACGTCATCACCGCCGGTTCCGGAAGGCAGGGGCTCGACGCCGCAGCGATCTACTACCCCGACGTCGTCTTTCTGGATTTGGTCATGCCGCCGCCGGACGGTATCGAGGTGGCTCGTCTGCTCAAAGCGCGCCTCTCGCCGGAAGTGGTGTTCATGACCGGACTGTCGAGCGCCGAGTGTCGGCGCCGTGGCACCGACGGCGATGCCGCCGTGCTGCTGGAAAAGCCACTCACCCGCGAGACTGCGGTCGATGAGCTCGTGAACGCGCTGGATCGATGCCGACGCGATCCCCTCTCGCGCCTGCGCGCGCATTTCGGCGCGCTGCCGCGGCTGCCCTATTGACAGACCTGCCCCCGACCGATGCGTCCCCAGACCTGGCCCCCAAACGACGGTCCGCAGACCTGACCCCGAATGACGACTTGTCAGACCTGACCCCGGACGACGGTTTCAGACCTGACCCCCAGCGCGTCAGCGTGCGGCGGCGAAGTCGCCCTCGATTGAGGCCAGCTCCTTCAGCAGGTCGTCGAGCCGGCGGACGGATTCCTGACCCACTTTTTGATCGGCACCCCCTTCGGCGCGGAGCACATTCTGGAGCTGATCGATCAACATGCCCTGTTCGTAGGTTCCCGGCGCCGTCACGAGCCGCGCCCAGAGGACCTGCAGTTTCGCACCGGGCGCGGTGCTGTCTTTCAACTTCGCGATCAGTTGCGTCGTGCTCTCGCCGGCTCCCGGCGACGGAGCCGGGGCCACGCCGGCCTGCTTCATCGCCGCCTGCACCTGGTCACGGAGCGCGGTCGCGCGCGCGACGGCTTCCGTCACCTTCAGGAGGAACTGCTCCTGCGCCGCGAGATCCGCGTTCGTGACGCCGCGCGCCGTGACGCGCGGATCGACCGTCACGCCAAACGTCTTCGATTGCGCGAAACCGTCGCCCACCAGCCTGACTGTGTACTTGCCCGGCGCGACCAGCGGTCCGAAGCGATTCCATCGGAAGTCCCACAGGAAACGGTTATGCCCCGCCTTCGTCGTGAGCGGCGCCGCGAATCCGCGGCCGCGTCCGCGGCCCGGCGATGCCGCGCGCGCACCGGCTTCGACCGTCCGAACCACCGTTCCGGCCGCGTTCGAAATTTCCAGCGACAGCTTGCCGGTGAATCCATCCGGAAGGATGTAATCGATGGCCGCCGCGGACGGCGGATAGAGGGGGGCCGTCGAGCCACCGCCTCGGCCGCCGCTGTAACGGAACCGAATCGCGTCGCTTGGCTGCAGCAGCACCGGTCCCGACAAATTCACCGGCTGTCCGACGCCGCTGGTGGGCGCCGTCTCACGCGCGGCGGCCTGCGCCCGCGCGGCAGCCGCCGGAGCCCCTCCAACCGTCTCCGACGTCACCTCGACGCGGCGCGCCGTCGACGATGTTGCCGCGCTCGCAGCGAGCTGGCGCAGCGGCGCGATGTCGTCCATGATCCAGAACGATCGACCCATCGTCGAGATCACGAGATCGCCGCGGTGCACGCGGATGTCCGTGACCGGCGTCGCCGGCAGGTTCTGCTGCAGCGTCTGCCAGTGCCGTCCGTTGTCGAACGACACGAACGCGCCGAACTCGGTGCCCGCGTACACCAACCCTTCCCGCTCGGGATCCTCGCGGACGACGCGCGTCGGGTGATCGTTGGGAATGCCGTTGGTGCCATCCGTCAGCTTCGTCCAGGTCGCGCCGTAGTCGTTCGTCACGTAGATGTAGGGACGAAGATCGTGTTCGCGGAGGTACCGGTAGACCGCGATGTACGCCGAACCGCGGCGGATGTGCGACGCGTCGATGTTCTGCACGCGTCCACCGGAAGGCAGGTCGCGCGGCGTCACGTTTTTCCAGGTCTTGCCGCCGTCGCGCGTCACGTGCACCGGACCATCGTTGGCGCCGACCCAGATCACGCCGCGCTCCAGTGGGGACTCGTCCATCGCGTAAATAGAGGAGTACACCTCCTCCCCCGTCACGTCACGCGTGATGGGCGTGCCCGGCACGATCTGAAATTGCGGCTCGTGCGCCGTCAGGTCCGGGCTGATCACCTGCCATGTGACGCCTTCATCAGTCGAGCGGTGCAGCACGTGCGACGCCTGATAGATCGTGTGCGGATCGTGCGGCGAGACATAAATGACCGTCTGACGCGGAAACCGGTACTTGTCGTCGTCAGGCGCATGTCCGTACCGGTTCTGCGGATAGATCCACCGTCCCTGAATCTGACCCGACTCGACGTCATAGCGCTCGACCTCTCCCTTGCAGGCGCCCCACACGACCTTGCCGTCCGGCGTGGGCATGATGCCGCCGGTCTCGCAGCCGGACGCCTGCGTGAACGCCTGCGCGGGAGTGTCATAGCCGAACGACATCGGCGGCAGGCTCGGCACGATCACCGTACTGTTGTCCTGCTGCGGACCGTAGAGGCGATACGGATACTGGTCGTCGACGGTGACCATGTAGATTTCGGCGGTCGGCTGGTTCAACTCCGTCGACCAGCTCTCGCCGCCGTCAATCGTCACGGTCGCGCCGCCGTCGTTGCATTGAATGGCGTACTTGGGATTATCGGGATTGAACCAGATGCCGTGATTGTCGCCATGGGGCACGCTCACCTGCGTGAAGGTCTTCCCGCCGTCGATCGACTTGTGCAACCCCAGCTCGTTGACCCACACCTCATCCGGGTTCTTCGGGTTCACGTCGATGTAGTTGAAGTAGAACGGCCGCGCCCGGAGCCGCTGGCTGTTGTTCACCAGCCGCCAGCTCGCGCCGGCGTCGTCGGATCGATATACGCCGCCTTCGTCGCCCGGCGCCTCGATCATCGCGTAAACGATCCTGGGATTGCTTCGCGCGATGTCGATGTCGATCTTGCCGATGAGATCGCCAGGCAGCCCGTTGGTGAGATGGGTCCAGTGCTCACCGCCGTCGGTGGACTTGTAGATGCCCCCGTCGCTGGCGGGACCGCCGCTGATGATGTCCCACCCCTTGCGGAAGCCGGTGTACATGCCGGCGTAGAGTTCGTTGGGATCGGACATGTTGACCGCGACAACCCGTCCGCCGGTGTGATCGTTCACGTACAGGACCTTGCGCCAGGTCCGCCCGCCATCAGTTGTCTTGAAAATTCCGCGCTCGGCATTCGGGCCATACGGAGATCCCAGCGCGGCAAGCCACGCGATGTCCGGATTCGTCGGATGCACCCGAATCGATCCAATCTGCCCCGACTCCCGCAACCCCATGAACTGCCACGTCTTGCCCGCGTCCGTCGACTTGTACACTCCGCGTCCGATGATGACGTTGCTGCGGATCGCCGCGCTGCCCGTCCCGACCCACACGACGTCCGGATTCGATTCCGACACGTCAATGGATCCAATCGATCCCGTGGCTATCTGGCCGTCGCTGATCGGGCGCCACTCGTTTCCGCAGTCGGTCGTCTTCCAGACGCCGCCTCCGGTCGCGCCCATATAAAAGGTGCATGGCTCGCGGCGAACGCCGGCGATCGCGGTCACGCGGCCGCCGCGCGTCGGTCCGACCGGCCGCCATTGCAACGCCTGGTAGTCGCGCAACGGGACGACGACGTTGTCGTCGGTCGGCTGAGCGGCGCGGACGACACCGGTGGGAGCAGAACCAGCGGAAACCGAGGACCAGTTCATGCCGCCGCCGAGCAGAACGGCAATTCCAGTCGCAAAGACAAAGCTGCTGCGCATGATGGGGCGCAGTATATCGCGATGACCGCTTGCACCGGGACGCGGCCGTCCCTACACTGGTGCGCATGCTTCGCCGTGCCCTCGCCTTCGGCGCGCTGCTGGTCGGACTCGGGCTCGCGGCGCCCGCGCGCGCACAGCAGCTGCCCATTGGGCTGCTCCCCTTCGATGTGGTCAATGTCAGCGGCGCCGCCGGAGACGCGGGCGCGAACCTCGCCAAGCTCGTGCGCCTGGAAATGATTCGCGGACGCACGCTGCGGCCGATCCTGCTCGAGCTGCCAGCGGACGCGGCGCTTCCGCTGGATCCGTCCAACGCCGCGCAGATCGGTGCAGGCGCCGGTGCCGCGCTCGTCGTCGCCGGCACCGTCGTCGACGCGACCCAGCAGCATTCGAGCAATCGCGCCAATACGGGCGCCCTGCTCAGCGGATTCGGCGTGGGCGGCAGCGTCAGCAAGCAGACCGCCCGCGTCAGCCTCGACATCGAGGTCATCGACGCGGCAACGGGTCAGCTGGTGAAGACGTTCGAGGTCGAGGGCAAGAACACGGACGTCGGCGTCGGGATGGATTTCTCGTCCGCGCTCGGCGGCCTCGGCGTTGGCGACGACGCGTGGGAAAAGTCGCCCATGGGCAAGGCGCTGCGCGAAGCCGCGCGCAAGGTCAGCGAGGCACTGACGCGTGTAGCGAAGAACCGTCCGAAATAGGAACTGTATGACGCGCGCAGAAGTAGCCGCGCTGTTCGAGCGGCGCGAAGCCGCGTGGAAAGCGGGCGACGCCGCGGCGCTCGCCGCGACGCACACGCTCGACGGCGTCGTCATCAGTCCGACCGGCGGCGTACTGGAAGGGCGCGACGAGATCGAACGCGTCTACCGCGTCTGGCTGAACGCCTTCAACGGCGTCACCTTCATGCCCGACGATCTGCTGATCGACGGCGATCGGGTCGTTCAGATCGCACGCTTGCGGGGCACGCACACTGGTGAGTTCTTCGGCGTGGCGGCGACCGGACGCACGATCGAGATGACGGTCGCGCTGGTGATGACGCTGGTCGACGGCTTCGTGGCGGAAGAGCGGCGCATCTACGATTTCACCGGCCTCCTGGTACAGATCGGCGTCCTTCGCGCGAAGCCGGGCGCCTGACGGCGGCGCGCCCGCGTATACTCGTCGGATGCTCCGCTACAGCCGATCCGATTTCGAGCAGGCTCGCGCCCGCCAGGGCGCCCACGTCCACCGCACGCCGCTGCTGACCTCGCGTCTGCTCAATCAGCAAACCGGATTCGACATCCGCCTCAAGGCCGAGATGTTCCAACGTACCGGTTCGTACAAGATTCGCGGCCCGATGAACAAGTTCGCGCAGCTGAGCGACGAGCAGAAGCGTCGCGGCGTGATCTGCTCCTCTGCGGGCAATCACGCCCAGGGCGTCGCGCTTGCCGCGGCCATTCACGGGATCAAGGCGGTCGTCTGCATGGCGGAGAACGCGACGCCGTCGAAGATCGACGCGACGCGCGCGTACGGAGCGGAGGTCGTGCTGCACGGAACGATCTGGGACGAGGCCAACGAGAAGGCGAAGCAGCTGGTCGAGGAACGGGGCTATACGTATATCCATCCGTTCGACGACGAGCAGCTGATTGCGGGACAGGGAACGCTCGGGCTCGAGATCTTCGAGGACTGGCCGGACGTGGAGGTGGTCGTCGTGCCGATCGGCGGCGGCGGCCTCATCTCCGGCGTGAGCAGCGCGCTCAAGGCGTGCAATCCCTCGATCAGGATCATCGGCGTCGAATCGTCGGGAGCGCCGGCGATGACCCGGAGCGTGCGCGAGGGCAGGCTCGTCACGCTCGATCGCGTCGACTGCATCATCGACGGCCTGCGCGTGAAGCGTGTCGGCGAGAAGACATTCGAGATCGTCCGGCATCTCGTCGAGGATCTCGTCACGCTTCCCGATGAGCAGATCTTCGACGCC
>DASSOM010000003.1:0-10985 GCA_035700625.1 Vicinamibacterales bacterium
CTCTCCGATCTCACCTTGATTCTCCTCACCGCGCAGGGCACCGTCGAGAGCGCCGTCGAAGCGATAAAGGAAGGCGCGTACGATTATTTGAGCAAGCCCGTCGATCCGCAGCGCCTGCGGATCCTCCTGGAGAAAGCCGTCGAGCGGCAGGAGACGCTGCGCGAGGTGCGGCAGCTTCGGCGTCAGCTCCGCGAGCAGGGCAGCTTCGGACGGATGGTGGGCAACAGCCCCGGCATCCGCTCCGTCTATCGCGTCGTCGAGCAGTCGGCGCCGACGGCGGCGTCGGTGCTCATCTGGGGCGAGTCGGGGACGGGCAAGGAGCTCGTCGCGCAGACGATTCACGAGCTGAGTCCGCGCGCCACGTTCCCGTTCGTCGCGATCAACTGCGCCGCGATTCCCGAGACGCTGCTCGAGAGCGAAATCTTCGGCCACGAGAAGGGGGCGTTCACCGGCGCGCACGATCGGCGCACCGGCGTCTTCGAGCTGGCTCACCGCGGGACGCTGTTCCTGGACGAGATCGCGGAGATGCAGCCTGCCACGCAGGTGAAGCTGCTGCGCGTCCTGCAGGAGCGCACGTTCCGGCGGCTCGGCGGCCGGCAGGAGCAGCAGGTCGACGTCCGCGTGATTGCGGCGACGAACGTCAATCCCATCGACGCCGTGCGCTCCGGGAAGCTGCGCGAGGATCTCTACTACCGGCTCAACGTGTTCGCGATCGAGCTGCCGCCGCTGCGCGACCGCCGCGAGGACATCCCGCTGCTCGTGCAGAGCTTCCTGAACGAGTTCAACGCCCGCAACAACAAGGCGGTCCGCGCGGTCGACCAGGAGACGATGCACATCCTGGAGAACTATCCGTGGCCCGGCAACATCCGCGAGCTGCGGAACATCATCGAACGCGCGACGATTCTGGCCGAATCCGACTTCATCCACGTCGCTCAGCTGCCGCCGCTCCTCGTCTCGCGCGGCGAGGAGACGCTGCCGACGCTGACGCTGGCGCCAGGGACCACGGTCGATGAAGCGGAGCGGCGGCTGATCCTGCTGACGCTCGAGCACACGCGCCAGAACAAAACGCGCGCCGCCGAGATTCTGGGAATCAGCCTGAAGACGCTCCACAACAAGCTGAACCGGATGAAGGAAGAGCGCGGGGACCGAAGGTAGGCCTGCTTGTCGATCAAAGCGCGTCAGGTCGCCGGCGTCACGACTCTGGTGGTCGTGATCGTAGCCGTGCTGTCCGCGTTGCACATGGCGGCCCTCGCGCGGCTGAGCCTGCAGGAGAGCGCGTCGCGCGGCGAGATGATGGCGCGCGCCATCTTCCAGCGCGCCCGCGAAGTCGTCGCCACGGCGCCGGCGGAGCCCTACGCGGCGCTCCAGAAGGACCCGGGTGTCCGGTCGATCCTCGAGTCGAGCATCGCCTACTCGAAGAACGTGACCTACGCCGCCGTCGTGAACACCGACGGCGTGGCCGTCGTCCACAGCTTCGCGGGCCTCGAGGGGAAGACGCTGCCCGCCGCGGAAGATCTCCACACCATCGTCGACGCGCCGCCGATCGATCAGCTGCGGGCCGTCTACTCCGATCGGACGTTCGAGATCCGGCAGCCCGTCCTCTTCGGCGACCGCGAGTTCGGCTCGATCCGGATCGGCATCTCGCCGCTGCTCGTGCGCAACGAGCTCCAGCAGGCGTTCAACCGCGCGCTGCAGACGGTGATCATCGCGCTGCTGCTCTCGTCGTTCGTGGCGATGGTGCTCGCGCAGTGGATGCTGCGGCCGATTCACGTCATCCAGAGCGGCCTCACCCGCCTCGGCAAGGGTGAACTCGACGTCCGTCTCGACCTGCCCGGCGAGGAGTTCAAGGACCTGGGCACGTCCTTCGACGTCGTCAGCGCGCAGCTCGCCGCGAGCCGCGCCAAACCGCTCACGCCCGCGGCCGCCACGGACTTCGGATCCGTCGTCGAAAATCTCGAGGACGCCGTCGCGCTGTTCGATCCCGAGGGGGGCCTGATCTTCTGCAACTCGGCGATGCACACGCTGCTGCCGGGGTTCGGCCAGGACGGCCGTCAGCGCATCGAGGACATGGCGCCGCCCGACAATCCCATCCGTCAGCTCGTGGAGCGGACGATCGCCGGCCATCGTGCGCACGGCCCGGTCTCGGTCGCCACGGTGGACACGACGGAGGAGGGGACCGGCCACGAACGGCTCGTCATGACGCACGCGATCGACGATGCGGACGGGAAGTTCGTCGGGGCGATGCTCGTCGCGCGGAACCTGGCGTACCTCAGCCAGGTGCACTCGACGCTGAACTATTCGCGCAAGCTTGCCGCGCTCGGCCGCCTCATGGCCGGCGTCGCGCACGAGGTGAAGAATCCGCTGAACGCGATGACGATCCACCTCGAGCTGCTGAAACAGAAGCTCGGCGCGCGCCAGCCCGTGGTCGCGCAGGCGGTGAGCGGATACGGCATGCCGCCGGAAGGGCGGGGCGCCGAGGGGAACGGCCCGGAGCACGCGCCGGACGTCAAACGTCATGTGGACATCATCGCGAACGAGATCCGCCGGCTCGATCAGGTCGTCAACGGCTTCCTCAAGTTCGCGCGTCCCGACGAGCTGCGGCTGCAGCCGATCGACGTCTCCGAGGTCGTCAACGACGTCGCGACGACGGTGGCGCCGGAGGCGGAGCGGTCGAACGTGACGCTGCGCGCGGAGTGCCCGCGCGATCTGCCCGAGATCAACGCCGACCCGGCGATGCTGCGCCAGGCGCTGTTGAATCTGGCGCTGAATGCGTGTCAGGCGATGCCGACCGGCGGCACCTTGCGTCTCGCCTGCCGGCGCGCCGCCCGGAACCGCGTCGAAATCGCCGTGCAGGACAGCGGCATCGGCATCGCGCCGGAGCACCTCCAGAAGATTTTCGATCTATATTTCACGACAAAGGAAAAGGGCAGCGGAATCGGCCTGTCGATGGTGTACCGCATCGTGCAGCTCCACGACGGCGACGTCGAAGTGCAATCGACGCCGGGCCACGGCACGACGTTCAGGCTGCTCTTCCCGCAGGCGTGAGTGGCGGGACGCGGGACGCGGGATCCGGGACGCGGGCAGCTGGAACTGAAAACTGGCAACTGGAAACTGGCAACTGACAGCTGGCGGCTGGAAGCTGGAAGCTGGAAGCTGACATGATCAGATTCATCGCAGCGGGCATGTTGATCGTCGGGGCGTCGGCGATGAGCGCGTGTGCGTCCGCGCAGGCGAAGACGGCTGCGGACCGGCCGTCGCTGTCCGTGCCGCCGCCGCCGCCGCGCATCTTCGGACCGATCGAGTCGACGCCGGCGGCTCCGGAGCCGGTGCCCGATCTGCCGCCCGCGCCGGCGCCGAACCGTCCGCCGCGCACGACGCCATCGCGTGAGCCGGCGGCCAAGGAGCCCGTGAAGCCCGAGACGCGCCCGGAGACGGTTCCCGAACAGCCCGCGCCGACGCCGCCGGCGACGGCCACGGTGCCGCAATTGAGCACGCCGCAGACCGTCGACAGCACCGAGGCCTCGAAGACCGTCCGCGTCACGCTCGATCGCGCCAACGGCATGCTGAGCGGCGTGGACTACCAGCGCCTGAGCGCGGAGCGGCGCACGCAGTACGACACGGCGAAGCGCTTCATCCAGCAGGCGCAGGACGCGATCGCCGGCGGCAATCTCGTCTACGCGCAGTCGCTCGCGGAAAAGGCCGACACCATCGCGAAAGAACTCGCGGGGAAATAGGCGCAAACAGCCCACATCTTGCGCCTGCCCTAAATTAGGCGCACAATATCTAGTAGATCGGTCTTGACAAGGGCGGTCTGCCGGAGCGATAGTGCTCCCCCAGCGCGACAGGGCAGACGCGGGTTTCCCAGCCCGAACGATTCGCCTGACTGCCACGCGTTTCCACCCAAATTTCGTGTCGCGGCCGACCCGCGGGGGACGTGTCGGCTCGCAACCAGATGGTCCGGAGGGAGTATGGAGAGAGGCGCTGCTCAGCCGATCGAACCCACCAGCCAGCCCCCCGCGCGTACCGCCACGCAGGCGGCCGCGCCGGGACTCGAGTACGAGCGTTTTTTCACCCGCGAAGGCGTCGATCCGTTCGACGAGATCGAATGGGAGATCCGCACCGCGACAATCGGCACCGAGAAGGGCGAGGTGGTCTTCGAGCAGCGCGACGTCGAAACGCCGAAGTTCTGGTCGCAGCAGGCGACGAACATCGTCGTGTCGAAGTACTTCAGAGGCCAGCTCGGTACGCCCGAGCGTGAACGGAGCGTGAAGCAGCTCATCGGCCGTGTGGTCGACACCATCACGACGTGGGCGCGCGCGCAGAAATACTTTGCCAGCGAGGACGATCTGCAGGCGTTCTCGGACGACCTGAAGCACCTGCTCGTCTACCAGAAGGCGTCGTTCAACTCTCCCGTCTGGTTCAACGTCGGCTTCGAGAAGCACCCGCAGTGCTCGGCGTGCTTCATCAACTCCGTCCAGGACACGATGGAGTCGATCCTCGGGCTCGCGAAGACCGAGGGCATGCTGTTCAAGTACGGCTCCGGGACGGGATCCAACCTGTCGCCGATCCGCTCGTCGAAGGAGCTGCTCGCCGGCGGCGGCACGGCGTCGGGCCCCGTGTCGTTCATGAAGGGCTTCGACGCGTTTGCCGGCGTCATCAAGTCCGGCGGCAAGACGCGCCGCGCGGCCAAGATGGTCATCCTCAACGCCGAGCACCCGGATATCGTCGAGTTCATCAACTGCAAGGTTGAGGAGGAGAAGAAGGCGTGGGCGCTGATCGACGCCGGCTACGACGGCTCGTTCACCGGACCCGCGTACGCGTCGGTCTTCTTCCAGAACTCGAACAACTCGGTGCGCGTGACGGACGACTTCATGCGCGCGGTGCTCGATGACGGCGAGTGGCAGACGCGGGCCGTGCTGAACGGCGACGTCATGGACACGTACAAGGCGCGCGATCTCATGCGCCAGATCGCCGAAGCGACCTGGATCTGCGGCGATCCGGGCCTCCAGTTCGACACGACGGTGAACGACTGGCACACGTGCCCGAACACCGCGCGCATCAACGCGAGCAATCCGTGCTCCGAATACATGTTCCTGGACGACTCGGCGTGCAACCTGTCGTCGATCAACCTGATGAAGTTCGTGAAAGAAGACGGGGAACTCGATCCCGTTGCCTTCGAGCAGGCGTGCCGGACGATGATCCTGGCGCAGGAGATCCTGGTCGACAACGCGAGCTACCCGACACCGGCGATCGCGAAGAACTCGCACGAGTACCGGCCGCTGGGTCTGGGCTACGCGAACCTCGGCGCGCTGCTGATGTCGCGCGGGCTGCCGTACGACAGCGATGCCGGACGCGACTACGCGGCGGCCATCACGGCGCTGATGCACGGCGCGGCCTACGCGGAGTCGTCGCGCGTCGCCCGCGACTGCGGCGGGCCGTTCGCCGGCTACGAGAAGAACCGCGAGCCGTTCCTCCGCGTCATGCGCAAGCACCGCGCCGCGCTGAAGGACATCGACCGCGCGCACGTGGCGCGGGACCTCTACGAAGCGGCCAAGGGGGTCTGGGACGAAGTCATCGAGATGGGTGAGCTGCACGGCTTCCGCAACGCGCAGGCCACCGTGCTCGCGCCGACCGGCACCATCGGCTTCATGATGGACTGCGACACGACGGGCGTGGAGCCGGACATCGCGCTCGTGAAGTACAAGAAGCTCGTCGGCGGCGGCATGATGAAGATCGTCAACCAGACCGTGCCGATGGCGCTGAAGAAGCTGGGCTACACGGCGCAGCAGGTGAAGGAGGTCATCGAGTACATCGACGAGCACGACACCATCGAGGGAGCGCCGCACATCCGCGAGAACCACCTGCCGGTGTTCGACTGCGCATTCAAGCCGGCGCGCGGATCGCGGTCGATCCACTACATGGGGCACATCAAGATGGTGGGCGCCGTGCAGCCGTTCCTGTCGGGGGCGATCAGCAAGACGGTGAACGTGCCCAAGGACGCGACCGTCGAGGAAATCCAGCAGGCCTACCTCGACGCGTGGCGGCTGGGCGCGAAGGCCGTCTCGATTTACCGCGACGGCTCCAAGCGGACGCAGCCGCTCAACACGTCGAAGGGGACGCCCGCGGCGGCCGCCGCGTCCGCCGACGCCGCGCCGCGCCGGCGCAAGCTGCCGGACGAGCGCCAGGCGATCACGCACAAGTTCGACATCGCCGGGCACGAGGGCTACATCACCGTCGGTCTCTTCGAGGACGGCATGCCGGGCGAGATCTTCCTCGTCATGGCGAAGGAAGGCTCGACGATCTCGGGCTTCGCCGACGCGTTCGCGCAGGCGATCAGCTACGCGCTGCAGTACGGCGTGCCGCTCCAGGACCTCGTCGACAAGTTCAGCCACGTCCGCTTCGAGCCGTCGGGGATGACGAAGAACCCGGACGTCCGCTTCGCGAAGTCGATCGTCGACTACATCTTCCGGTGGCTCGCGGCGAAGTTCCTCTCGCCGGAGGCGCAGTTCCGCGCGGGGGTAAACAACCGCGACGAGGTGACGTCCACGCCGGAGCAGCTGCCGCTCGACGTGAAGGCCACCGCGAAGGCCGCTCCCGCGCGCGCGACCGCCTCGTTCGCCGCGATCCAGAACCAGGAGGATGCGCCGCCGTGCTCGACCTGCGGGTCGATCATGGTGCGCAGCGGCGCCTGCTACAAGTGCACGAACTGCGGCACGACGAGCGGGTGCGCGTAGAGCGGGGGGACTGGAACGTCTTCAGGACGAAGGGCGGGTCTTCGGACCCGCCCTTCGTCTGTACAGCGGCCATGAGTCCCAGGCAGGACCAATGCGCCATAACGCATACCAGCATCAACTCTGGTATCATCGGTTCTCATGGGGGAACGCAAGATCACGGTGCACGTTCCGGAAGACCTGCTCGATCGCGCGCAGGCGGCGTCGGGTCAGGGGGTCACCGAGACGGTCCGGCAGGGACTCCGGCTCGTCGCGGCACGCGACACCATCCGCGGCGTGGCGAAGCTGCGCGGCCGCGTCAAATTCTCCGTCGACCTCGCGCGGCTGCGCGACGACCGCGGATGATCGCCGCCGACACGAGCTCGATGGTCGCATTCCTGCAGGGGGAACGGGGCGACGACGTCGAGGTGATTCAGTCGGCGCTCGACCACCAGCAGCTCGCCCTGCCGCCGGTCGTCCTCACCGAACTGTTGAGCGATCCGGCGCTCCCGCCGTCGGTCCGATCGCTGCTGTGCGGGCTTCCGATCCTGGATGTGGAACCCCGGTATTGGGAACGCGCCGGCACGCTGCGCGCGTCCGTGCTGAAACAGAAGAAAAAGGCGCGTGTCGCCGACGCGCTCATTGCGCAGAGCTGCCTCGACCAGAGCACTCCTCTTGTGACTCGCGACCGGGACTTCCGGCATTTCGCCGCCGCGGCGAAGCTGCCGCTGTTGTGACGCGCATCCCGCATCCCGCATCCCGCGCCCCTCGCCTCCCCAGATGCCGTAAGATCGGCAGCGCGATGCTCATCCGCGATGTCATGACCATCGATCCGGTCCACGTCACGATGGACGCCACGCTCCGGCGCGCGGCGGAGATCGTCAGCCTCGCCGAGGTGAGCGACCTCATGGTCGTCGACCACCACAAGCGATTCATCGGGGTGCTGTCGGAGGGAGACATGCTGCGCGCGCTCCTGCCCGACTTCCAGGAGATCATCACCGCGGGCGGATCGTTGAGCGACGCGTTCCGCTTTTTCGTCGACAAGGGACGCGACCTGGCGTCACGCCCCATCGCCCCGCTCGTCATCACCGACGCGATTACGATGCTGCCCACCGACGAAGTCGCGATGGCCGCCGCCGTCATGACCGAGAAGCAGATTCGACGGTTGCCGGTCGTGGAGGACGGTGCGCTGGTCGGGACCGTCTCCCGCGCCGACTTGTGCCGTGCCGTGATCTACTACGCGGAGAGCGAAGACCCCGGGGATACGTCAACTGATGGAGCCGCGCGACACAGGTAATCAAGCCCCCGCGCGCCGGGTGCTCGACGCCGCCGAGCACGCGAACCGGCGCAACGGCCACGAGAACCTCGGATTTCTCTCATCCGACGCCGGCTTCCTGCCGGTGCAGGCGCCGCTCCCGGAGCTTCCGGCCTCTTATCGCGCGTGGGACGACATCGCGGCCGACCTGCCCCGCTTGTACCGGGTGCAGGCGCTGCGCGAGGCGTTCGACGCGCTGCCCGTGCTCAGCGCGCGGGAAGACGCGCTGCCGGCGGTGGCCGTCTGCCGTGCCTCGTCGCTCCTCAGCATCTTCGCCCACGCGTACTTTCGCGCCACGCCCGCGCCGCCCGAGCGGATGCCCCCGTGTATTCAGCAGCCGTGGGAGGACGTCACGCGGCGCCTCGGGCGGCCGGCCCCGTGTCTTTCGTACGGAGACCTCATCGCGTACAACTGGCGGCTGCTCGAGCCGGACGATGCCCACCCGCGGCGCGTCGAGAACATGGCGCTCCTGACGCCGACCGTCGGCAACCGCGAGGAGGAAATCTTCTATCTGACACAGGTGGAGATTCTCGCGGAGAGCGCTCCGATCGTGGGAGCCGTCGTGCGCGCTCAGGAGGCTGTCCTCCGGGGAGACGCGGCCGCGCTTGCGCGCGAGCTCCTCCTGATCAGCGAGCGGCTCCGGCACCTGACCGAGGTGTCGTTCCAGAAGGTGGACCCGAACCCCTACGCGCGGAGCTATGTCGATCCGGTCGTGTGGGCGAAGACGGTGGCCCCGTTCGCCGTGCCGATGCACGAGGGCGTCCAGGGCCCGAGCGGGACATCCTCGCCCGTGTTCCACGTGCTGGACGTGTTCTTCGGGCGCAGGCACTACGGCTCTGCGCTGGGCAAGGAATCGATCGACCTGCGACGGTACTATCCGCCGCACTGGACCGACTTCCTCACGGCGCTGAACGCGGTGCCGATCCGGCGCTACGTCGAGGAGCGCGGCGATCGTGGCCTGAACGGTCTCTTTCACGCGGTACTCAACGAATACGCGGGGGAGAAGGGCTTTCTCGGCATCCACCGGCTCAAGGTGTACGGCTACCTCGAAACCGCGTTCAAGGTGGGACGTTCGATCACGATCGGCGGATTCGCGGGCCTGTTCAAGGACCGCGCCTGGGAGGAAGTCGACAGCGAGCTGCATGCGACACAGCGCGAGCGTTTCCTGGATCGTCAGGAGCATCGCTTCGTCGCCACCGCGCGCGGCGAGCGCCTCGCCGGCAACGCGGAAGGACCTGCGCACGTGACCCTGGACGTCGCCGGTACGGGGCTGCGGTTTCAGCCGGGCGACCGGTGCGGCATCCTGCCCGAGAACGATCCCGATCTCGTCGAGCGCACGTTGAACGCGCTGCGCGCGTCAGGGCAGGAGGTGATCCATCTCGACGCCGCGTGGCGGCAGGCCCTGCAGCGGCCCGGCCACGAGCTCGCGAGCGTGTCCCTGCGCGATCTGCTTCGCCGTGGAATCATCCGCCCGGTCGAACGGACCGTCGCCCGCACGCTCCACGCGATCACCGCGTCTTCCCGTCTGCGGGCCATCATCGCCGCTCGGGCCGAAGACCAGTGGGAGCTGTGGGATCTGCTGCAGGTGCTCGCGGAGGGTGGATACGACCCGCGGCGTCTCTGGAAGGCCGAGCCGTGGGATCGCGAGAGCATCTGCCGGATCGTCCGCCCGCCGGCGTTCCGGCTCTACTCGATCGCGTGTGCCATGGACGACCCCGCGGCGGCATCGGCGAGCGCGATCCATCTCTCCGCCGGTGAACTGGCGTATTGGACCCAGGACTCGACGGTCTCCCTTGCGAGGGCGCGCCGCGGCACGGCGTCGGGCTTCCTCGCACGGATTGCCGACGCGCCGGCATCAGCCCGCACGACCGGCCACCCGGTGACCGTGTCGGTGGTGCCCGCGCGACGCTTCC
This sequence comes from Vicinamibacterales bacterium, assembly GCA_035700625.1. Lineage (GTDB taxonomy): Bacteria > Acidobacteriota > Vicinamibacteria > Vicinamibacterales > 2-12-FULL-66-21 > DASSOM01. The sequence continues at coordinate 9,939 of DASSOM010000003.1, forward strand.
ACCTGCCTGCCGATCCACGAACGCCGATTGTCATGTTCGCCGGAGGAGCGGGGATTGCTCCGTTTCGCGGTTTCCTGCAGGAGCGTGTCCGTCACGATCAGGCAGGAGAGAACTGGCTGTTCTTCGGGATCAGAACCCGCGACGACCTGTACTTCGGCGACGAGCTCGCCGCGCTCGTCGCGGCCGGACGGCTGCGACTGCAGGTTGCGTGCTCGCGCGAGGATTCGAGGCTGTGCGTCGCGCCATCGGAGCCGTTCGGGTTCGCCGACGCCGCGCGCATGCGTGTCGACCAGCTGATGCTGGAAGAGGAGACCGCGCGGCGCCTCTGGGATCTGCTCCGCGATGAGGAGCAGGGCGGGCGAGGGGCCTGCTTCTACGTGTGCGGCCGGGCGGGGTTCGCCGCCGCCGTGTTCGCCGCCCTGAAGCAAATCGCCCGACGGTATGCCGGCGAGGAAGGCGTGCGCCTCCTCTATCGGATGGCCGCGGACGAGCGCTATCTCCAGGACGTCTTTACGACCTACTCCGAGCCGGCAGCCGCCAGCCGTCGCACGTTCGACGCGTCCGAGGTCGTGCTCCACAACGATGCCGGGCATGGCTACTGGATGGTCATCCACGGCCGTGTGTACGACGTCACGGAGTTCCTGCACCTGCACCCGGGAGGACAGAAGATCCTCGCCGCGTATGCAGGCCTCGACGCCAGCCGTGCGTACGGTGCCGTGGGGCACGACGCCAATCCCGAGGTGGACGCACTCCTGGGCCTCTACGAGATCGGCACGATCAGGCGGCTGAACTTCCGGGCGGGATGGGGCGTGGCCGTCACGCCCGACGGGCTGCGCTACGTCTCCGTGGGCAATGCGTTCCGCGTCTGGGTGCGGCTGCTCTACATGGTCGTCGAGATGGAGAACGCGTTCACCAACGACGTGAGCTTCCTGCACCGCATCACCACGCGAGACGAGGAGGCCTCTGCGCTGACTCCGTACAAGGTGCGCATGCTGGCCGACGCGCACACGCGCTTCATCGCGGCGTATCTCGATGGTTTGGTCGGCG
>DASSOM010000004.1:0-2180 GCA_035700625.1 Vicinamibacterales bacterium
ACCCAGGTCATGATCGCGGCGGCGACGATCGATGCGCCGATGAAGAACAGGACCGTTCCCCACGGGATCACGAAGCCGCTGAACTCGGCGCCTTCCTGGAAGTCCTCGGAGTTGATCAGGTTGTACGACAGGATCAACGCCAGGACAGTGCCGCTGAGGACACCCAGGGCCGCGACGACCAGCGATTCAAGCATGAACGAGAGCGCCACCATGTTGCGCCGGTAGCCGATCGCCCGCAGCATGCCGATCTGCTGCCGCCGCTCGACGACCGTGCGGAACGCAATCACGCCGACCGCCGCGATACCGACGAACAACCCGATGCCCATGAAGCCCTGGATCAGGTACAGGAAGCCCCGGCTCTGCGCCTGGTAGTCGTCGATGATCTTCTGGATCGAATCGGCCTGCACGCCCTGTGCCAGCAGCGTGCGCTCGATGTCGCGCGCATACTGCGTCGCGTCGGTGCCCGGCTGCAGCTTCACGAAGTGCACCGTGAGCAGCGGCTTCTCGTACAGGCTGTCGAACACCGGTTGCGGCAGCAACAGGCCGCTGAAGAGGCCGCTGCTCGCCGTGTTCAGCACGCCGATCACTTCCACCTCTTGCACCTTGCCCGTCGAGGCATCATGTACGAGCACCTTCGGCGGGTCGAACGTCGTCTCCGTCTGTTCGACGCCCTGCAGCTGGAACTGGCCGTCGTCCCCAAACCCGCCATCCCCGACCGCGAAGGCGTCGATCACGGCGTAGTTGCCGCCGGAGCGCATGGCGTCCCAGACGGCGCCGTCGCTGTCGTATCCCTTTGCGCGCGACTGAAGCTTCAGTTCGTTGTGCTCCATGAAGCCTTCGCTGACGCCCATGATCGAGTAGTCCTGCCAGTCCACGCGCTCCTGGTTTGCCATCCGCAGATCGGCAATCGAAGGGTTCGCGTCGGCGATGCTGTCCACGTACTCGATCTTGCTCGTGTCCACCGCGTCGCCGCTTCCCCCGGCTCCACCCTCAGACTGCAGGCTCGCGACCAGGTCCGGCACCGGGTTGCTCGGGTTCTCGTACGCCACGACGTCGTAACCGCCGCGCGCCTCGTCCGCCAGGAAGATGCGGTCGAAGTTGCCTTGGATCGTCGTCATCATCACCAGCGCGAACATCACCAGCGAGATCATGGCGATCGTCATGCCCGTGCGGAACTTGTTCGCGAGCGGGTACGCGACGGCCGTGCGGATCGACGGCGCGATGCGCGAGAACACGCCGCCCGTCAGCGTCAGCAGCCCCAGCATGAGGTCCGCGTTGTAGACGATGACGAACGTGCCGGCGAGCACCATCGCGACGCCGCTCACGAAGAACATGTCGATGTTGCCTTCGAGTTCGTTGATCTTGTCGAACGGGGTATTCGCGCCGGCGAACACCAGCCACGAGATCAGGAGGAAGACACCGGCTGCCGTGTACACCGGCCGCGCGGGCACGCGAAGCTGCGCCAGCACCATCGCGATACCGAAGACCGCCGCCGAGAAGCCAAGCCCGAACGGCGCCGCCATATCGGACCCCAGTCCCACCAACACCAGCACGACGCCGATCACCGTCAGCCCTGCGCCGATCTGGAACAGCCGCGACAGCCCGTACAGGATCGAGCCCACCGCCGTCAGCATCACCGCCCCGCCGAGCACGCCGATGATGACGGCAAGCGTCGACCCGGCCGCCGATGTGTCGTAGAGACCCCCGGCGACCATGAACATGCCGATGGAGATCGCGACCTGCAACGCGCCCGCGCCGATGATCGTCGGGCCGGCGAGCCACTCCCACGCAGCCGCCCATCGCCGCCCGCGCGCGGCCGGCGTCATCCACGTCCACGGCCACCCGCGCGGCTTGAAGATCAACCACTTGATCAGGTTCGCCGCGCCCGTCAGACCGCGGAACTCCGGCCTGTCTGCGTGCAAACCCTGGTCGGGGATGTCGCGGATCGCGCTGACGATGTTCAGGTTGCCGATCCGCCACGACGAGAACGTGACCGTGATGAACGTCAGCACAACACCGATCGAGTACGACACGATGAGGCTGCGCGGCGTCACGTTGAAGACGATGCCCAGGTTCAGGTCGCTGAACAGCCGCTCCATCACCTGCACGATGATCATCGATACGCCGATGCCGAGCAGACAGCCGACCGCCGCCGCGCCGAGGTTGTACACCATGCCCTC
>DASSOM010000005.1:0-5022 GCA_035700625.1 Vicinamibacterales bacterium
CCGGCCGCGGCATCGCGGATCCCGGCAGCCTCGTCGAGGCCATCCGCCTGGCGGCGCGTCTGGCCAGCCACTGAATTTTGTATTCTTAATATTCTGTGTTCTTCTGTGTTCTTCTGTGGCTGCCAAATCCTCAGTGGCCGACGACGCTTCCGTGGCTCCCGTGGCCGAGAACCGGAAGGCCTTCCACGACTATCACATCGTCGAAACCTTCGAGGCCGGCGTGGCGCTGCTCGGCACCGAGGTGAAGTCGATCCGCGAGGGAGGTGCGAACCTGCGCGACAGCTTCGCGCGGGTCGAGGAAGGGGAGGTGTGGGTGTACAACGTCCACATCAGTCCGTACCGCAATCGCGGCTACAGCGATCACGATCCGAAGCGCCGGCGGAAGCTGCTGCTGCACAAGCAGGAGATCCGGAAACTGATTGGCAAGACCGTCGAGCGCGGCATGACGCTCGTGCCCACCCGCATGTACTTCAAGAACGGCCGCGTGAAGATGGGCCTGGCCCTCGCGAAAGGCAAGAAGGCGCACGACAAGCGCGAAACGATCAAGCGGCGGGAAGCGGAGCGGGAGACGCGGGCGGCGATCAAAGAGCGGCGTACACGACGGTAAGAGAGCAGTCGTCCGACGAATGAAGAGGTTCGACTACCCGACGATCGCGATCATCGTGCTGGTCGCGGCGCTTGCCGCATGGTGGATCGTCCGGCGGACAGGAGGTCCGCAGGTGGACCTGCTCGGGCGGTTCGAGCAGGCGTCGAAGACGCCCGGCGACAGCGCCTTCGTTCTCGAGGTGCGAGCGTTGAACGGCGAGGCGCTGCGCGCGATCGTGGCGCCGCCGGAAGGGCGGATCGCGTGGAACGTGCGCGTCCCCGAGCACGGCTGGCTGCGCGTGTCGATCGGCACGAGCCCGGAGTCCTGGAACAACGCCGGCGACGGCGTCTACTTTTCCGGCGGCGTGGCGACGGACGAAGGTGTGCGCACGCTGTTCTCGCAGCAGGTCAATGCGAAGGATGTCTCGGCGCAGCGCCGCTGGATTCCCGTGATGGTGGACCTGGCGCCGTATGCCGGCGAAGACGTGCAGATCGTGCTCGAGACGCACCCAAGTCCGCCGGATCGCCCGGCGGACGACCGCTCCGACAAACCCCTCTGGGGCGCACCGGAGATCGTGACGCGCTGAACACCCTCATCGACACATGCCCATTCCTCTTCTCGATCTGCAGGCGCAATACCGTCCGCTACGCGAGGATGTTCTCGCGGCGATTGCGCGCGTCTGCGACAGTCAGCGCTTCATCGGCGGCCCGGAAGTCGAGGCATTCGAGCGCGACGTGGCCGCCGTCGCCGGCGTGCCGCACGCGATCGGCGTGTCGTCGGGCACCGATGCGCTCCTCGCCGCGATGATGGCGCTCGGCATCGGCCCCGGCGACGACGTCGTCACGTCGACCTTCTCGTTCTTCGCGACGGCCGGCTGTATCGCCCGCCTGGGCGCGCGGCCGCGGCTGGTCGATATCGATCCGGCGACCTACAACGTCGATCCCGCGGCCGTGGAGGCCGCGATCACGCCGGCGACGAAGGCGATCATTCCCGTGCATCTCTACGGGCTCTGCGCCGACATGGATCCGCTGCTCGCAACGGCGCGGCGCGCGGGCGTGGCCGTCATCGAGGATGCCGCCCAGGCGATTGGCGCGACGTACCGCGGACGTCCAGCCGGATCGATGGGGACGGCGGGCTGTTTCTCGTTCTTCCCGAGCAAGAACCTCGGCGCGTTCGGCGATGCGGGCCTCGTCACGACCGGCGACGAGGCGCTCGCGCGCGAGCTGCGCCTGCTGAGGAATCACGGCGCCGAACCGAAGTACTTCCACAAGCGGATCGGGGGCAACTTCCGGCTCGACGCGATCCAGGCGGCGGTGCTCCGCGTGAAGCTGCCGCACCTGGCGGCCTGGAGCGCGAAACGCCGGGCGAATGCCGATCTCTACGATCGGCTGTTTGCCGAGGCGGGGCTCACGGATCGCGTGACGCTCCCTCCGCGTCCCGCCGATCGCGAGCACATCTTCAATCAGTACGTTATCCGCGTTCCGGATCGGGATCGCGTGCGTGAGCATCTGACCGCTGCGGCCATCGGCACCGAGATCTACTATCCCGTGCCGTTCCACTTGCAGGAGTGCTTCGCGTCGCTCGGCTACCGCGAAGGGGAGTTCCCGCGCGCCGAAGCGGCCGCGCGCGAGACGCTTGCCCTGCCCATCTACAGCGAGCTGACCGAGGCGCAGCAGCGCGAGGTCGTCGGCGCGGTCAAGGCGGCGCTCTCGTCATTTTCCTCACCGGCATGCAGCTCCTGCTGACGGGCGCCCGCGGTCTGCTGGGCGCCGCCATCGCGGAGACGTTCGGGCGCGTCGCGGACATCCGTGCCTTCGATCGGCGCGCCCTCGACATCACCGATGCGGACGCGGTCACCGCTGTCTTCGCGGATGTGCATCCGGACGTCGTCGTCAACTGCGCCGCGTACAACGATGTGGACGGCGCCGAGGACGATCCGCAGACCGCGCTGCGCGTGAATGCGTTCGCCGTGCGCACGCTCGCGCGCGCGAGCGCGGCGGCCGGCGCGGTGTTCGTCCACTACAGCACCGACTTCGTCTTCGATGGCCAGACCGATCGGCCGTACGTCGAGGAGGACGAGCCCAATCCGCGCAGCGTGTACGCCTCGTCCAAGCTGCTCGGCGACTGGTTTGCCGCCGAGACGCCGCGCCATTACGTGCTGCGCGTCGAAAGTCTGTTCGGCGGACCGGGCGCGGCGGCCGGTTCGCGCGGGCGGAGCCTCGGCACGATCGTCGATCGTCTGCGCGCGGGAGAGGAAGTGCCGGTGTTCGTCGACCGGACGGTCTCGCCGAGCTACGTGCCGGACATTGCGGACGCCACGCTCACCCTGGTGCAGCGCGGCGCGCCGGCGGGCCTGTATCACTGCGTCAACACCGGGGCCGCCACGTGGGAGGCGGTCGCGTTGGAAGCGGCTCGCCTGCTCGGGGTGCAGCCGCGATTGCGAGGCGTGTCAGTCGATTCGGTGAAACTGCGCGCCCGCCGTCCGCGCTACTGCGCCCTGTCGAATGCGAAGCTCGCGTCAGCCGGATTCAGCATGCCGACGTGGCAGGACGCGCTCGCGAGATACCTGAAGTAGCCAGTTCCGCACCTCGCTCCTCGATACCTCGTTAGCGTCCGAGCGCCTCCTCGACCAGCGCCCCGACACGCGCACCGATCGCCAGGCACGCGGTGAGCCCCGGGGATTCAATGCCGGCGGCGTGAATCAGCGCGGGCTGGCGCGTGTCGGGGCGGATCAGAAAGTCCGCGAATTTCTCATCCGGCGGACAGAGTTTCGCGCGGATGCCGCTGCCGCCGTACCGCAAGTCCTCGAGACGGATATCGGGCAGCATCTCGCGCGTCGGCTCCACGTAGGAGTCGAGCGGCAGAAGTCCTTCCTCGTAATCGTCCTTCCGCTCCTGATACCGGATCGTCGGGCCGAGCAGCACGCTGCCACCGGGCGTCTTCGTCAGGTGCACGCCGAGGCCGTGGCCCGACGCGTGCGGCAGTGGATAGACGAGCGCGTTGACCAGGTGACGCTTCGACGGCGCGAGCTCCGCGTACTCACCCCGGCACGGATAAATCGCGAACGGTTCGCCGCCGAAGGAGGCCGACACCTCGTCGGCGTGAAGCCCCGCGGCGTTCACCACCGTCCGCGCCTCTATCGTCTCCCGCTCGAGCCGCACGGTGAACCCGCCGCGGGCCTGCGGCTCGCCACCCACGACCGCGGTGCCGGCAAGCACCATGGCCTCATGCGCTTCGGCGACGCGCCGCAGCGCCAGCACCAGTGACGACGCGTCGAGGCGTCCCGTGTTGGGAGACCAGAGTGCCGCCGCCGCCCGGACGTGAGGCTCGCGCGCGCGGACGAACGCTGCGTCCACCATCGTCAATCCGCGAACGCCGTTCTCGTCTCCGCGACGCTTCAGCGCCTCCAGCGCGGGTACTTCACCTTCGTTCGCAGCGACGATCAGTTTCCCGCAGCGATCGTGCGGGACGCCGTGCGTCGCACAGAAGGCGAACAGCCGCTCGGCGCCTTCGACGCACAGCCGCGCTTTCAGGGATCCCGCCGGATAGTAGATGCCCGCGTGGATGACGCCGCTGTTGTGGGTGCTCGTCTCCATGCCGGGCCGCGGCCGCCGTTCGACGAGCGCGACGGAGTGTCCGCGCGAGGCGATGTCGGCCGCCGCGGCAAGGCCGACGACGCCGCCGCCGACGATGAGGGTGTCGATATGCATCAACGCTGGTCCAGGGTCCCGAGCAGCACGGTGGGGGCCGTGGCGGGTTCAATCATCAGCCTAACCCGAATCCATGGCCCGTTCGTCGAACGCGGGAGCAGCAGGTGGACGCGGCGCCAGCCGGTTCCTTCGAGCACGACGCGGTCGGCGAAGACATCGTCGAACGAGATCGCGACGGAGACCGGATCCGGGGACGGCTCGGAGAGCCGCAGCGGAATTTCGACCAGGGTGCCGGAGGCCGGGATGAAGAACGTCGCGTCCGTCGCGAGCCGCCGGTAGGGAACACCCGCGGCGTCCCGCCGCCAATGCGACACGCCGAAGACGACGTCCTGGAGGTTCTTCGACTGGCGCGCGTTTGAAATGCGGATGGGCAGCGACAGCAGCACGAACGCGCAGAGCGCACCCGCGACGACACGCGCGCGGCGCGATGATCCGGCGTCGCCGATCGCCTCCTGTCGATCCGCCGCGGCGAGGCCGAGGGCGATCCAGAAGATGTAGGCGACCTCCGGCACGAGCAGCGGATGGCCGGTCAGACAGGTGACGAGGAACACGAGCAGGCCGACATGGAGGCCGTTCCATTTTCCTTCCGTCCAGAACGCCTTGAGGGCATCGCGCCGGGGGGCCAGACTCGCGTAGAGGAGCCACAGGAACGCGCCGAGGCCGACGATCCCGAGCTCCGCCAGAATCTGCAGGTAATTGTTGTGTGCGTTCTCGCGCGGGTAGATG
>DASSOM010000006.1:0-7327 GCA_035700625.1 Vicinamibacterales bacterium
GCGCCGGCTCGTCTGGAAGGCGCCGACATCTTCAATCGACTGCAGGGTGTCGCGCCAACGCTCGACGTCCTGCCATGTCGTGTCGCGCCGGCGGCCCGCTTCGCGGTCCCACACCTGGATCGCGACCACCCGGTTCCCCTCGTCGAGGGGAAGGGGACTCCGCATGACGAGGTCGAAGGCGGCGAATACGACGACGGCGATGGCGATCGCGAGGGTCGTCGCGAGGCCGCCCACGATCGTCAGGCCCCAGTTCCTGACGAGCAGGCGCAGCCCGAGCTTGACGTCGAGCCACGAGGAGGCGAGCCAGGGCAGTCCGCGCGTCCATTCGCGGAGCGAGGAGCCGATCTCCGGGATCGTCATGCGGGTTCCTCGAAAAGCGTGCGCATGACGGACACCATCTGGTCCCACGCCTTCTTGTCGGCGGCGAGCCGGCGCCGGCCGGCGGCCGTGATGGCATAGAAGCGTGCCTGACGGTTGTTGTCGGTGACGCCCCACTCGGCCTTGACGAAACCCTGCTGTTCGAGGCGCAGCAGGCCCGGGTACAGCGTCCCCATGTTGAGCGTGAGCGCGCCGGACGAGACCTGCGCGATCCGGGCGCCGATGGCGTAGCCGTGCTGGGGTCCGAGTGCCGCGAGCGTCTGCAGGATCATCAGGTCAAGCGTGCCGCGGAGCACTTCCGCCCGGGACGGTTCTTTATTAGACATCCGAATAGACTATGCCCGTGTTCCATTCGGAAGTCAAATGAAGTGCCCGTCGCGTGAGGCCTCCGGAATCGGGGTGAACCCTCCGGAGGAGTGGAGTCCGCCCGCGACCGGAACTGGCGCACGTCCCTCGCACGAATACCGCAACTCCTTTGAGCACATCAGATCCAGCGTCGCGGTCGAGCGCGCGCGCGAGGGTACGCCGCCTGCTTTCCCGGCCTACCGCGCGCACGCGGCTTGCCGTCAGGGCAGTGCGCGACCCGGGCATGAGGAGGTTCGCATGACACGTCGATTTGGAATTGTGTGTGTCGCCATGATCGCGATTGCGGTGGCGGGCGCGCTCGGTGCGTCCGCGGCGGGTCGGCAAGCCCAGGCTCCATCCGCGGCGGCGGCGGCCGCGGCCAAGGCGAGCCCGGCCCTCGTCACGTCGCTCGCGAAGGAAATCGACGCCACACCCGAACAGGCGGCCGGGGCCGCCGGTGCGTTGTTCGCGGTTGCGAAGACGAAGCTGAGCCCGCAGGAGTTCTCACAGGTGTCGAGCGCGGTTCCAGGTATGGCGTCGCTGCTGAAAGCAGCGCCGTCGACGGGTGGGGCGTTGCCGGCGTCCCTGTCGCAGGTTGGGGGATCGGCCAGCGGCATGGCGTCGGCAGCCTCCGCGTTCTCGACACTCGGCCTGTCGCCTGACAAGGTCGGCAAGGCCGTGCCGGTGCTGACGTCGTTCGTGTCGAAATCCGGAGGCGCGAACGTCGGCAACCTGCTGGCCGGCGCGCTGAAGTAGGCAGAGCTTTGGAGGCCCCATGGATGTGAACGGGCTGATCCAATACGCGGATACGAGGCTGCTCGCCGCCGCCTGGAAAGTGGCCGGCGCCATCGTCCTGTTTTTCGCCGGCCGGTGGCTGATCTCGTTCTCGCTCACCATGGTGGGTCGCGCGGCCGATCGGCAGAAGTTCGACCTCACGCTCACCCGCTACCTGCAGACGGCGCTGAAGATCGGGCTGAACGTCGTGCTGATCGTCGTGATCCTCGGTTTCTTCGGGGTGGAGACGACGACGTTTGCCGCGCTCCTCGCCGCGGGCGGCGTGGCGATCGGGGTCGCGTGGGGCGGCCTGCTCGCGAATTTCGCGGCCGGCGCGTTCCTCGTGTTCCTCCGCCCGTTCAAGGTCGGGGACGCCATCACCGCGGGTGGCGTGACCGGAACCGTCGAGTCCATCGGACTGTTCGGGACGGTCATCAACACGCCGGACAACGTCCACACGATCCTTGGCAACAACAAGATCTTCTCGGACACCATCCAGAACTACTCGGCGAATCCGTATCGGCGTGTGGATCTCACCGCGACGATCAGCGACGCGGTGGATCATCGCGTTGCCATCAGGATCATCAAGGACCGGCTGGCGGCGGTTCCGAACGTGCTGCCATCGCCCGAGCCCACCGTCGACGTCCTGCAGTTCACGCCGGCGGGGCCGGTTCTGTGCGTCCGCCCCTGCTGCGCCAACAAGGACTACTGGCAGGTGTACTTCGATACGAATCGTCTCATCCGTGAAGCGTTTACCGACGCGGGGTTTCCCGCGCCCATGCCCGCGTACGCCGTGCACGGACCGGTCGCGACGGGACCGCTGGGAGTCACGCACTGACGATCGCCGGACGAGGCCGCGCAGGGCGGCGCCCCCGAGGCACCCCGCTTGCACTTCCGCCGCGCGGAGCGGTGGAGCCCCCTCGTGGTGAGTAACCGTTTGTCTCATCGCGCACCTCCGCGCCATGAAGGAGGAACGATGAGGAGGTTGCGCTTTCTCGTGTTCGCGGCGGTCATCGCATGGCCCGCCGCTTCGTGGGCCGACCCGGTCGCGCCGCCGGCGGGGGCCGACAGCACCGTCGTCGGCAGCTTCACCGTACTCGGCGGGTTGTCGGGCACGTTCTTTCTGGAGTTCCCGTGGCAGCCCTATGTCCAGGGCGCTGAGCTGTTCAACGTGGCGCTGACGCCGGCCGACATCGGCCACACGTTTCGTGCGACCGCAGAGTCGGATCCAGATTTCGATGACGCCGTCGCCGTGCTCACTAACGGCGTCGACGATTACATCGGCATGGGCCTGCGCGAAGCCGCCGAAGTCTGGCCGATCTTTGTCTACAGCGAGACAGGCCTACTGGGCCGCCCGTTCGGCGGCATGCATCCAGATCTCAAAGGGACGGTGATTGGCGCGCTCACGCTGCGCTTCGTGAAACTCGAGCGCCTGGAGACGTCGGATGTGCCGGCGTACAACTGGACCGGCGAACTCGCGATCGAAGGGGCGCCCGTTCCTACGCCCGAGCCGGCAACGGCCATCCTCCTGCTCTCCGGGTGCTGCGGCTTGATCTCACGTCGTCGATTCGCGGAACGGCGGCGGGTGTAGCGTCCGTCCTCGGGCGACCATGTCAGCGACCGCGGGCGGGCGGAATGGAGACCGGCGATGGAAAGGAGTTGTCCCATGCTCCGAGCATTCGGCCTTCACCGGTTCGTCGTGATGGGGTGCTGCACGCTGCTCACCACAGGCATTTCCGTATCGGCAACGGCAGATCCCATCGTCATCGATCAGCAGCTGATCGAGCGTCCCATCGGAGGACCCCACCTGTTCAACATGATCAACGGATGCTGTCCCTTCATCGCCCAGACGTATACGGCCGGGCTGACGGGACGGCTCGTCGGAGTAAGGGTCGATGTGTTCTCCTCGACAGAAGGTCCACCGCTGCGGGTCGCCATCCGGGACACGTTCCTGGGGCAATGGACGGCATCGGACGGCACCCCGATGTCTGCCTACTTTCCGGGCGGGACGACGTTCGCGTCGGTCGTGCTCGACAGCAGCACGTCGACGCTCGACGACTTCATCACGTTCCCGTCCGTCGTGCCGCAGGTCGCCGGCACACGATACGCGATCGTCGTGGACTACCCGGGCGCCGAGCCCGGATCGGGGCCGGGAGGGTGGAGTGGCCGCGTCGACAACGCCTACACGCTTGGAGAGTCGGTCGCCGGCCTGAGCAGCCATCGCTGGTTCACGCCGCACGAGTCCAACGATCTGTTTTTCCAGACGGTCGTGGATCCGGTCCCCGAGCCCGCCTCCATGCTGCTGCTTGGCAGCGGTCTGGTGTTGATCGGCGCGCGTGTCCGGCGGCGGGCTGCTACCACGGCACGGTGATCGCCGCCGACATGAGCGTCCCCGCCGGCGAGATGTTGCGGATCGCGAACCCGCTCGGCGTGCCGTCCGCCCAGCGCAGGCTGGCGCGCGGCGGCGCGGCGTCGGGTTCGAGATCGTAGCCCGTCGCCGGATCGCTGCCGTCCCAGAGCGACTGATCGCGCCGGAAGGTGTCCCACACGGGCCGGATCATCCGGATGCCGCGGCGTCCCCAGTCGTTGTTCGCGATGAGGGCCCACTTCTGCGCCCAGAGATCCTGCCGCGAGCTCGCCGGCGGGTTGGGCGGCACCGGCGGAATGTTCGCCGCATAGATCGCGGGATCCTCGATCACGTGCCACACGCCGAGGCCGCGATCCGGCAGGTTCATGTCGTACGTGTTGTCGGGGAACCGGTTCTCGATGATGAAGTACTCGCTCGTGCCGCGCTGCGGATGGAGCAGGACCCACACTTCGCGATCGCGCTCGATGGACCGGAGCTCGTACTGTCCCGATCGGAGGATGAGCCGCGGCCGCAGCCAGCCCAGTTTCAGCTTGAGGAACGGACAGAGGTGCGCGCCGTTGTAGGTCGCGTCCATCAGGCAGTAGTCGCCCGCCGCGAACGGATTGTCGAACGGAATGCCCGCCCACATCCCGTCGTCCGGCAGATCGAAATAGAGATCGGGCAGGTGGGCGAGCAGGTGTCCGAGCTCGTGCGCGACGACGCCGAGGTTGGGCGGTGCGCCGATGTACGTTTCGGCGATCGTGTCGATCGTGACGCCGTCGACGACGAGCGGCATTGGATTCGGGTACTCGCGGCCGACCACGCCGCGGTTCGTGCCGAACGGGCCGTTCTGCGGGATGACGATCAGCACGCCGAGTTCGTCGGGGCGCAGCGCGCCGTCGAGCGGGTTGCCGTCGAACGCCTTGTAGTTGAACGATCCGTCTGCGTCGCGGATGGCTTCCGCCCACTTCTGGACGTGGGGGTTGATCCAGCCGTCGCCGTCGCTGTCGTTCGTGTCGAGCCCTCCCCACCAGTACTCCGGCGGGCGGCTCGCGTCGAACCAGCCGAGCAGCCCCGCGCGCTCGATCGTGAACGCGCCGCCGCTCACCTGTAAGTAATAATCGCGCACGCTGCTGGTCGGCCCGAAGATCTTCGCGTCGACGGCGCTCACGGCAGGTGCCGGATCGGTCGGCCGGTGCGGATCCCAGAGGAGCGCCACCACCGGCGCGCGGCCGCGCCGGCGGACGAGCGGCGCGATCGGTTCCCCCGTCGCGTCCGTCAAGCGCCGGCTCTCGCCGTCGTCGTAGACGACGATCAGCGCGCCGCGGGACGTGACGGTCGCGAAGTGCTCGATCGTGGCGGGACCGTTCGGCGTCAGCCACGCGGTGGGCGCGGTTGATGCATCCGTGCCGGTTGCGCGCGACAGGTTCTGCGCCTGCCAGTCGCGATCGGGACGCCACCAGAATCGGAGCAGCGTGTCGTCCGTGCCGCGCGCGGCGAGGAGTTCCACGTGCGCGTTGGTCTCCGGGAGCTGATACGCGTCGCTCACTTCGGTGACGGCGACGCCGGTAATCGCCGTTACGTCGACGAGGCGCCAGTTCGTCGCCGGCGTCCACCAGTAGACGAAGAGCTGGTCGTTCGATCCGCGGACGCCGACGTGCTCCACGTCGCCGGCCAGCCAGCTCACCGTGCGTCCGGCGGCGCTTCCGCCCGCGATCTGCGAGACGTTGAGCGCCTGCCAGTCGTGCGCCGGCGACCACCAGAACACCGACAGCGTGCCATCGGGTGACGCGGCGGCGAGATGTTCGACGAGCATCGGGCCGTTGCGCGACAGCCACGCGGTTGGATCCTGCGACGCCGCGCGTCCCGTCTTCGCGGTCACATCGATGACCTGCCAGTCGTGCGCGGGGGACCACCAGAAGGTGAGCAGCTCGTGATGGGGCCCGCGCGCGGCCAGGTGTTCGACGATCATCGGCCCGTTCGGCGTCTGCCAGCTCACGGGCGCGCCGGCGATCTTGCGTCCCGTCTTCGCGGAGACGTCGAGCGCCTGCCAGTCGTGCTGCGGCGACCACCAGAACACGATGAGGCTGCCGTCGGGCGAGCGTCCCGCGAGGTGTTCCACGTTGAACGGACCGTTGCGCGTCTGCCACGCCGTGAGGCCGCCGACCACGCGCTGGCCGGTCTTCGCCGTGACGTTCAGCGCCTGCCAGTCGTGCTGCGGCGACCACCAGAAGACGTACAGCTCGTGCGCCGCGTTCACGGCGGCGAGGTGTTCGACGTTGAACGGGCCGTTCCGCGTCTGCCAGCTGACAGCGGGGCCCACCACCGGCACGCCGGTGATCTGTGAGACGTCTACGCTTTTCGGGAACATGACGATGACTCGCGAAGTGTGGGTCAGCCCATAAAGGGCTGACCCACATGTGATCAAGGGCAGACCTGAAGGTCTGCGCTACGTGAACCCGGTCGAGCTAGGTAGCGCAGACCTTCAGGTCTGCGCGGCACGCCATGATAACCGCGTACGTTGTCGCTTTATTCCGAGCGCAGCGCCTGGATCACATCGACGCGCGACGCACGCGCGGCGGGCAGGAGCGACGCCGCGATCGCGGCGCTGAAGAGGACGATCGCCGCGGCGGACAGCGGCAGCACGCCAGGCAGAGGGATCCAGCCGACGATGGTCTCCACGATGCGGACGATGAGGTAGCCGCCCGCAACGCCTGCAGCGATGCCGAGCGTCGCGATGCGGACGCCGTCCGCCAGCACGCCGTGTCTGAGATCGCCCGGCGTGCTGCCGATCGCGAGGCGCACGCCGAACTCGCGCGTGCGCGCGCTCACCGAGAACGCCAGTACGCCCGCGACCCCCACGACCGCGATGAGCAGCGCGATGCCGCCGAAGGCGGAGAAGACGAACGCGTTCAGCCGCTGCGGCGAGAGCACTTCGGCGCGGATATCCTCGAGCGTGTTCGGCCGCTCGATCGCCTGATCGGCAGCGAGCTTTCTGATCGTCTTCGTGACCGACGGCACGAGCGTATACGGATCGCCCGCGGCGCGCACGAACAGACGGCTGGCCAGCCCTATCTGCCGCATGGGCCGGTAGACGGTCATCATCCGCTCCTGGACGACGTGCTGATCGTCCACGTCGGCGACGACGCCGACCACGCGCCACGGTGTCCAGGGACCGAGGGTCCACGACATGTGCCCGTTGAGCGCGTTGCCGTTCGGAAAGAGGCGGCGCGCGAGGCTCTGGCTGATGATGGCCACCTGTTCCGTGTCAGCGCGGTCTTCGTCGCTGAAGTCGCGGCCTGCGAGCATCGGGACGCCAAGTGTGTCGAAGAAGCGCGGCGAGACGGGACGGAACCACGCGATCACGGCGTCTTCGGGAGCCGTGCGCCCGCGCCCCTCGGAGACGACCTGAAACTTGAACTCTCCCTCGTCACGCCAGGGGACGACCATGCTCGCCGCTGCGCTCTCGACGCCCGGGAGTTC
>DASSOM010000007.1:0-15222 GCA_035700625.1 Vicinamibacterales bacterium
GTCGCCATCATCAGCGACCGGCTGTGGCGGACGCGGTTCGGCGGCGATCAGACGGTCCTGAACGGCACCGTGATGCTCGACCGTGTCCCGCACACCATCGTCGGCATCATGCCTCCAGGCTTTTCGGTGTTCGCGCAGAGCTTTGGGCCCGGCGGGGACAAGGTCGACCTCTGGGTCCCGATTGGCTTCAGCGCGGAAGCGCGAACACCGCGGGGACGGTGGATGACCGTCATCGCGCGATTGAAGCCAGGCGTCACGGTCGCGCAGGCGCAGGACGACATGACGCGCGTGCACGCCGAACTGACGCGCATGTTTCCGGATTTCAACACCGGGTGGACGGCGCAGGTCGTGCCGCTCCAGGACCAGCTCACCGGCGACGTCCGGCCGGCGCTGCTGGTGCTGCTGGCCGCGGTGGGCTTCGTCCTCCTCATCGCGTGCGCGAACGTCGCGAACCTGCTGCTCGCGCGTGCGACGTCGCGTCAGCGCGAGCTGGCGGTCCGTGCGGCGTTGGGCGCGGGACGCGCGCGGATCGCGCGCCAGCTCCTCGCCGAGAGCTTGCTGCTGTCGCTGGTTGGCGGAGCCGTCGGCCTGCTGCTCGCGTGGTGGTGCGTGATCGGGTTGCGCACGGCCGTCGCCTCGCAACTGCCTATTCCGCGCCTCGCGTCGGTCGCGATCGACGGACGCGTCCTGCTGTTCACGCTCGCGGCGGCGGTCCTGAGCGGCATCATCTTCGGACTGGTCCCCGCGATCACGAGCGCGGGGGGACGGTTGACCGACGCGCTGAAGGAAGGCGGACGGACGGGATCGTCGGCGCGCGGTGCGCGCGCCCGCAGTCTCTTCGTCGTCGCCGAGATGGCGCTGGCGCTCGTGCTGCTCGTCGGCGCAGGGCTGCTGATTCGCAGCTTCGCGGCACTGCTCGACGTCGACCCGGGATTCGATCCGTCGCAGACCGTCACGATGAAGGTCACGATCCCGAGGGCGAAGTACGAGAAGGAAGAACAGCAGCGCGCGTTTTTCGATCAGTTGTTCGCCCGTCTCGACGCGCTGCCCGGCGTCGAAGCGGCCGGCGGCACGAGCTTCCTTCCGCTGAACGGCGCCGGCGCGGCCACCGGATTCGAGATCGTCGGACGCCCCAAGCCGGCGCCCGGCCAGGAGCCCGTCTGCGACGTCCGCGTCATCACGCACGATTACTTTCAGGCGATGCGGGTGCCGCTCATTCGCGGGCGGCTGTACGACGAGCGCGACAAGGGCTCGAAGGTCCGGCGCGTGATCATCAATCAGACGCTGGCGCGGGAGTACTTCCCCGATCAGGATCCAGTCGGCCAGCATTTGATCGTGTCGTGGGACGAAGAGGCGCCGGACGAAATCATCGGCGTCGTCGGGGACGTCCGGCAGGCGGATCTGGAGACTCAGGCGCGGCCGACCGTCTACTGGCCCCCCTCGCGCTTCACCTATCCGTTCACCACCGTGGCGATCCGCGCCAGCGGCAATGCGACGGCGATCGTTCCGTCGGCCGTTGCCGCCCTCCACGAGCTCGATCCGAACGTCGCCGCGGCGGACATCCGGACGATGCAGGAAGTACTGGACATCTCGGTCGCGCAGCGCCGGATGACGATGGTGGTGCTCGCGATCTTCGCGGCGGTCGCGCTGCTGCTCGCGGCGGTCGGCATCTACGGCGTCATCAGCTACAGCGTGACGCAGCGGACGCAGGAAATCGGCATCCGCATGGCGCTCGGCGCGCCGCGCGGCGGCGTGCTGCGGATGGTCGTCGGCCAGGCGATGGCGCTCGCGGTGGCTGGGGTGGTGATCGGCGGCGTCAGCGCACTGCTGCTCACCCGTCTCATGCGCAACCTGCTCTTCGGCGTCCAGCCGACCGATCCGCTGACGTTCGCCGCGGTCGCCGTCGTGTTGTGCGCGGTCGCGGCCCTGGCGAGCTACGTGCCCGGCCTCCGCGCTACGCGGGTGGATCCGGTCGTGGCCCTGCGCGCGGAGTAGGGGGCAGATCCTATACGATCCCCGGGATGCTCGTCGCGTCCGGGGTGATCCTCCTGCTCATCCTGCTCACGGCGCTGTACGTCGCCGCGGAGTTTGCCGCCGTCGGCGCACGACGCAGCCGCCTGCGGCGGATGGCCGAGGACGGCCACGCGCTCGCCGCCCGGCTGCTGCCCGTTCTCGACGATCCGCACGAGCTCGATCGCTACATCGCCGCGTCGCAGGTCGGCATCACGCTTTCGAGCCTGATCCTCGGCGCGTACGCGCAGCAGGTGCTCGCGCCGTGGGCGGCGCCGCTCTTCGCGCGCTGGGGCGCGCTGGACGCGGCGGCCGCGGAACCCACCGCCGCGATCGTCCTGCTCCTGGTCCTCACCATCCTGTCCGTCATCCTGGGCGAACTCGTGCCCAAGGCCCTCGCGCTGCAATATCCCACGCAGACCGCGATCTTCACCGTGCTGCCGATGCAGTGGTCGCTGCGGCTCTTCCGCGGGTCGATCGCGCTGCTGAACGGCAGCGGCGTGATGCTGCTCAAGCTGCTCGGCGTTCCGACGACGGGGCACCGGCACGTGCACTCGCCGGAGGAGATCGAGCTGCTGATCGCCGAGAGTCGCGACGGCGGACTGCTCGAGCCCGCGGAGCAGGTGCGCCTGCATCGCGCCCTGCGCCTCGGGTTGCGGACGGCGCGGCAGCTCATGGTTGCGCGGCCGCGGCTGGCCGCGATCGAGGCGTCGACTCCCTTCGGGGACGTCCTGCGCATCGCGGCGTCGAGTCCGTACAGCCGGCTGCCCGTCTTCCGCCGCACGCTCGACGACATCCTCGGCATCCTTCACACGAAGGACGTCGTCCTCCACTTCCTCGCACACGGACGCGAAGGTGATCTGCTCGCGCTGCTGCGGCCGATCGTGCGCGTCTCCGACAGCATGCCGGCCGATCGGCTGCTCGCGTTTCTGCGGCAGCGGCGCCGCCATCAGGCGCTCGTGATCGACGATCACGGCACGGTCGTCGGCCTGATCACGCTCGAGGACGTGCTCTCGGAGCTGCTCGGCAACGTGCCCGACGAGTTCAAGCAGGCGCGGCTGCTGCCGCTCCGGTTGTCGGACGGCCGCGTGCGCCTGCCCGGCGCGCTGGCGCTCGATCAGGCGCGGGTGTGGCTCGAGGACGCGTGGCCGGCGGGCACGGAAAGCATCGCGTCGTTCGTCGCGCGGCACATCGATCACGTGCCGGAGCCCGGCGAGGATCTCGTCGTCGGCGGACTCCCCGTCGAAGTGGAAAGCGTGGACGGCACGGCGGTATCGTCCGTCATCGTGGCGCCGGGTCACGGCGGGGAGATCCGCTGACGTGCTGACGGCGATCGGCGTCATCGCCCTGCTCATCGTGCTGAACGCGCTGTTCGTCGCGGCGGAGTTCGCGATCGTCGGCGCGCCGCGCGCGGCGATCGAAGCGCGCGCCGAACGCGGCAACCGGCTGGCGCGCCTGGTCGATCGGATTCTGACGGAGCCGCGCCGGCAGGATCGTTACATCGCCACCGCGCAGATCGGCATCACGGTCGCGAGCCTCGGGCTCGGCATGTACGGCGAGCACGTGATCGCGGATCGGCTGCTGCACCTGATGGGATCGGCGGGCGTCCTCGGCTGGCTCGCGGCGCACGGTGCGGCAAGCGTGCTCGCGGTCGCCATCCTCACGTACTTCCACATCGTCATCGGCGAGATGATCCCGAAATCGCTGGCGCTGCAGCGCGCCGAGCACCTCGCGCTGTGGATTACGCCGCCGATGCTCTGGATCCAGACGCTGCTCTACCCCTTCGTCGTGACGCTGAACGCGATCGGCAACAGCGTGTTGAAGCTCGTCGGCGTGGAGCGGCAGGCGCAGAACGCCGACCGGTACTACACGTCCGAGGAGCTGCAGCTCATCGTCCGCGAATCGGGAGCGCTTGGTGCGCTGCGCGCGGACGCCAGCCGGATGCTGCAGGAGCTGTTCGAGTTCGGCGACCTCACCGCCGGTGAGGCGATGGTGCCGCGCGTGCGGCTGACGGGCATTCCCGCCGGCACGCGCCCCGACGAGCTGCGCGACATCATCGGGCGGGCGCCGCACACCCGGTATCCGGTGTACGAAGGAGACTTCGATCACATCGCAGGCATGGTGCACATCAAGGATCTGCTGCGCCTGCTGCTGAACCAGCAGCCGGTGTCGGCCGCCCACACGCGCGCCCTGCCCGTCGTGCCGGAAACGGCGCCGCTCGATGGGGTGCTCGCGACGATGCGCCGCGAGGGAGTGCAGATGGCCGTCGTCATCGACGAACACGGCGGGACGGCGGGAGTCGTGACGCTCGAAGATCTCTTCGAGGAGGTCGTCGGCGAGATCGACGAGGACTCACCCGCCGATCGGCATCCCTACCGCGACCCCGCGGGGCGGCTGCGCGTCGCGGGAACGATGCGGCTCGACGAACTGGGCCAGATGTTCAATCTGGAGCTCGCCCATGAAGAGGTCGACAGCGTCAGCGGCCTGATCCTGATGCTGCTCGGGCGGCCCCCCTCAATCGGCGACAGCGTCCGCTTCGAGCGGCTGCAGTTCGACGTCACGGGGGTGAAGGGGCACGGGGTGGAAGAAGCCGCGGTCACCCTACATGGATCCGCGGACGCCGACGCGGGTCAGCCTCGGTCTGGCGGAGCACCTCGCGCGTAACCGGCGCCGTGTCTCCCTCGCCGAACGCGAGGAACTTCAGGAGATAGGCGATCGGATTGCCTTCGGTCCACCCGAAATACGCGTGCGGGATCTGCCGCGTCTGATCGCGAATGTAGAGCAGCAGCGCGGCGATGGCATTGGGCACGGCGGGGCTCACGCATCGCAGCACGCGGTGCCCGCCGACGTCGGCCCCGCGCACCTGCAGCTTGCCTCCGAATTCCGAGACGTCTCCCGGCTGCACTTCGAGGAAGAGCACCGGCTGGTTCTCGCCGAGATGATGCGACTCGGCCGCCTCGCGCAGCTTGCTCGCGTACTCCTCGGGCAGCCCCGTATCCGGACGATTGGCGATGATCCGCACGGGACCGGCGGACGCCTCGTGGATGAACCGCGCGGCGGTCGCGTCCGGGACGACCGCCTCAATCCGCAGCTCCGTCGATCGCAGGACGCGCGAAATCATCGACGTCGCCACGATCGTGACGATGAACCAGAACGCGATCTTGATCCCTTCCGGACGCTGAATGATGTTGACGGCGATCGTGTAGAAGAACACGAACGTGAGCAGCAGATAGCCGAGCCACGCCTTGCCGCCGCGCCGCCCCGCGATGGTGACGGCGAGCGCCGCCGAGCCCATCAGCGTGAGCACGCCGGTCGCGTACGCGCCTCCCTGCGAGTTGACGTCGGCGTTGAAGAGAATCGTCACGAGGAAGCCGGCCAGGGTGAAGATCACGACCAGCGGACGATTCGCCCTGGCCCACTCCGGCGCCATGCCGTACCGCGGCAGATATCGGGGGACGAGATTGAGCAGTCCCATCATCGCGGACGCGCCGGCGTACCACAGGATCGCCACGGTGGAGAGGTCGTACGCCGTGCCGAATGCGCTGCCGAGGTGCTCGTGCGCCAGGTACGCGAGCGCGCGGCCGTACGCCTGGCCGCCTTCGCGAAACGCGGCGGGCGGGATCAGCATCGTCGTCACGATGCTGCTGCCGACGAGCATGACGCTCATGATCGCGGCCGCCGTCGTGAGCAGCTTGTGGGTATTGCGAATCCGTCCCTTGAGCCCGCCGCCTTCGTCGTCCCCCTTGACGAGCGGCATCACGGCGACGCCGGTTTCGAATCCCGACAGCCCGAGGGCAAGCTGCGGAAAGAGCAGCATCGCCGCGATGATCATCGACGGCACGTCGCCGCGCGCGGCGAACAACGCGGCGCGCCACGCCGGAAACGCCTCGGCGTGGTGCCAGAGATAGTCGATGCCCCACACCACGACGACGACGTTCAGGGCGAGATAGACGCCCACGATCGGGACGGCGAGGCCAACCGCTTCGCGGAACCCCTTCAGGAAAACGGCGCCGAGCGCGCCAATCAGCACCAGCGTGAGGAGCACCGGATGCTGCAGCGCGCGGGGGAAGATGGGATTTTCGATGATGTGCGCGCTGGCGTCCGCAGCCGACAGCGTGATCGTCAGGATGAACGCCGTCGCGGCAAACCCGAGGAGGCACAACACCAGCGCCTTGCCGCGCCAGCGTGGGAGGAGCTCCTCCAGAAGCTGGATGCTGCCCTGGCCGTTGGGGCTGAGTTGGGCGACCCGCCGGTACATCGGCAGCGCCCCGAACATCGTGACGAGCACGAGCACCAGCGTGGCAATGGGCGAGAGATAGCCGGCAGCGAGAAAGGCGATGCCCGGCTGATACCCGAGCGTGGAGAAGTAGTCCACGCCCGTGAGGCACATGACCTGCCACCAGGGAGACTGGTGGCCTGGCTTCGCGTGCGGACCACCAATCGATTCGCGGAGCCCCTCGAGAAACCAGACGCGGAAGCGGCGCCGCTGGCGCGCCGTCAGGCCGATGTGCATCGGGTCAGAGTTCGCCGCGCACGGCGGCCAGTTCCAGCTCGCGGTCGCTCACCTCGCGAAACTCCCCTTCCCACTTGGCCACGACCACCGACGCCAGACAGTTGCCGATCACGTTCGTCATCGTGCGGCCCATGTCCATCAGCGTATCGACGCCCAGAATCAATGTCACCCCTTCGAGCGGCAGTCCGTGGCTCGCGAGCGTCGCCGCGAGAATCACGAGCGCGGCGCGCGGCACGCCGGCCACGCCCTTGCTCGTCAGCATCAGGGTCAGCATCATCGTGATCTGCTGCCCCACGGACAAGTCCACGTTCGCGGCCTGCGCCACGAAAATGGCCGCGAGCGAGAGGTACAACGTCGACCCGTCGAGGTTGAAGCTGTAGCCGAGCGGCAGCACGAACGCAACGATGCTGCGCGGAACGCCGAGGCGCTCCATCGCTTCCATCGCCCGCGGCAGCGCCGCCTCGCTCGACGTCGTCGAGAACGCGATCACCGCGGGATCCTTCACCGCGCGCACGAACTTGCGGACGGGCAGCCGCAGCAGCAGCATCACCGGCACCAGCACCAGGAGATAGAACGCGGCCAGCGCGATGTACAGCGTGCCCACGAGCCACGCGAGGCTGTAGAGCACCCCGAAGCCGCCCTTGCCGATCGTGTACGCCATCGCGGCGAACACGCCGACTGGCGCGTACTTCATGACGATGTTCGTAAACTTGAACATCGTTTCGGCGAGCGACTCGCAGAACTCGATCATCGGCCGCGCCTTCGGACCGATCATCGTCAGCGCGACGGCGAAGAACAGGCTCCAGATGACGATCTGCAGGACGTCACCGGTCGCCATCGCCTGAATGATGGACGTCGGAAACGTGTGCAGCAGCAGCTCGTCCCACGTCTGCGCCGCCGCGAGCTCCGGGGCGCCGCCGGTGCCGGACGGCAGCGTCAGCCCGACGCCCGGCTTCAGCACGTTGACGGCGACGAGCCCGATGAGCAGCGCCAGCGTCGTCACCGCCTCGAAGTAGATGATCGCGCGGAGGCCCATGCGGCCCACGGCTTTCACATGCCCCGCCCCGGCGATGCCCGCGACGAGCATGCTGAAGATGAGCGGCGCGATGATCATCTTGATCAGCCGCAGGAACAGCTGGCTGAACGGGTTGAAGAAGCGCGCCCAGTCGGGGTGGACGCGGCTCACGATCGCGCCGACGATCACGCCCAGGACGAGACCGAGCATGATCTGCTGCGTGAGCGTCAACCCGCGGCGGCCTTCGGCCGTCGACGTGTGAACCATCGCGCGATTCTACCTGATGCCGCGCGCGGGGTTGACGACCGAGGGCCAAACGCGGGACCATAGAAGATCGGAGTGACCAAAGAAATCGAACCCGACACAGCCAACGAAAGCCACCCTGCGACCCGCGCTCAGACGACCGCCGGTCTGCCCGTCGCCCCTTCGATGGGGCCGGCACTCGACGTCGTCGCCAATCCAGCCGAACCGGCCATTGTCGACGGCCGCACCGCAGCGATCAGCGGCGCGGCGATCCTCATTGCCATCGCCGCCGGCCTCGTCGCGCGCGGCCTGACCGCGGTCATCTACTTCGTCACGAACCTGTCGTTCTTCGGACGGGCGTCCTTTGGCGCGGTTTCGCCTGCCGACAACCACCTCGGCTGGTGGATCGTCCTCGTCCCGGTCATCGGCGGAATCATCGTCGGGATCATGGCGCGCTTTGGATCGTCCGCGATCCGCGGCCACGGCATCCCCGAGGCGATGGAGCAGGTGCTCTTCAACCAGAGCCGCATCCCGCCGCGCGTCACGTTCCTCAAGCCGCTCTCGGCCGCGATCGCCATCGGAACCGGCGGGCCGTTCGGTGCGGAAGGGCCGATCATCGCCACGGGCGGTGCGCTCGGATCCGTTCTCGGCCAGTACGTGAAGGTCACCGCGCAGGAGCGCAAGACGCTCCTCGCCGCGGGCGCTGCGGCGGGCATGGCCGCGACGTTCGGCACGCCCGTGGCGGCCGTGCTGCTCGCGGTGGAGCTGCTGCTGTTCGAATACCGCGCGCGCTCTGTGGTGCCGGTGGCGCTCGCCAGTGCCGCGGCGACCGCCGTGCGCATCGCGTTCGTCGGCGCGGACGCGGTGTTCCCGATGCCGACGCTGGCGGCTCCGACCGGCGTCGCGCTCACGATGTACATCATCCTTGGCGCGCTCATGGGCGTCCTGGCGACGCTCGTCACGCGCGCCGTGTACGGGATCGAGGATCTGTTCGACCGGCTGCCGATGCACTGGATGTGGTGGCCGGCCATCGGCGCGATCGCCGTCGGCGTCGTCGGCTACTTCGAGCCGCGGACGCTTGGCGTCGGCTACGACAACATCACGGCGACCGTCGACGGCCAGTTCGTCGGTCTCGCGCTGCTCACGCTCGGCCTGCTCAAGTTCGTCTCATGGTCGATCGCGCTCGGCAGCGGCACGTCGGGGGGCACGCTCGCACCGTTATTCACGATTGGCGGCGCCGTCGGCGGCAGTCTCGCGCCGCTGATGGCGCGCATGGCCCCGTTTGCGGGGATTGATTCACGGATTGCCGCGCTCGTCGGCATGGGGGCGATGTTCGCCGGCGCGTCCCGCGCGCTGCTTGCGTCGGTCGTGTTCGCGTTCGAGGCGACCCGGCAGCCGATGGGGCTGCTGCCGCTGCTCGGCGGCTGCACCGCGTCGTATTTCATCTCGTCGCTCATGATGCGGCACTCGATCATGACGGAGAAGATCGCGCGCCGGGGTCAGCGTGTCCTCGGCGAGTACTCCGTTGATTTCCTCGACACCGTGCTGGTCAAGGAGCGCGTCAAGAAACCGGCGATCGTGCTCCAGGCGGACCGGCTGGTCACCGACGTGCGGGCGTGGATTACCTCGCGCGCGCCAGGTTCGAGCCACCAGGGCTTCCCCGTCGTCGACGCCTCGGGGCTGCTGATTGGCGTCATCACGCGTCGCGATTTGATCGACGATCGGGACCAGACCGGTCTCAAAGTGCGCGCGCTCATCCGCCGTCCGCCGTGCGTCGTCTTCGACGACAGCTCGCTGCGCGAGGCGGCGGACCACATGGTGCGCGAGAACGTCGGGCGCCTGCCGGTCGTCACGCGCGCGCACCCGCGGCGCGTCGTCGCGATGATCACGCGCAGCGATCTGCTCTCGGCGCACAAGGCGAGGCTCATCGAGGAGGACCGGCAGGAGCAGGCGTTGACGATCGAAATCCCCGGCTACGTCCGCCGCAGTGCCCGCTCGTAGATCCGCATGATGTCGCGGCGGAAGATGACGCCGACGGGCACCTTGCCGTCCCTCGACGCGATCACGGCAAGCGCATCCGCCTCGTTCTCGCCGAGACGCGTCAGCACCGCATCGAGACGCTCGCCGGTCCCGGCCAGCAGCTGATCGCCGCGCTCCGCAATTTCCGCAATCGAAGCGGGGCGTGGGTCCGCCGCCGCCGCTTCGGCGAGCCGCGCCATCGTCACCAGCCCGACCACTTCGCCCGCGTCGTTCACGACCGGGAGCGCTTCGGCGCGCAGCCGCGCGGCCATCGCCATGGCCGCGACGACGTCGGTGTTCTCTCCAATCGGCGGAATGTCGGTCCGCATCGCCTGCGCGGCCGTTGCGGCGCGTGCGCGCTCGAGCTCCACACCGGCGTAGTACGGGATGTTCTGCTGCCGCAGCTTCAGCGTGTAGATCGATTCGCCGACGAGCGCCCGCACCACGACGATGCTGAGAACGGTCGCTTCCATCACCGGCAGGATGATGCGGTAATCATCGGTCATCTCGAACAGCAGGATGATCGCCGTCAGCGGCGCGAGGGCCGTGCCGCCGACGACCGCGCCGATGCCGACCAGCGCGTACGCACCAGACCCGGCGGTCGACGCCGGCAGCAGCGCGTGGACCGCCCAGCCGAACGCGCCGCCGAGCACCGCGCCGATATACATCGATGGCCCGAACACGCCGCCCGATCCTCCCGAGCCCAGCGTGGTGGACGTCGCGAGCATCTTGAGGGGCACGAGCAGCGCGAGCGTCAGCGGCAGCAGCCGGCCCCACGTCGCCGCTTCGATCGTGGTCGATCCCGTGCCCATGATCTGCGGGGCGAATCGCGCGATGAGGCCAACGAGCAGCCCCCCGAGCGCCGGCTTCAGGCGCGCGGGCACCTGCAGGTGTTCGAACCGGCTCTCGATCGATTCCGACATCCGGATGAAACCCACCGACACGAGGCCGGCGACGATCCCGAAGAGCGCGTACAGCAGCAGCTCCCAGTTGCTCACCAGGTCGTAGCGCGGCACCATGAACGACGGGTAGTTCCCGAAGAACCAGCGCGAGACGACCGTCGCGCTCACCGACGCGAGGATGACGGCGCCGAAAGCGGGCGTCAGCTCTCCCGTAATCACTTCCAGCGCGAACATCGCGCCGCCGATGGGGGCGTTGAACACCGCCGCGAGCCCGCCCGCCGCGCCGCACGCGACGATCGTCCGCATGTGCTGAGGCGAGACCCGCATGCGCCGGCCGACCGCGGACGCCGCCG
This sequence comes from Vicinamibacterales bacterium, assembly GCA_035700625.1. Classification (GTDB taxonomy): domain Bacteria; phylum Acidobacteriota; class Vicinamibacteria; order Vicinamibacterales; family 2-12-FULL-66-21; genus DASSOM01. The sequence continues at coordinate 11,056 of DASSOM010000007.1, forward strand.
CGGCGCCGATCTGCACCATCGGCCCTTCCTGCCCGGCCGAGCCGCCCGACCCGATGCTCAACGCCGATGCCAGGATCTTCACCACCGCGACGCGGCCGGAGATTTTTCCCGCGCGCGTCGCGACGGCGGTCATCACTTCCGGCACGCCATGGCCGCGGGCTTCCGGCGCGAAACGGGCCACGAACGGCCCGACGATCAGGCCGCCAAGCGCCGGCAGGAACATCACGGCTGACGGTCCGAGCCACCCGAGCAGGTCCTGCACCGGTCCGAAGAACACCGCGTGGACGGCGCGGAGGCAATACAGAAACGACGTCGCGCCGAGACCCGCCGTCAATCCCGCGATGAGCGCTGCGACGAGCAGGTAATTCTCGTCGGCAACCAGCGACAGGCCGGTGAGGCGCAGAAATGCGAGCTTGATGCGCTCGATCAACTGTGACGGAAGACGCGTCGCGGCGCCCTGTTGGGTCATCGGGATCGCGCCGGCTTCTCGTCGGCCGCCGCGGGGGGTGTCAGCATCGTCAGGAAGCGCCACGTGCCGCGCCGAATGGTCAGGAGTGTTGGCCGCCGGCGATGCAGCGCCATCACGAGTTGACGCGACGATTCGACGGGACGGAGATCGATCGCCTCGACGACGTCGCCGGTGCGGAGTCCGTGCGTGCCGGCGACGCTCGCGGGTCCGATGTTCAAGGGAATGCCTGACGCCTCCGGCGCCGCCGCGATCCCGAACGCGCCGACGCCGACGACCGCGGACTGGCGGTCCGCGACGACGACGTCGCGCGTCCGGCCGTCCGGTTGTGTGAACTGGACTTTCTGGCCCGGCGTCAGGAGACGTGCGACGTCCTCGGGTGTCGTCGCGACACGATCGCCGAGCGTCGCGCTGACGAACGACGCGCCAGGCTGGAGGCCGGCGGCTTGCGCCGGCGAGTCGGGTTCCACGTAGACGGTGACGAACCTGGCTTTCGGAAAACGCGGCGCCAGGGGTTCGTCGACTTTCTGGAACAGCGCGCCGATCCATGGATGCCGGTGACGGCCGTCCCTCGAGAGCGCCTGCACGATTTCGATGACGGTGTCGATCCCGAGCGGCGTGGGGCCGTCGACCGTCCGCCCCGTGAACGCACGCAGATGGCCGTCGAGATCCAGCACCAGTTCGCCCGCGCGCAGGTTGACGGCGTTCAGCCGCCGCAGCAACGTCTCCTGCGGGCCGACGAGGCCGAGCTGACGCACTTCTCCGCCCGTCGGGCCGGCAATCGCGGCAACGACCGGCTGATCGCGATCCTCCCCCGTGTCCGTCAGCGAGAGCGGCGTCGGCGGCTGCGGGAACTTCGCGCGCAGCAGCGCGAGCCCATGAATGGGATCCACGCCCCGCAGCGTCGCCGTCGTATGCACGCCGGCGGCGGTCGTCACGTTCCAGTCGGGAAACGATCCGGAAATCGCCGTCACGATGTCTCCCTGGGGCGAAATGACGATGCCTGGCGCCGGCAGCGCGCCCGCCGGGCCCGCCGAGTTGGCGGCGGTCGCCTCGACCAGCGACGGCTCGATCCGCGTGCGCAGCGCGTTGAGATATTCCCCTTCGTAGAGCAGGGGCGTCTTGTCGACGCCGCGCTCGACGGGGAGGGCCTTGGCAACGTCCTGGATGGGCTGGGACGCAATCGGCGCGCCGCGGTGGATGATGTCCCAGGCGACGGTCACGAGGACCGCGACGAAGAGCAGACCGAGGAACAGCCGGGCACGCGGTGAAAGCGACATCGACGGCGCCTCGGTCAATTCGCGAGGCATACTGCAGTGTAGCTGAGCGCTGCCCGTCGCCGCTACACCGGCTCGCGGGAGACGAACAACGATCGCGCGATCAACTCGCGCGGCTCGAGGCCGGCGCCCCTCGCGAGTTCGCGCGGCAGCGCCGGCAGCTCCAGCGGGAACCGCCATTCGTCCTCGCGCGCGCCAAGCGCGTGCTGCCAGGCGTCCCACCACGGTGCCGCGCCGCGGGCGACGGGCTCGACGATGAGCACACGCGCGCCAGTGCGGGCTGCGTCCTTCACGCGGCCCAATAGCGCCTCGCGCGCGGGGGGCGGCAGCTCGTTGACGGTGTACGCGATGATCGCCGCCGATCCCCAAGCGCGTCCGAGCGGTGCACGCGCCGCATCGCCGACCGTCGCGCGCCCGCGCAATCCGAACTCACGATAGGTCCGTGTCGCCTCCGCGACGGCCCACGGGTGCCGATCGACGCCATGAAGCTTCGGCGCCGTGTCGCACGCCGCACCCCATGCCGCGCCGGCCGCGCCGGTGCCGCAGCCGACATCGACGATCTCCCTGACGTCCTTCGTCGCCTCCGGAATCCCGCGAACGATCCGATCGACGACGAGATAGTGCAGCGGCGCGTAGTAGAGCGCGAACGCCGCGCGTTTACCCGCTCCGTCGAGCGCCGACGAGAGCCGGCTGCGCCGCTCGACGTAGCACGACGACAGCGCGCGCAGCGCCCGGATCACCTCGGCACGCGTGAGGTCAGCGAGGTGACGCTGCTCGAGCGCCTCGAGCCAGGTGGTGAAAGGAGCGCCTGTCAATGCTGAATGCTAAATGCTGAATGTCTAGTCCTCAAAGCGTTGACAGAAGCGGCACCGCAAGGGATACTCGCGACCAACGCCTGCCGTTGGGATGGTGACGCCATGAGGCAGTCGACCGTCGCGGCACTCATCGCTCTTGTCGTTTTGACCCTGGCCTGCGGAGGATCCAGCCGCACGCCCACAACGCCTGCTCCGACCACCGCCGCGCGCGGCGCTCAGTATCTCAACTCCATCCTGGCGATCATGGAGCAGAACTCCGTGAATCGCGAAACGATCGACTGGAGCGCGTTTCGGGCGCAGGTGCTTGCCGCGGCGCCAGACCCGCAGACGATTCCCGATACCTTCCCGGCCATTCGGGTGGCGCTCGGGCTGCTGAACGACCATCACAGTTTCTACATCAAGGCCGGCGGCAAGAGCAGCATTCTCAACCCGTCGTCCCCAACGGGCTGCAGGATTCCGGACGTGCCGGACCCGTCAGTTCCCACCGACATCGGGTACGTCAGGATTCCGGCGTTCGGCGAAGCCACCGGCGGCGAGCAGTTGGCCGCTATGATCCAGGACGAGGTCCGTCGCGAGGACAAGAACGAGATCGCGGGTTGGATCGTCGATCTACGCGGCAACGGCGGCGGAAACATGTACCCGATGCTGGCGGGTGTCGGACCGGTGTTGGGAGCCGGTACCGCTGGGTATTTCATCTCACCCTCACGCACAACGCCTTTCGGGTATGACGCGCGAGGGGCGTTCGTCGGCAACGTCGTGCAAACGTCGGTGGCGAGCGAGTACAAACTCCGCCGTCCGAATCCGCGTGTGGCAGTGCTGACCGACAAGCAGGTTGCCAGCGCCGGTGAGGCAATCGTCGTCGCTTTCCGCGAACGGCCGCACACGCGCAGCTTCGGAACCGAGACGTGCGGCGTGCCCAGCGGCAACGCGCTATTCATGCTGAGCGACACGGCGCAACTGTATCTGACCGTCAGCCGCGATGCGGACCGCACACGTCACGTGTACGACGGGCCGATCGTGCCGGACGAAACGATCGGCGGTTCCAGCGCCGTCGTCGCGCGCGCCATCGCGTGGCTGCGGGCTGGGTCGTAGGACGCAGAACACCGCAATCAGCTGTTCTCGGGGTCGTCTGGACGCTCTGTGGCGGTTTGCAATCCCTCCAACGCCCGATCGGTCTGGACCTTCGACATCTCGCGGACAACGTACAGAGCGATGTGCAGGACGGACTGGAAGACGGCAAATTTTGGATGCTCACCGACGTAATCGGCTCGTGGCACCGGCGGATTCGTTCCAGGAATTGGATCTGCCCAACCGTGGCCGAACGTACTGCAGAAGTTCTTCTTCGCATCCTTGTTCTGAAAGTAGTCCGCAAAGGTGAAGTTCGTATCCTTTGCGTTGTGCACTAGTCGATTCCGCAGCTTGCCGAGAGCGTACATCGCCTTTCGATCCTCTGTTGTGGTGATGGCAAGCGCCTTTGTCATTTCGATCCGCGCCTTCATTTCCACTTCCTGAGCCAGAACCTCGTCTAGTTCTCGCCGTTGAAGATGAACAGCGAGAACTGCGCAGACGACTACCTCAAGAAATGCGTGCGCCTTGACGACAAACGACC
>DASSOM010000008.1:0-3093 GCA_035700625.1 Vicinamibacterales bacterium
TCGCGGCGTCGAAGGCGAGACCGACGGCTGCCGTGCTGGTGGCGCGCTGCGCGGCCGGGACGGTCCAGTCGATCACACCCGACAACATCACCGTCAACGCCGTGAGCGTGCACGTGCCGAACGACACGATGATGACCTCGGTGACGGCGTTCAGCCCCTGCTGCAATGGCTGTGTGCTCTGCGCCGTGCCATACGCGACACCCGCGGTCCCATACCCCGCCTCGTTCGAATACATTCCGCGCGCGAGGCCGTAGCGGACGGCGGTGAAGATGCCGAAGCCGAACATCGAGTGCGTCGTGAACGCCTCGCGGAACACCATCGCAAGCACCGTCGGGATCCGTCCCGCGAACGTCACGATCACGATCAGGCTGCCGATCAGATAGATGCCCACCTTCGCCGGAGCGAGCTTCTCGAACGCACGGCCGATGGATTTGATGCCGCCGATGATCACGAGCCATGTGAGAACCGCAATGACGACGCCTGACACCCACGCCGGCACGCCGACCTGCGTGTTCATCACGAGCGCAATCGAATTCGTCTGCGTAAACGGCGTCGTCGTCAGCGCGGCGATCCCGGCGACGACGGCGTAGGCGATGGCCAGGGCGGGCGAGCGGAGGCCGTCGCGGAGGTAATACATCGGGCCGGAGCGGACGGTGTCGTGTCCGTGCGCCTCGCGGAATCGCAGCCCGAGAACGGCCTCGGCGAACTTGATCGTGGTTGCGAAGAACCCGTAGCACCAGATCCAGAACAGCACGCCGGGGCCGCCCGAAGCGATGCCGGCCGCGACGCCGGCGATGTTGCCCGTGCCGATCGTCGTGCCAAGCGCGGTCATGAACGCTTGAAACGGGCTGAGCACGCCCGCACCCGCCGCGGTGCGCCCGCCAAAAAACGCCCGGAACGCTTCGCCGAGCCGCCGGATCTGCACGACCCGGAGGCGCGCGGTCAGGAAGATCCCCGTGCCGAACATCAGCACGACGAGGATCGGGACGTACAGCCAGTCAGCCGTGGACTGAATGAGGTCCGCGACGCGGCTCAGCAGCATCGGCAAATGATACGTGAACTGCGCCAGCGCGCGCAGCGCGCCCGCCGGAGCGGAGCCGGGCATGGGGTCCCCGCGAGCGACGGCGATGGGGGGTCCGGCGGGGCGAAGCCCCCGGTTAAGGTCACAGATTCGACTTACCCTGGCATCCGTCGACGACGACGGACGAACCTGATATCCAGGATGCGCGCGGGGACGCGAGAAACGCGACCACGGCGGCGACTTCTTCGGGACGGCCGAAGCGGCCGAAGGGCAGCTCGCGGCGAATCATGTCCGCAATGCCGTCAGGGTCCGCCTGTTGACGCTTGTGCCAGGAGCCACCCGGAAACATGATCGACCCGGGCGCGACGCTGTTGACGCGGATGTTCGCTGGCGCCAGCTGCTGTGCGAGCGCTTTCGCAAGGCTCGTCTCGGCGGCCTTGACCGCGTTGTATGTCATCCGCCCGCCGGATTCCCGGCCCCAGATGGACGTGATCATGACGATCGCGCCGCCGCCGCGGGCTTTCATATAGGGGATGACGAGCCGCGACGCCCGAATCGCGGGAAACAGCGTTTCGTCGAACGCCGCCTGCCATTCGGCGTCGCTGGTGCCAAGGAGGTCCGTGCCGCCCGCCTTGCCGACGTTGTTGACGAGAATGTCGATCCCGCCGAACGCCTCCGCGGCGCGGTTGACGACGAGTTCGATGCCCGCGGGCGTTGATACGTCGGCCTGGACCGCGACGACCATCCCGGGACGTTTGGCGGACGCTTCGACTTCGAGCGCCGCTTCCGCGAGCTGCTCCTGCCCGCGCGCGCAGATGCAGACGCGGCAGCCCTCCGCCACGAGCGCCCGCGCGCTCGCGAGGCCGAGACCGCGACTCGAGCCCGTGATGACGGCCGATTTGGCGGCAAGACCAAGGTCCAGCGTCAGCTCCTTCCGGTGAGGTCGTTGAGGTGCCAGTCGAACGTGCCGAACGCCACCTTGAAGCGGTTCTGCTGCACGAACTCTTTCTCGAGCGGCAGCAGGTTGGGTGTGATGAACGCGACGATCGCGCGCTCGATCGGAGAGCGGGCGGAAAAGAGCGGGTCACCCCTGTCGTACGCCTCGATGAACGCGGCGTCGTGCCAGCTGACGATCGGCGTCACCACCATCGTGTTGTTGTCGCGATCGATCTGGAGCATTTCGTGGTTCGTCACGAACTCCGCCTGGATGTCGGCAAGCTGCTTCTCGAGGCGATCGGCCGTATACGCTTCGCTGCGCAGGCGTCCGCTGCCGACGGCGCCGCGTCCGAGCGCGAGATAGAGCCGCGGCTCCTTGAACTCCGGCAGGATGGTCTTCTCGATGGCGTCGAGCGTGACGGAGCGCCCCGCCGCGCGCCAGGCGGTTCGATCGAACGCGCCGGGAATCTGGCGGATGCTGTTCGACGGCGCCCCCTGCGCGCTGCCGTGAACCGGATAATGATCGATCACCGTTTCCAGCACGAACGCGTTGTAGGCGTTGATCCAGAAGGCCATCTGCTGCGGCTTCGACCAGCCGTTGTAGGTGGCCGCAGGGACGTTCAGCGACGCAACGTAGCGATCCAGCCGTCCCCGCGTGGTCTTGAGGGCATGGTAGTAGACGAGACCGTCCCGAACATTCGCATCGAGAATCTCGTCGAACGGCCGGTGCAGCGGATCCTCGCCGGGCGCCGGACTGAACTGCTGCGCTGCGGCAGGCATGAGAGCCGTGGCCATGAGGAGAGCGATGAGCGCGCCGCGCATGCTTCGGATCATAACGTGAGCACCCGCGCCGCGGAAACGCCACCGGCCCGGTTGTCGTAACCTTACGAACATCGCATGTCCGCCGTCGATCTGTCCGGCACGATTGCGCTTGGCGCGATCGGCCTTCTCACCGCAAACCTGCTGGTTGGTCTGCTGCTCTCGGTTGGCTACAACCCGGTGCGGCAATGGCCGAAGCGGCGCGTCAAGCTGTTCACGTATCACAACTGGACCGGCTACATCGCACTTGCCGCCGTCGTCCTGCACGCGGGCGCGCTGCTCTTTTCCTCGGATCCGCGGTTCTCGGTGGGCGACGT
>DASSOM010000009.1:0-24728 GCA_035700625.1 Vicinamibacterales bacterium
CAAGCCGGGGTACGGAACGGTCAGCCTGCCTGCGCTCGTACAGGAGTTACGACCATTACCCGCCATCCATGTCGAGCTGCGAAAGCTCCCGGGCCCATTGGACGAACGGGCGCTCGCCGAAGAACAGATACGCTGGGCCGAGCAGATGATGGCGTCGGGGCAGTTCGAGATGGCCCGGCACGTGTACGAGCGGCTGGCGAAATCCAACCCCGGCTCGGCCAGGCTTGAACTGCTGATCGCCCGCACGTATGCGGCGCAGCACGACACTTCGGCGGCTCTCGAGCATCTTGAGATAGCGGCCGACAACTCGCCCGATCGCCCCGAGGCTCGGCTTCTCGCGTCGAATCTGCTGGCCGACGCCGGTCGTGTGGCCGACGCCCGGCGGTGGTGCGATTCGATCGATGAGACCACGCTCGACACGCCGGTGCTGCGCCAGGAGTACGCCGTCCTGCTCGTCAAGGTGGGCGAGTTCGATCGGGCGATCAGCCGGTTCGATGATCTCATCAGCGCGCAGCCGAACGCGGCCGAACCATACTTCTATCGGGCACTCGCGTTCCATCGCATGCATCGCTCGACCGAGGCGCGTCGAGACCTCGAAGCGTTCCTTCGCCTGGCTCACGGGGATTCGCCATTGATTGCCCAGGCGAAGGCGCTGCTGAAGCAGCTCGCCGGGTCACGATGACGATAGCATCGCCCCCGCCTGGCGCATTTCCTCGAGCGCACGCGTGGTGCCCTGCGGGTCGATACCGGCGATGCCGTCGGCGATGAGCGTGACGCCGAGGCCTTCGCGCAGCGCCTGCAGCACCGTCGCGCGGACGCAGTAGTCGGTGGCGAGGCCGCCGACGTGCAGATTCAGGATGCCGCGGCCGCGCAGATCCTCGATGACGGGACGGCCGTCCGCCGTTACGCCTTCCATCGCCGAGTAGCCGGCGTCCTCGCGCGACTGCCCTTTCGAGATCACGATGGCGTCGTGTGGCAGCTGCAGATCCGGGTGGAAGGCCGCGCCGGACGTCCCGGCGACGCAGTGCGGCGGCCACGGACCGCCGCGCTCGCGGAAGTGCGACGTGTCCGGCGGATGCCAGTCGCGTGACGCGTAGATCGGACGTCCCGTCTGGCGGAAGCGCGCGATCGCGTCGTTCAGGACGGGGACGACGCGGTTGGCGCCGGGGACGGCGAGCGCGCCCCCTTCACAGAAATCGTTCTGGACGTCGACGAGGAACAGCGCGGTGTCGGCGAGGGAGGCCATGGGATGAGAAAGTGCCGCAGCAGCACGTAAGCCGAATTCTGTTCCCCGCCTTCGGCGGGGCGACGATCATTCCTCTAGCCCCGTCATTGCTGACGGGATCCAGCAGCCTACCCGGAAGCGCGTCGAACGGGCCGTTCGATCGCCCACCGAGGTGGACGTGGCTTCCCTATTTGGCCTTGCTCCGTGCGGGGTTTTGCCTGCCACCCGTGTTGCCACGGGCGCGGTGCGCTCTTACCGCACCTTTTCACCCTTACCACTCCGAAGCCCGCGAGCGGGCGACGGCGGGCGGTATGTTTTCTGTGCCACTGGTCCTTCGGGTTACCCCGACCGGGCGTTACCCGGCGCACTGCCCTGCGGAGTTCGGACTTTCCTCTCGCCGTAGCCCGCGACGCGGGCGAAGGCGGGCGATCGTCTGTCCTGCTGCGGCACTTCTATTATAGGGGTCAGATCTTGTTTCTTGCACGACTGTCTCTTTCGTGGGACACGTGCGCAATGTCCTCAGCAGAGCACATTCGTGCAAGAAACAAGATCTGACCCCTAGCCGCTACCCGTCGGTTTCCTGACTGATCCCGTATTGCTCCAGCTTCTTGTACAGGTTGCTGCGCGGCGTGCCGATGACCTCCGCCGTCCGCGAGATGTTCCACGCGTTCTCGCGCAGTTTCTCGACGAGAAACGCTCGCTCAGACGACTCCTTGAACTCGCGCAGCGTCCCGGGCGGACCTGCATCGGCGCCGGTGCGCGGCTGATCGAGCCGGACGGCATCGCGCACATCGTCCACGTCGATCGAGTCGGTCGGCGTCATGATCAGCAGCCGCTCGACGGTGTTCTTCAGCTCGCGAATGTTCCCCTTCCAGCGCCCGCGCCCGAGATATTCGAGCGCCGCGGGGGTGAACCGCTGCGGACGCCGATTGTTCTCGCGGCTGAACAGATCCACGAAGTGGCGCACCAGCGCGGGAATGTCCTCGCGCCGCTCGCGCAGCGGCGGCACGCGAATCGGGATCACGCTCAGGCGGAAGTACAGATCCTCGCGGAACGTGCCCTTCTCGATCTCCTGGTCGAGATCCTTGTTCGTCGCAGCGATCACACGGACGTCGACCTTGATCGTTCGGGCGGAGCCGAGCCGCTCGACCTCCCCTTCCTGGAGCACGCGCAGCACCTTGGCCTGCGTCTTGGCGCTCATGTCGCCGACTTCGTCGAGGAAGATCGTGCCGCGGTCCGCCTGCTCGAATTTCCCGATCTGCTTCTCGGTCGCCCCGGTGAACGATCCCTTCTCGTGGCCGAACAGCTCCGATTCGATCAGTTCCTCCGGGATCGCGGCGCAGTTCACCTGGACGAACCGCTCCCGGCTCCGCAGGCTGTTGCGATGGATGGCGCGCGCGATCAGCTCCTTGCCGACGCCGCTCTCGCCGAGCAGCAACACGGTGGCGTTCGTGGGGGACGCGCGCTTGATGGCCTCCCAGACCTGCCGCAGCGCCGGACTTTCACCGACCATCTGATAGCGCGCCTCGACGGCGCGCTTCAGCGATCGGTTTTCGTCCTGCAGGCGCGTGCGGTCGAGCGCATTGCGGATGGTCACGAGTACGCGCTCGGTCGTCAGCGGCTTCTCGATGAAGTCGAACGCGCCGAGCTTCGTCGCTTCGACGGCCGTGCTCACCGTGCCGTGGCCCGAGATGATGACGATCGGAAGCGCCTCGTCGGCCTGACGCATCTTCTCCAGCGCCTCGAGGCCATCCATGCCGGGCATCTTGATGTCGAGGAACACGAGATCCGGCGTGTCGCGCTCGACGAGCGCCAGCCCTTCCGGACCGCTGGCCGCCTCGGCGACCTCGTAGCCTTCGTATTCGAGGATCATGCGGAGCGACCGGCGGATCTCCGCCTCGTCGTCCACCACCAGAATGCGCGACTTCATCGAGCGTCGTCCATCGTCACGGTCACGAATGTGCGCTGGCCAAAGGTGGGATCGTAGCCGTAGAACGCGAGCACGTCGCCCCGGTGCGCGGCCGCGACGATGCGCTGGAAGTCAGCCGCGGATCGAACAGGCTGACGGTTGATTTCCATGACGACGAAGCCGCGCCGGATCGCAGGCACGAACGCGGCGCCGGCGGGATCGACGCGGGTGACGACGGCTCCCTGAACGTCGGACGGAATGTCCAGCCGCCGGACGAAGCCGGCGTCGAGATCGCGCACGCTCAAGCCGAGCAGCGTGTCGTTGCTCACGGGCGCGGGCGGCCGCGGCGGCAGCCCCGGCATGTCGCCGGTGTCCGTGGCGGGCCGCTCCACCAGCCTGACGGTGACGCTCTGATGGCGGCCGTCGCGGACGAACTCGAGGCGCGCCGGCGCCCCGGGCATGCGGCCGGAGATCTCGCGAATGAGTTCCTGGTTCGTCCACACTTCGTGATCGTCCACCTGGATGATGACGTCATACGGGCGGAGGCCGGCGCGCTGCGCGGGGGAATCCGGCGTGATTTCCTGCACGAGCGCCCCGCGCGCGACGGTCAGCTTCAGCGCGCGCTGCAGATCCGGCGTGACGTCGGTCAGCAGGACGCCGAGGAAGCCGCGGGACACGCGCCCGCGCGCCTCGAGTTGCGGCAGGATGGCAATCGCCTGGTTGATGGGCACCGCGAAGCCGATGTTGCTCGCCCGCGAGCTGATCGCCGAGTTGATGCCGATCACCTCGCCGCGCGCGTTGATCAGCGGGCCGCCGCTGTTGCCGAAATTGATCGCCGCGTCGGTCTGAATGTAGTCGTCCAGGCTTGGATCGAACAGCTTCCGGCCGATGAAGCTGACGACGCCGACCGTGACCGAGTGAACGTAGCCGAGCGGATTGCCAATCGCGCACACCCATTCGCCGACGCGCAGCGTGTCCGAATCGCCGAGCGGCGCCTCGGGCAGCCCGCCCGCCGAGGGGATGCGCAGCAGCGCGACGTCGATCGCCGGATCCGTGCCCACGACGTCGGCCCGGAAGCCGCGGCCGTCGGCGAGCGTGACCGTGATCCGATCCGCGTCTTCGATCACGTGATAGTTCGTGAGAACGAGCCCCTGCTTGTCGATGATGAAGCCGCTGCCGGAACCCTGCCGCGGCGACTCGAAGTTCTCCTGGCCGTTCCCGATCGTATCGTCGGGACGAAGGCGGCCACGCGGACGGCCGCCGCGCGACGCGGCGTCGATGTTGACCACGGCGGCATTGATCCGCTCGGCGACGTCCGCGAAGTTGACCGCGCCGGGGACGGCCACGACGGTCGGCCGCGGCGCCGCGGGTGTGTTCGCCGCATGCGGCGCGGCGGTCGACACCACCGGCGTCGGCGTCACCCCGCCGGCGAGAATCACGCCGACGAGAAACGCCACCGCGGAGCACAAGACCACCGAAACGATGGTGAAGCGACGCATCGACCTCGAACTCACCTCATTATAAGAGCCTTGAACTCATCCTCTGTCAGCGTTCGCACGCCGAGCGTCCGCGCCTTCTCGAGCTTGCTGCCCGGCTCCTCGCCGACGACGACCGCTGTGGTTTTTCGGCTCACCGAGCTCGAAACTTTTCCCCCGAGCGCCTCGATCGCCGCTTGTGCCTCTTCGCGCGTCATCGACGTCAACGTGCCGGTCAGGACGAACGTCTGGCCCGCCAGCGGGCCGGCCTGCGCCTCCTCCACCGGTGGCTGCCGGCTCTCCATGTTGACGCCCGCAGCGGCCAGCTTCGCGACAAGGGCGCGGTTGTGCGGCTCGTCGGCGAATGCTCGAACCGACGCCGCCAGCACGGGACCGACCTCCGGGATGGCCTGAAGCCGTTCGACCGGCGCGTCCAGAATCGCCTGCATCGACCGCAGGTGGCGCGCGATCGTCGAGGCCGCCTTCTCGCCGACGTGCCGGATGCCGAGCGCGTAGACGAGGCGCGACAGATCGTTGTTCCGGCTGCGATCGATCTGCGCGACGACGTTGCGCCCGACCTTGCCGAGTTTGCGCGGCACCGCTCGTTCCGATCGCGGTTCCCTCGGCGCAACGACCAGCGACTCGAGCTGCTCCGCGGTCAGCGCGTACAAATCTCCGAAGTCGCGCACGAGCCCCTGCTCTATCAGCTGATCGACCAGCGATTCGCCCAGGCCGTCGATATTCATCGCCGAACGCGACGCGAAGTGCTCGACGCCGCGGCGGAGCCTGGCCGGGCACGACGTGTTCTCGCATCGCCAGACGACCTCGTCCTCGTCGCGCACGAGGAGACTCCCGCACGCCGCGCAGTGCGTGGGCATTTCCCAGGGGCGCGAGTCCGCGGGACGAAGGGTCAGGACCGGCGCGACGACGCGTGGAATCACGTCGCCCGCCTTCTCGACGATGACGGTGTCTCCCTCGCGGATGTCCTTGCGCTGGATGTCCTCCGCGTTGTGCAGCGTGGCCATCGAAATGGTCGATCCCGAGACGAACACGGGATCGAGCACCGCGTACGGCGTATTCGCGCCGGTGCGCCCCACGTTGACGCGGATGGCGATCAGCTTCGTGTGCGCCTGCTGCGCGGGAAACTTGAACGCGGTCGCCCAGCGCGGAAACTTCGCCGTCGCGCCGAGACGCGTGCGCAGCGCGAGGTCGTCGACCTTGATGACGACGCCGTCCGTTTCGAAATCGAGCGCGCGGCGGCCATCGGCCCACTCCCGGCAGAATGCGATCACTTCATCGATGCCGTGGCATGCGCACCAGTGCGGCTCCACCGGCAGCCCCCACGACGCGAGCTGGCGCAGCACCTCCGCATGGCTCGACGTGGACGCTTCGGGCGGCGGATCGGCGGGACCGTTCGCGGGGGCCACCGCCTGGTAGACGAACGCCGACAGCCGCCGGCGTGCGACGAGCGCCGGATCCAGGTTCCGCATCGTCCCCGCCGCGGCGTTCCGGGGATTGGCGAAGAGCGGCTCCCCTTCGGCTTCCCGCTCGAGATTCATGCGCTCGAACGAGGCGCGGGGCAGATACACTTCGCCACGCACTTCGATGGTGCCGGCGGGAGGCGCCACGGCGGCGGACTTCAATCGGAGCGGAATCGCGCGAATGGCGCGCACGTTCGACGTGACGTCCTCGCCGTGCACGCCGTCGCCGCGCGTCGCGCCACGCTGAAGGACGCCAGCGGTATACGTGAGGGCGATGCTGAGGCCGTCGATCTTCAGTTCGGCGACGTAGTCGATGGGCCCGTCACCGCGGCCGGCGCCGCGCCGGACACGCTCGTCCCACGCGCGCAGCTCGTCTTCGGTGTACGCGTTGTCGAGGCTGAGCATCGGGGCGAGATGCTCGACGGTCTCGAAGCCTTCGACCGGACGGCCGCCGACGCGCTGCGTCGGGGAATCGGCGGTGACGAGGTCCGGATGCTCCGCCTCGAGCCGCTCCAGTTCGTGGAGCAGGCGATCGAACTCCTCGTCGGCGATCTCCGGCGCGTTGTGGACGTAATACCGCTCTTCGTGATGGCGGATCGCGTCGCGAAGCTCGTTGATGCGAGTGGCGGGGTCCACGTCTGTGCGGATGGAGCCGCGCGGCTCCGCTCTACCGGTCGCGCGAGAGGACGTAATCGGTCAACGCCGCGAGCGCGTCGCGCTCCCGGCTGGACGGAAAGATCTCGAGCGCCGCTTTCGCGCGGGCGCCGTACTCCATGGCGCGCGCGTAGGCGACGTCAGGCGTCCGGTGCTCGCGCAGCAGCCGGATGATGTCGCGCCACTGCTCCGTCGACACCGTCCGCTCGTTCACCACGGTCCGGATCAGGCGATCCGCCTCGGCGCCGCCGCGCTGCAGCAGGACGATGATCGGGAGCGTGACCTTGCCTTCGCGCAGGTCGCCGCCAACAGGCTTGCCGAGCGCGGTCTCGCTGGCCGTGTAATCCAGGAGATCGTCGACGAGCTGAAAGGCAATCCCGAGATTGAAACCGTACTCGCGCAGCGCGAGCGCCTGCTCGGCGGTGAAGTTGCCGAGCATCCCGCCGATCTGCGCGCAGCCGCCGAAGAGGTACGCCGTCTTGCGCCGGATGATTTCGAAGTGCTCGTCCTCGGTGATGTCGACGTCACCGGTCTTCGTCAGCTGGTACAGCTCCCCTTCGATCATCCGCAGCGTCACGTCGCACAGCAGACGGATGATCTCCAGCGAATCCTGCGTCAGCGCCATCGCCATCGACTTGATGTACAGATAGTCGCCGAGCAGAACGGTAATATCGTTGCCCCACCGCGAGTGCACCGCCAGGCGGCCGCGCCGCAGATCGGCGCCGTCGATGATGTCGTCGTGGACGAGCGTCGCGGTGTGAATGAACTCGACGACCGAGGCGTACAGCACGGCGCGATCGCCGCGGTACCCCGCCAGCCGCGCGGCCATCAGCAGCACGGCCGGCCGCACGCGCTTGCCGCCGCTGTTCTGGATGTAGCGCCCCATCTCGGGAATGAGCGCCACGCGCGACTGGATGTGGCGGACGAATTCCTGCTCGACGGCCTCGAGATCTTCGCGGATGGGCTCGAAGATCTGCGCCAGGTCGGCGGTCACGAAAGAGTTCTGGGCGGTATCGCTCAAGGGATGCTGTAGATGCTGCCCCACAATACTGAACTCAGGCGCGGGGTGTCAACGCGCTAACCCGTTCACAATCCTGAATTTGGGCGGAACAGCGTGTCGAAGTTGCGCGCGACCGCGGAGCCCAGCGCGTCCGGCGCGGCGCCGCGCACCTCCGCGAGCGTCTCCAGGACGCGCCCCACGAACGCCGGTTCGTTCCGCTGGCCGCGGTGCGGCACGGGCGCCAGGTACGGGCTGTCGGTCTCGATGAGCAGGCGGTCGTCCGGCACGAGGCGCGCGGCGTCTCGCAAACTCTCCGCGCGCGGGAAGGTCACGATGCCGGCGAACGACACGTAGAAGCCAATCGCGAGTGCACGTCGCGCCATCGCCGTGTCACCGGTGAAGCAATGAAAGACGCCGCGCACGTCTCCGCCCGCCTCGCGCAGCACGTCGAATGTGTCGTCGGTCGCCTCGCGCGTGTGGATGATCACCGGCAGCCGACGCTCGAGGGCGAGCGCGATCTGTGACGCGAACACCTCGCGCTGCACGGGACGCGGCGAGAAATCGTAGTGATAGTCGAGGCCGATCTCGCCGACGGCGCAGCCGTCGAACGCGTCGATCGTCCGAGCCGCCGCCGCTGCCGCGTCCGCCGGACGTCTCTCGAACGCGCCGGCCTGATGCGGATGCACGCCGCTCGCGAAGTGGACGTCCTGCCACGCACTCCGCACCCGCGCCGCGCGCGAGGCCTCCTCCGCGTCGTCTGCCGCGAGAATGCACAACGCAGACGTCAGCCCCGCCTCGCGCGCCCGCCCGACGACGTCCGTCAGGTCGTGTGCGAAAGCCTCATCGGCAAGATGGCAGTGGGAATCGATCATTTTGACCGGGGGCTTCGCCCCGCGGACCCCCTACACCCCACCTCGCGGGGACCCCATGCCCCGCTCCGGTGGCGTGGCTCGCGTCGCTGCGCTCGCTCGCGCGTCTGAATCCGCGCTCCCATCCTTCGATATTAGCCGACTTCGATTTTCACCCCACGCCGTCGACCTTGCCCCGACCCGTCACATCCAACATCCAACATCCGACGTTGAACCCCGAACCGTGAACTGCTATACAATATGTCGCTATGAAGCATATGCGCGCGCTCGACCGCGAACTGAAAAAGGGCAGCGCGGAGCTGCTGATCCTGTCGCTCCTCGACGCGCGCGCGCGGCACGGGTACGAGATCGCGCGGCTCATCGAGGCGCGCTCCGACGGCCGGCTGCGCTTCAAGGTCGCATCCCTCTATCCTCTGCTGTACCGGCTCGAGGAACGCGGCTGGATTGCCGGGCGCTGGACGGAAAAGGCCGGCGAACGCCGCCGCCGGTTTTACCGGCTGACCGCGGAAGGACGGCGGGTGCTGGCGGCGCAGCGCGAGCACTGGCGCGAGTTCGTCGAAGCGGTGACACGCGTGACGAGGCCCGATCATGCCTGACTGGAAGAACGCCATCACCTCGCGTTTGTCCACGCTGCGCCTCAGGCCGGCGCGCGAGCTCGAGATCATCGAGGAGCTGTCCGAGCACCTCGACGAAGTCTATCGGGAGCGGCGGACGGGCGGGGCGACCCACGACGAGGCCGTTCGTGCCGCGCTCGAAGAACTGGACGACGCCGATCTGCTCGCGCGCGGCCTGCGCCCGCTCCGCCAAGCGTCCCCGCCCGTGAGTCCGCCTCCGGGTGCGCCGGCGCGCGCCTGGATTCCGGACCTCGTCCAGGATGTCCGCTACGCCGCACGCACGCTCGCCGCCACACCGGGCTGGACGGCCGTCGTGCTCCTCCTGCTCGCCATCGGCATCGGCGCAAACGCGGCGGTCTTTACCGCCACCGACGCCGCCCTGCTGTCCTCGGTACCCGCCCACGATCCCGACGCCCTGATCCGGCTGCGGTGGAACGGTGACAACGATGCGATGACGGATCAGGACGATTACGGCTTCACCCGACGCGGCCCCGATGGGCTCCGGCCGCACAGCACCTTTTCGTACCAGGTCTTTGAGGATCTCGCGGCGCGTGCGCGCGGCTCCGCGGAACTGTTCGCCATGGCCCCGATGGCCCAGGTCAATCTGGTCATCGACGGCCGCGCCGAACTCGGGGAAGGCATCCGGGTCACGGGCAACTACTTCACCGTGCTCGGCGTCATGCCCCGCGCCGGCCGGCTGATCGTGCCGGACGACGATCGGCCGGGCGCGCCGGCCGTCGCCGTCATCAGCGAGCGCTACTGGCAGGCTCGCTTCGGGGGCGATCCCGCCGCGATTGGCCGGACGATCCGCGCCAACAACGTCCCGGTCGTCATCGTCGGCGTCACGCCCGCGGCATTCACAGGCGTGCAGGAGACGCTCGCCGAGCCGCCGGACGTCACGTTCCCCCTGAGCCTCGATCGTCGTCTTCGCGTAGGCGACGCGTCCGCGCTGGACCAGCCGACGTGGTGGTGGCTCGAGGTCATGGGCCGGCTCTCGCCCGCGACGTCGGCGTCGCGTCTGGAAGCCATGCTCGCGGGGCCGTTCCAGCAGACGACGCACGCGGCGTTCGAGGCCTACGCGCAGACCCTCACCGACACGGATCGCGCGCGGAGCAAGCGGCACGGTGCGGTCCCGCACCTGGCCGTCGAGCCCGGGCGCGGCGGCGTCTACGACGTCGAAAGCGACATCGTCACATCGGTCAAGGTGCTCGGCGCGGTCGCCGTGGTCGTCCTGCTGATCATCTGCGCCAACATCGCGAACCTTCTCTTGTCGCGAGCGGTCGCGCGCCGGAAGGAGATTGCCGTCAGGCTGTCGCTGGGAGCGACCCGCGGGCGGTTGATCCGGCAGGTGTTCGCCGAGGGGCTGCTGCTCGCGGCGACGGGGGGCGCGCTGGGTCTGTTCCTCGCCTGGCAAGGCATTCGGCTGCTGCCGGATCGTCTCGGCGACGCGGCCGTGTTCCAGTGGCACACGGTCGGCTTCACGGCGCTCGCCACGCTCCTCACCACCGTGCTGTTTGCCGCGGCGCCGGCCATGCGCGGCACGCATGTCAGTCTCACGGGCACACTGAAGGACGTCAGCCGGACGATCGCACGTCCGGCCGGACTGCTCGCGCGGAGCCTGCTCGTCGTGCAGGTGACGCTGTCGCTCGCGCTGCTCGTCGGCGCGGGACTGCTCCTGAGCACCGTCAACAACCTCCGCAAGATCGACGTCGGATTCGACCCGAACGATCTGCTGCTCGTCAACATTCAGCCGACCGTGAGCGGCTACGAGCAGGCCCGGCTTCCGCAGCTCTACGGCTCGCTGATCGAGCGGCTCGCGGCCGTTCCCGGCGTGCGCGGCGCCGCATACTCGCAGCCGGGGCTGCTGTTCAACAGCATCAGCTCGACGAGCATCTACGTGCAGGGCCAATCGTCCGCGCCCCGGACGATGTACCGGCTGGTGGTGTCGCCGAGCTTCTTCGACGTCTATCGCGTCCCGATCGTGCGTGGGCGCGCGCTGACGGACCGCGACACTCAGGGAGCGCCTCGCGTGGCGCTCCTGAACGAGACCGCCGCACGCATGTACTTCGAAACGGCGAATCCGATCGGCCGCCGCTTTGGATCCGATCCCGATCAGAGTGGCGCGATCGAAGTGGTCGGCGTCGTCCGGGACACCAAATATTCCAACCTGCGGGCCGCGACGCCGCCAACCATGTACGTGACGTACATGCAGATGCCGCGCGGCTTCGGGTTTCTGACCGTCCGCACGGCCGGCGCGCCCGAAGCGCTCACCCCGGCGGTGCGCGAGGCGATTCGCGACGTCGCGCCGCAGCTGCCGCTGGCGATGGTCACGACGCAGATGGAGCAGGTCCGCGAGCGGATGTCGCAGGAAACGCTGCTGGCGCGCGCCTATTCGATCTTCGGTGCGCTGGCGCTGCTGCTGGCCGCCGTCGGATTGTTCGGGTTGATGTCGTACAACGTGGCGCAGCGGACCGGCGAGATGGGCATCAGGATGGCGCTCGGCGCGCAGCGTGCGGACGTCGTGCGGCTCGTGCTGCGCGACTCGTTGACGCTCGTCGCGATTGGGATCGTCGCCGGCCTGGGTCTCGCGCTGGCCGCCGGACGGCTCATTGCCGCGCTGCTCGTCAACGTGCGGGTGACTGACCCTGCCACGATGGCGACGGCCGCCGCAGGCATGCTGGCGATCTGCGCGATCGCGGCCTACCTCCCGGCACGCCGCGCCTCGCGCATCGATCCGATGCTCGCCCTGCGGTGTGAATAGACCGGTCAGGGCATAAAGCCCTGACCCACAGGAGCAAAGGGCCAGGACCTGGTCTCGAGCTCCTGTCTGTGGGTCAGCCCTTTATGGGCTGACTTAGCGGATCCGCGATCCGGGCGCGATCTCGCGGTCGAACCCGACGAGCACGGGCTTGCCCCCTTCGGGGCTGGCGGCCAGGATCATCCCGTTCGACTCGATCCCCATCAGCTTCGCCGGCTTCAGGTTGAACACGATGCCGACCGTGCGCCCCACCAGCTCCTCCGGCTCGTAGGCTTCCGCGATGCCGGCGACCAGCGTCCGCTGCTCGCTGCCCGCATCGATCTGCAGCTTCATCAGCTTGCGCGAGTTCGGCACGCGCTCGGCCGTCAGCACCTTCGCGACGCGTAGATCGATCTTCATGAACTCGTCGATGCTGATCCGATCGCCGCCCGGCGCCGGAGCCGGCGCTGGCGCGGCCGCCGCTGGTGCTGAAGCCGGGGGCGCGGCGCTGTCTTTCGGTTCATCCGTCACAGGTTTTCTCCGTCCATCTGGTCTGTGTTTTTCCGTGTTCTTCTGTGGCTGTTGTTCCGCGTTTTTCTGTGGCTGTTGTTCCGTGTTCTTCTGTGTTTTTCCGTGGCTGTCTTTTTCTGCGTTCTTCTGTGGCTCCAGGCGCGGCCACAGCGCGTCCCCCTTGGCGATGACCCGCTCACCGGCGTTGCGCCACGCGGCGTCGTCCAGCGTGGGCCGTGCGGATGGCTCTCCGATGCGCCGGAGGATCTCGGCGGCGGAGGCCGGCATCACCGGCAGCAGCAGAATCGCGCTGAGGCGCACCGCTTCGGCCACGTCGAACAGGACCTGCGTCAGGCGATCCGCGCGGCTGTCGTCGCGCGCGAGCGCCCACGGTTCGGTCTCGGCGATGTACTCGTTGGCGGCATCGATCACGCGGAACGCCGCGGCAACGCCCTCCTCCAGCGCATGCTCGTCCATGCGTGCGCGGTACGCGGATACCGCGGCCGTCGCGACGTCCGCCAGCCTTCCGGGCGATTCGGCGGGCTGCAGACGGCCGCCGCGGTACTTCTCCGCCATGGCGGCAATCCGGCTCACGAGATTGCCCAGATTGTTCGCGAGATCGACGTTGTAGCGCTCGTGGAACCGCGACCACGAGAAGTCGCCGTCGGCGCCGAACGTGATCTCCTTCACGAGATACAACCGCAGCGGATCGGGACCGAGCTGCGCGATCGCTTCGACGGGATCGATGACGGTGCCGAGCGTCTTGCTCATGCGCTGGCCGTCCACGGTCATGAACCCGTGGCCGAACACCTGACGCGGCA
The DNA here is from genome assembly GCA_035700625.1 of Vicinamibacterales bacterium. Classification (GTDB taxonomy): domain Bacteria; phylum Acidobacteriota; class Vicinamibacteria; order Vicinamibacterales; family 2-12-FULL-66-21; genus DASSOM01. Next base: position 13,296 of record DASSOM010000009.1, read on the forward strand.
GCGGCAGACCGGCGCTCATCAGCATTGCCGGCCAGATGACGGTGTGAAAGCGGGTGATGTCCTTCCCGATCACGTGCAGGTCGGCCGGCCACCAGCGCTCGAACATCGCCTGGTCCTGGCCGAATCCGACGGCGGAGGCGTAGTTGATCAGCGCGTCGAACCACACGTAGGTGACGCTGTCCGGATCGTGCGGCAGCGGAATGCCCCACGCCTGCCCCGCGCGGCTGATCGAGATGTCTTCGAGGCCCGCGTCGAGCAGCCGCAGGATTTCGTTGCGGCGGACGTCCGGCACGAGGAACTCCGGGTGCGCGGCAAAGTGGGCCTGCAGCCGATCGCGGTACTTCGAGAGACGGAAGAAGTGATTCTTCTCCCGAATCCATTCCACGGCGCCGTGCAGCGGGCACTTCCCGTCGACGAGGTCCTTGTCCTGCTTGAACGCCTCGCAGCCGACGCAGTACCAGCCTTCGTAGAAGCCTTCGTAGACGTCACCCGCCTCGGCGATCCGGCGGACGAGCGTTTGAACCGCGGTGCGGTGCCGCGGCTGCGTGGTCCGGATGAAATCGTCGTACGAGACGTCGAGCCGATCCCAGACGTCGCGGAACTCGCGCTCCATGCGGTCGCAGTACGCGAGCGGATCCATCCCCAGCTCGCGCGCACGCCGGTAGACGTTCTGCGAGTGCTCGTCGTTGCCCATCACGAACCGCGTGTCGGCGCCGGTGAGCCGGCGGTAGCGGGCGATGACGTCCGCGGCGATCTTTTCGTAGGCCGTGCCGAGGTGCGGCCGGCTGTTGACGTAGTCGATCGCCGTGGTGAGATAGAACCGCGACATCTGAACGATTCTAGCAGCGGTCGCGCCGCGCGCTGATCGCCGCGGCCTGCACGATCTTGATCGAGGTGTGATGCTCGGCAGCGGCGCGCGCGCAGTCGTCGAACTCCGGCGCCGCGTTCAGGACCTCGCCGTGGCGGGTGGCCACCTTGAACCGGATCGGCCCGAACGCGGTCTCGACCGTCTCCGTCTTCCGATCGAGACAGGTCCGCGCCATTTCCTGGTGCCGCACGCCGATCGTCGTCGACTCGCGGAAGAGAATGTCCGTCAACGCCTCGCGCTTCGGCGGTGGCGCGATGACCGTGACGAGCGTACCGGGCCGTCCTTTCTTCATCTGGACGGGCGCGTAGAAGACGTCCAGCGCACCGGCGGCGAGCAGCGCGTCCATGAGCGGCCCGAACAGCTGCGGGTTCATGTCGTCGATCTCGCACTCGAGGACGGCGACGCGATGGCCGTCCGCGTCGGCCGCGCGCGCGCCCTTCAGGATCCGCAGCACGTTCGGCGACTTCGGGACATCACGATCCCCCGCCCCATAGCCGATCCGCTCGATCGTCATCGCGGGGATCGCGCCGTATTCACGCGCATAGCCCGTGACGAGCAGCGCACCCGTCGGCGTCACCATCTCCATTGCGACCCCGCCCGCGTAGACGGGCACGCCTTCGAGCAGCCGCGCCGTCGCGGGCGCCGGCACGGGATACGTGCCGTGCGCGCACTCGACCGTTCCGCTGCCGACGTTCAACGGCGAGGCGACCACGTCGTCGATGCCGAACCACTCGAACGCGAACACGGCGCCGACGATGTCGATGATGGAATCGAGGGCGCCGACCTCGTGCAGGTGGACGCGCTCGATCGGCGTCTGGTGAATGGCCGCTTCCGCCGCGGCGAGGCGCTGAAAGAGATCCACCGCGCGATCCTTGCCCGCCGGCGACAGCGCCGATCGGCGGATCGCCGCCTCGATCGCGGGCAGATGATGATGCCGATGACCGTGCGCGTCCGGCGTACGCACGCGCAGCTTCGTCGCGGCGATTCCGGCGCGGTCGACGCGATCCGCCGACACGTCGGCGCCGTCGATCGCCAGGCTGCCGAGCGCGCGCGTGAGCTCCTCCAGCGGCAGGCCCAGGTCGAGGAATGCCCCCAGCAGCATGTCGCCAGACGCGCCGGAGAAGCAGTCGAGATACAGCACGGGCCGGGTTAGAACGTGACCGCGAGCGTCGCGCGGACGGACGCGCCGGGTGCGGGCACCGCACGCGTGCTCGGGCTCAACAGATACTCGGCGTCGAACAGGTTCTGTCCGACGAGCTGCAGCTCCAGGCCGTCCGCGAGCATCCAGCCGCCGGAGAGATCGAGCGTGAACGCACCCGGCGCCTCGCGCTCCGTCGGACCGGGACGCGTATCGCGCGCGAACAGGAATCCGCGCCCCTGCACGAACCCTTTCCCGCCAATGTCCTTCCTCACCTGCAGCGAGACGGATGGCGCCGGCATGTCGTCGAGCGGGCTCTCATCCTCACCAGCGTGCCCGCGCGTCACCTGCGCGGTGACTTCGCCCGAAAGCCCGGGAGCCAGCGTCGTCTGCAGCTCCAGCTCGATTCCGCGGACGCGCGCGTTCCCTCGATTGCGGAAGAGGAACTCGTCCGGCGTCGTCTCGTATCGTTCGATCAAATCATCGATGTGATAGTCGAACACGAACAGGCCCGCGCGCACGCGCGGCGCCGTGTAGCGCACCGCGAGATCGAGCTGCAGACTCGTTTCCGGCGTGAGGTCCGGGTTGCCGGTGATGTGGCCGCGTCCGGTCGGGCCGCGGAAGTACCGGTCCGACAGGACGGGATCGCGGAATCCGCGGGCAATCTGGCCGGTGATGCCGACGGCGCCGAACGTCCGGCTCAGCGACGCAAACCCGGACAGAGCGCCGTTGGCGGTCGCATGATCGCCGAAGTACCCGCCCGTGTTGGTCGTCGAGATCCGATCGGCGCGCAGCCCCGCGCCCAGGACGTACTCGCCGGCCACGGGCATCAGCGCGCTGACGAACCCGCCCACGTCCGTGCGTCGCGCGCCATCGACTGACGCGGTGCTGTCCGTAGCGGTCAGGCGCCCGGACGCGTCGTAGTGCTCGACGATCTCGAACGACTCCAGACCGAATCGGCCGTTGACGTCCACGCCGAACTCGACATGCGCGGGCCCGGTCGTCCGCTCGAATACCGTCCGCACCTGGAAATCGTTCGCGCTGACGTCGGATCGTTCGACCTGGCGCGGCTCCTCCGGCGTGGCGAACTGATCCTGGTCGGTGACGACCGCGTACGACCCGAGGAATCCCGTCGTGGTGATTCGATCGAACCCGGCACGCTGGCGCAGTTCGTACGACGTCGTGAAGCGGTGCGAGTCTTCCGTGGGATAGAAGAAGCGGACGGTCCGCGAGTTCGAGCGCGGCCGTTCGATGTCGCGCCCCGCGTCGCTCTGCCAGGCGGCGGACCAGCTGCCGGGGCCAAGCGCATGCTCGAAGCGCAGGAGGAGGCCGCGATCGTGCGCGCCCGAGTTGTCGACGCGCCCCTCAGGACTGCGGTAGTCGTCGAATTCCCGCGCGTGCGCCGCGAACAGGAGGCTGCCCTGCTCGAGGCCATCCGAGATGATGATGCCGCCGCGCCGTTCCGGAATGCCGGCGCCGAACGAGACGACCCCGCGGACCGTCAGCGGCGAACCGGGCGCGGCGGTCCGCGTGCGCGCGGAGATCACGCCGCCGAACGCGTCCGACCCATAGGCCACCGATCCAGGGCCGCGTGACACGTCGATGGTCTCCAGCACGAACGGATCAAGGAACGTCGCGCTCGGGCCGACGCGGCGCTCGGTGCTGACGCGCGCCCCGTCGATCAGGAGCAGCGTGCGCCCTTGCGCGAAACCGCGGATCGCCGGCACGGCGGCATGCCCCTCCGAGACCGTCGACACGCCCGCGACGGTCTGCAGCGCCTGCGCGAGATTGGCCGGCGCGCGCGACGCGAGATCGCGCGCCGTCAGCAGCGTCGTCCCGGCAGCCGGCGTCGACTCGATCGTCGGCGCCGCGCCGGCGGCGACGGTGACCGACTCGGACACCAGCGCCTCGATCTCGATCAGCACCGGGCCCGTTTCGGGCACGCCCTCGACGAGCACCGGCTTCATCACGCGTCCGCCGGGCAGGATCACGAGGACTTCGAACGGCGGCGGCGGCGCGGGCGTCCAGGTGAACCGTCCATCGGCGTCCGTAAACCGCTCGCCGGTGTGGCCGAGAATGGTGACCTGCGCGTTCGCCACGGGACGCCCACTCTCCCGCTCGACGACGCGCGCTTCGAGCACTTCGGCGGCTTCGGCGGAAACTCCCGGCGACAGGAGCATCAGCAGCATCGGCATCCGGACAATCGATCGCAACATCACACGGTCCCTTCGAGCTTCCCGAGATCGCGCAAACTGCAGAAGCGCGTCTCGGCCAGGATGACGTGGTCCAGCACGTGGATTCCCATCAGCTCTCCGGCGCGCACCAGTCGCAGCGTGAGCTGGACATCGTCCTGGCTCGGCGCCGGATCGCCGGAGGGATGATTGTGAAACAGGACGATGGCGGCCGCGCCGCCGCTCGTCGCCTCGCGGAAGACCTCCCGCGGATGGACGAGGCTGGCGTCGAGCGTGCCGACGGAAATCACCGTAGTCCGCAGCACCCGGTGCTTCGTGTCGAGCAGGACGACGCCGAACTGCTCGACCGCCCGCGCCCCGAACTGCGGCATCAGCAGATCGGCGACGTCGCGCGGCGCCAGAATGCGAGGCCGCTCCTCGCCGCGCCGCAGGAGCGTCCGCCGGCCGGCTTCGACCGCCGCGAGCAGTTGCGCGGCGCGGGCGCCGCCGATGCCGGGTACGCGGCGCAGTTCGTCGAGCGTCGCACGCGCGAGCCCATGCAGGCCGCCGACGCCGGCCAGTACCGCATTGGCCAGCTCCAGCGCGTTCGCGCGCGGCGCACCGTGGCCCAGCACGAGCGCGAGCAGTTCGTTGTCGCCGAGCGCCGGCGCGCCGGCGCGTTCGAGCTTTTCACGCGGACGATCGTGCGACGCGAGCGCCTTCATCGTACACCATCCCTGCTATACTTCGCGCAATGCGCCGTTTCGTGCTGCTGGCCGCAGCCGTCCTCCTCGCCGCCTGTTCCGAACCTCCCCGCAAAGAAATCGATCAAGCGCAGGGCGCGCTGGACGCGGCGCGGGCGGCCGGCGCGGTCGAGTACGCAAAAGATGAATATGCGGCGGCCGCCTCCGCATTGCAGAAAGCGCACGATGCCGTCGACCAGCGCGACTACCGGCAGGCGCTGTCGTACGCGATGGACGCGCGCGAACGCGCGCAGGATGCGGCCCGCGCCGCCGCCGACGGCAAGGCCGCGGCGCGCAGCAAAGCCGAGGCGCGCATCGCCACCGTCGCCGCGCGCGTGCGGGAGCTCACGACGGCCATCGCCGACGCACCCGCGTCGCGCGTGACCGCCCGCGAGCTGCGCGGACCGAAAACCACGCTGACGTCTCTGAAGACCGCCCTGCAAGAAGCGCGCACAGCGCTGGCTGCTGGACGATTCGATGAAGCGGAGGCGCGACTGAAAACCGCGGATGCGGACATCGACGGCGCCCTTGCCGCGCTGGAAGAGGCGGCGCGGCCGCCGCGCCGGCGCGGACGCTGATCAGATCCAGCCGGCGAGGAGACGCACGAGCACGACGATCGCGACGAAGCCCGCGACGTCCAGCGCAATTCCCTTGCGCATCATCGCGGTAATCGGCACGTACCCCGACGAGTAGACAATCGCGTTCGGCGGCGTCGAAATGGGCAGCATGAACCCCATGCTGGCTCCGAGCGTCGCGCCGAGGGCGGGTTCCAGCGGACTGATGCCGGCGGCCTGTGCGACGGCAATCGCCACGGGCACGATCATGTTCGCTGACGCCGTGTTCGAGGCGGCTTCCGACGTGAGAATCGCGACCGCCGTGAAGAGGATCGTCAGCGACGATTCCGAGCGGACCGGCAGCAGCCCGGCGATGCCGGTGCCGATCGACCCGGCGAGGCCGGTCGAGAACGCCATCTCTCCGAGCGCGAGCCCGCCGCCGAACAGCAGGATGATGCCCCAGTCGATGCGGACCGCTTCTTCCCACGTCAGGGTGAAGCGCCGCGAGCGCCAGCTCACGGGCAGCACGAACAGCAGCAGCGCACCAATCATCGCCGCGGCCGACTCCGGCACCAGCCGGTCGTAGCCGCGCGACAACGCCGAGTTCCCCAGCCCGACGATCGCCAGCACGCCGGGAAACAGCCAGAGCGCGACCGTGATCCCGAACGCGAGGAGCACGTTCCGCTGACCGGCGGACACGGGCCCAAGCCGGCGCAGCTCGTCGCGAATGCGCTCGGTGCCGGCACCCGCGAACCGCAGCCCGCGGAGGCCCGGCGCGAACGACAGAATCAAAAACGCGAACAGCACCACGACGATCGGCAACCCGAGGAACATCCAGTGGAAGAAGGAGATCTCCACGCCGGCGATCCGCGCCAGCATGCCGATGCCGATCAGATTGGGCGGCGTACCGATCGGGGTGGCGATGCCCCCGACGGAGGCGCCGAACGCGGCGATGAGCATCATCGCGCGGGCGAACTCCCGGCTCGCCCGGTCCGACTCGCGCCCCGCCGTCAGATGCGCCACGATCGACAGCCCGATCGGGAACATCATCGCCGTCGTCGCGGTGTTGCTGATCCACATCGAGATCGCGGCGGCGACGCCGCCGAACACGGCCAGGATCCGGAGCGGGCTGCCGCCGACGGCTTTCCACGAGAGCGCCGCGAACGCCATACGGCGATCGAGCCCGTGCACGAACATCGCCTCGGCCAGCATGAAGCTGCCGATGAAGAGAAAGATGATCGGGTCGGCAAACGCCGCGAACGCCTCGCGCGCCGGCGCCACGCCCAGGACGATCGTCAGGACAGGACCGATGAGGGCGGTGACCGCCAGCGGCAGCGCCTCGGTGACCCAGAGGACGACCATCATCGCGAGAATCGCCCCGAGGCGCTGCGCGGGCGGCGTGAGCGTGGTCGGCAGCAGCAGGATGACGGCGAGCACGAGGGGGCCGGCAAACAGCCCGGCCGTGCGGCGGCGTCGGTTGAACTGCTCCTCCGCCGGCGAGTACACCTCCGCGGCGCCGCCCGCCTCGTGGATGTGCCGCATGGGGTCAGGTCTCACAACGCTCCTTGGGGGGTCAGGTCTCGATTCTGCTGCATCGGGGTCAGACCCCGGGGGGTCAGGTCTCGAATCCGCCGCTTCGGGGTCAAATCCCGCCCGGGGTCAGGTCTCGAACCCAGCGCTTCTCGGCCTCGACCACCGCGACGATTTCCGCCCAACCCGTCAGGTAAATCCCATCCTGACGCCATTCGACGCGCTGCGTCCCGCCCGGCGCCGCGACTTCGACGTCGCGCGACGCACCCCCGAACGCGGATGCCGCGACGGCGGCGGCACACGCTCCGGTACCCGACGCCTCCGTTGGACCGACACCGCGCTCCCAGATCAGAATGCGAACGCGATCCGCTCCTTCGACCGTCGCGAGTTCCACGTTGGTGCCCTCGGGAAACGAAGGATGCACCGCAAGGCGCGCCGCGAGCCGCTGCAGACGATCGCCCGTCACCTCTCCGAGGACGACGCACTGTGGATTGCCGACGCGCATCGTGATGACATCCACGCGCGTCCCATCGACGTCGAGGTTCCGGCGCTCGAGACCCTCGGGAGGGCCCATCGCGGCACGAAACGTCAGACGCGCGCCGCCATCGGCGAGCAGCGTGAGTGGTTTGACGCCGGCATCCGTTGAAATCTCGACGACAGCACCGGGCGTCATCGAGCGTTCGCGCGCCACCCAGGCGGCGAGACATCGGACGCCGTTTCCTGAAATCTCGGACGGGCTGCCGTCAGCGTTGAGCAGGTGCATCGCCGCGCCGCCCGCGTCCGGCGTAAACCGGATCAGGCCGTCGGCGCCGACGCCGCGATGCCGATCGCACAGCCGTCGCGCCAGTGCGCCGCGATCGAATGTCTCGGGCAGCGATGAGGCGTCGACCAGAAGGAAGTCGTTGCCGTAGGCGTGCGCCTTGACCAGTTTCATTTCCGGCAGAACGCGAGCAGGTGCCACCCGAAGCGCCGGGTAAGCGCGCGCGGCAGCGCGTTGAACCCGCCGACGAAGAACGTGTTGAACAGCACGCCCTTCCATCCGCCGTGCAGCCGCGACTTGACCGGAAAGCGCTCGTGGACGATGTCGACCCGCGCAAATCCCTCGAGGCGCGCGCGCAACTCACCCTCCGAATAGCGGCGCAGCACTGGCGCCCCCTCGTGCTCGAGCGGCACTTTCATCAACTTCGACAGCGCGTTCAGCCACGACACGCGGTTGTAGACCTGAAACATGACCGTGCCGCCCGCCTTCAGGACGCGGCGGCACTCCGCGATGACGGCGCGGTCGTCCGCCGCGTACTGAATGACGCCGTGCGCGTACACGAAGTCGAAGGTGTCGTCCGGGAATGGCAGGTGCGCGCCGTCGGCGACCCGAAGATCCGCGTCGAGCCGCTGCTGCGCGAAATTCTGCTTCGCGAGATCGATGGCGGACGAGGACAGGTCCACACCCGTGACCGCCGCACCGCCGCGGGCGAACCGCACGAGATCCGTCCCGGCGCCGCAGCCGACGTCCAGCACCCGCTGGCCCGCGTACCCCGCGAAGTCGACGAGGCGCGGCAGATGGTGCAGTTTCTCGAAGTGGTACTGATCGAGGTCGGCGAAGAACCCCGGCGAGCCGACGGGATGCGTCGTGATGTCGAGGTCGTGAATGTGATGATTCCAGTACTCGCGAACGCGAGCCGTCAGATCGCCGTCGGGCACGGCGCACTACTATAGAATAAATCGCGCATGCGCGCGCGCGACCTGGATGCGCTCGCCGGCGCCGAACACGACATCCTCGTGATTGGCGGCGGCATCTACGGCCTCGCCATCGCGGCCGACGCCGCCAGCCGCGGCCTGACCGTGGCCCTCGTCGAGGCAGGCGACTTCGGCAGCGGCGCCAGCTTCAATCATCAGAAGACCGCGCATGGCGGCTTGCGTTCGCTGCAGTCGGGCAATCTGACGCGCGCGCGGCAGGCCATCCGCGAGCGGCGCGCCCTTGCGCGCATCGCGCCGCGCCTCCTCCGTCCGCTCCCCTTCATCATCGGAACGTATCGGTCGGTCACACGAAGCCGGCCCGCGCTGCGCGTGGCGTTCCGGATGGATCGATGGCTCGGCCGTGATCGCAACGACAGCGTCGAGCCGGAGCTCCATCTGCCGCCGCCGCGGCTCGTCTCCCGCGCCGCAACGTTGAAGCTGTTCCCGGGGATCCGGCGCGAGGGGCTCACCGGCGGCGCCATGTGGTACGACTACCAGATGGTGGAAGCCGATCGACTGACGATCGCCTTCGCGGCCGCGGCGGACGCGTTCGGCGCGCGCCTCGCCAATCACGCGGAAGCGACAGACGCGCTGAAGGACGGCCACACCGTCACCGGCATGCGCGTGCGCGATCGGCTGACCGGCCAGGTCATCGAGGTACGCGCACGGCTGACCATCAATGCAGCCGGCGCGCAGGCCGGCACCATCATGGGCGCGTTTGGTGTCACGCACGCGGTGCCCCTGGTGCGCGCGATGAACCTGGTGACGCGGCGTCCCGCGAGCGACATCGCCCTCGCCGCTCCCGGGGCGTCCGGGCGCATGCTCACGCTCGTCCCCTGGCGCGGCCGTGCGCTGATTGGCACGAGCCAGACGGCGGCGCCGCGCGGCGCCGCGGACGCGGCCCCTGATGCAGCGGCGATCGAGGCATTCATCGCCGACGCGAACGCGGCGTTTCCGGCGCTGAACCTGACGCGTGACGAGGTGACGCTCGTCCACCGCGGTCTCGTTCCGGCGCGCGGCGAGGGGCAGGCGGATCTGCTCGCGGCGCCGCGCATCCTGGATCACGCGACTGATGGAGTTCGTGGCGCGTTGACCGTCCTTGGCGTGAAGTACACGACGGCGCGCGGCGTCGCCGCGGAGGTCACGACCAGGGCCGCGCGCGCGCTCGGCCGCACCGTGCCCCCCTCGCGCACCGACCGGCAGCCGCTTCCGGGCGCGGCGATCGCGGACCACGAGGCGCTCGCGCTCGAAGCCGCGCGCGACGTCGCGCTCGAAGTCGGCACTCCAATCGTCCGGCATCTCACCGCGGTGTACGGCGATCGATGCGCGCCCATCATCCGTCTGATGGCGGAGCGATCCGACTGGCGGATGCCGCTCGAGCCGGGCATACCCGGGATCGGCGCCGAAGTGATCTACGCCATCCGCCACGAGATGGCGCTTACGCTCGGCGATGTATTGATCCGCCGCACCGGCCTGGGCGCTGACGGCAGACCGTCCGAAGGGATCATCCAGGCGGCCGCACGTCTCGCGGCCGACGAGCTCGGGTGGACGCGGGAACGTCGGCAGCAGGAGATTGACGCCGTCGATGCGTTCTATCGCCTGCCGTCGTGACGCGCGCGCGGCGACTTACCGAATCTCGAAGGCGTGAAACACCCAGGTCGCTCCGGCAGTGAACCCGAAATCCGGATCGGGCGACGTCATGCCGAGGAGAATGGCCGCATCGATCCGGACCGTGCCGCGCGTAAACCGCGATCCCAGCCTCATCGTCGCGCGACTCTCCGTTCCCGGCGGCGCATCGTCCCCTCGCGTATTTGCCCGGCCGTTGATCTCACCCACGACCTCGAATCCCTGCTTCACCGCACGCGCGAACGAGAGGCCGTACGCGAGCACGTCATTCTGACGATCGCCTCTCGTGGGATCCCCGAGAATGCCGAGGCCGACGTTGCCGACGATCCGGATCGACTGAACCGTCTTGCCGAACAGGCCGGTGACGTAGAAGTCCGTGGTATCGAGCCCGAGGCCGCTTTCGTTGCTCGCGTTCGGAAGCTTCGTGGCGAAGCGAACTCCAACGGCCGGACGGCCTGCCGTCTCGGAGAAGAGGCGAACCTTCGTCGCGACGACCAGATCCTCGACGTCGCTGGTGGAATCGCCGCTGATATCGAGCTGATCGGAAAGCGGAGCAGGCTCTTGATGTGTGATCGACAGGCGATTGCGGAGTCCCCCATCGATTTGCAGTTCGGCGATGGAGCTGAGGCCGAAGCTGATACCCAACGTCGGGAGACGGAGCAGGTTCCCCTGCAAGCCGGAAACGGGAAACTCGACGTCGTTGGCGAGCTCGAAGCCGCCCTCGATCAGAATGTTGCCCGCCCCTACGGTTTCGGGATCTTCCGTCACGAGCGGCCGCTGCTGGGCCTGCGCCGATGTCGCGACCACCGCGCACACGAGCAGCGCGCCGGCCACCTGTCTCCATACGTTCATTCGTCCTCCGTGATGGACGCCGCATCCTGTCGGCGTCGAATTGAGGGCTGGCTTCGCTGCGCACGATCGCAGACCTGACCCCGAAGTGCCCCGCGGCAGACCTGACCCCGAAGCACACCGCCGCAGACCTGACCCCGAAGGGCACCGTCGCAGACCTGACCCCCAGGGCGCGGGGTCAGCCGACGGGAATCAAGGGCAGCCGGCGGACGGCGGCGCG
>DASSOM010000010.1:0-2257 GCA_035700625.1 Vicinamibacterales bacterium
GGAGCCGGGCGACATGGTGGTCGTGGAGATCACGCGGTGGCCGACGCCGACGCGCGGTCCGGCGGGCCGGGTCGTCGAAGTGCTCGGTGACATCGACGAGCCCGGGGTCGACACGGAAATCATCATCCGCAAGTACGGCATTCCGGACGAGCACGGCGAGGCCGCGGTGGCGGAAGCCGCGCGCCTTGGCCACGTCGTCCGCGAACAGGACCTTCGGGGACGGACGGACTTCCGTCCCCTGACGACGGTCACCATCGACGGCGAGCACGCGCGCGACTTCGATGACGCGATCACGATCGAGAAGCTGCCGAACGGGCACTATTGGCTGGGCGTGCACATCGCCGACGTCGCGCACTACGTGCCGGAAGGCGGGGCGCTCGACGAGGAGGCGTACGACCGCGCGACGTCCGTGTACTTTCCCGAACGGGCGGTACACATGTTCCCGTCGGAGCTGTCGACCGGGCTGTGCAGCCTCAACCCGAACGTCGATCGGCTCGTGCAGTCGTGCCTGATGGAAATCAGCCGCCAGGGGGACGTCGTCCGCTACGAACTGCACGACGGCGTCATCCACAGCAACGCGCGGATGACGTACACGGCTGTGAACGCGATCCTGACGCTCCACGATCCAGCCGTGATTGCCGCGCACGCTCCCCTCGTGCCCATGTTCGAGACGATGCGCGAGCTGTTCGAGATCCTCAATGCGCGCCGGCGGCGCCGCGGATCGATCGATTTCGATCTGAAGGAGCCGGAAATCGTGCTGGACGACGAGGGAATGGTCGAGGAGATCGTCGCGCTCGAGCGCAACGTCGCGCACCGGCTCATCGAGGAGTTCATGCTCGTCGCCAACGAGACCGTGGCGCAGCACCTCGACACGCACAACGTGCCGACGCTCTATCGCATCCACGAGCCCCCGGATCCGCTGAAGGTGGAGGAATTCGAGGAGTTCCTGTCGACGCTGGGCTACGGGCTCGGCGCGGCGCCGGACGGCGTCCGCCCGCGGCACTTCCAGCGCCTCGTCGAAAAGATTCGCGGCAAGCCGGAGGAGAAGCCGATCGCGTTCCTCATGCTGCGGACGATGCAGAAGGCGCGGTACGACGCGTCGAACCTGGGTCACTTCGGCCTCGCAGCCTCCAGCTACACGCATTTCACGTCGCCGATCCGCCGCTATCCGGACCTCGTCGTGCACCGGACGCTCCGCGAGGCGCGCCACGGGGCGATGACGCCGGATCGCCGCGAGCAGCTCGAGGAGGATCTGCCGGAGATCGCGCGCCATACGTCCGAGCGCGAGCGCCGCGCGGACGAGGCGGAGCGCGAGCTGGTCCAGTGGAAGAAGGTCCGCTTCATGGCGGACAAGATCGGCGACGAGTTCGACGGTTACATCACCGGCGTCGCCGCGTTCGGGTTGTTCATCGAGCTGGTGCAGCACTTCGTCGAGGGGATGGTCCACATTTCGACGATGGCGGACGACTATTACCGGTTCGTCGAGCGCGCGCATCTGCTGCGCGGCGAGAACACGGGGCGGACGTATCGGCTCGGAGACCGCGTGCGCGTGCAGGTGATCAAAGTCGACATGGAGCGGCGGCAGGTGGACCTCGGTCTCGTGGACGTGCTCGACCGCGTGCGCGAGTCCGAGCGGCATCGCGGCCCGCGGCACAGCAAGGCGCGGCCGAAGGCGGAGCGCCGCGCGGAGACGAAACCGCGGCGGCCGCAGCGTCCGGGACGCCGCGAGCGCGCCGCCCGCAAGCGCCGGAGGTAGCGCGGCGCGCGATGGACGCGATCGTCATCGGCACGGCCGGACACATTGATCACGGCAAGAGCACGCTCGTGCGCGCGCTCACGGGGATCGATCCGGACCGGCTGAAGGAAGAGAAGACGCGCGGCATCACGATCGACCTCGGGTTCGCGCACGCGCGGCTTGGCGACGTCGACGTGGCGTTCGTGGACGTGCCGGGCCACGAACGGTTCGTGCGGAACATGCTTGCGGGCGCCGGCGGCATCGACGCCGTCATGCTGGTCGTCGCGGCGGATGAATCGGTGATGCCGCAGACGCGCGAGCACTTCGCGATCTGCCGGCTGCTCGACGTGCGGTCCGGCCTGATCGTCTTGACGAAGGCGGACCTGGTCGATCGCGAAACGCTGGATCTGGCGGCGCTCGAAGCGCGCGAGCTGGTTGCCGGATCCGCGCTGGCCGACGCGCCCGTGCTGGAGGTCTCGGCCGCGACGGGGCAGGGGCTCGACGCGCTGCGCGCGGCCCTCG
>DASSOM010000011.1:0-2916 GCA_035700625.1 Vicinamibacterales bacterium
CGAGAAACGAGTGCTCGCCGGCCCCGCGTCCCTCCAGCGGACCGTACCAGCGCAGCCGTACCTTGGTCTTGAGATAATCGCTGTCGATCTTTTCGGCGAGCAGCCGGAGCACCTCGATCAGCGCCGGGTCGTCCAGGGGCATCTCATCCAGCACGCGTGCGGACAGCGGCGTGGCCGTCCGCACCTTCGTGCGCAGGCTGCCGGCGCGCGTCTTCACCTCGAGAAAAGACTCCTCGCCGGCGCCGCGCCCCTCCAGCGGACCGTACCAGCGCAGCCGCACCTTCGTCTTGAGATAATCGCTGTCGATCTTCTCGGCCAGGAGCCGGAGATCCGGCGTGTCGTAGTAGATCGTCGAAACGACGGCGGCGGGATAGAGCGGATCGGGCCGGCAGAGCGCGTCGAGCAGGCGGCGGGCCAGCGCGCCGCGCCCCTCGGCGAGCACGAATTTCAGCTCGCGCTCGAGCGCGCCCGGCGGCGCCGCCGGGGCCACTGCACTGCTGGTCATGAAACGCGGCAGTTTAGCACAACCTGTGGCATGATCGTGGCCCTTACGCGATGCGGTACCTCGTCCTCAGCGACCTGCACGCGAACGTCGACGCGCTCGAAGCCGTCCTCGATTCGGCGCCGACGGCCGAGTGGGATCGCGTGCTCGTGCTCGGCGATCTCGTCGGGTACGGCGCGGATCCCAACGGCGTCATCGAACGCGTCCGCGCGCTCGCGCCGGCCGCCATCATCCGCGGCAACCACGACAAGGCGGCGTCCGGCCTGGACGACGGCAGCCAGTTCAATCAGGTGGCGCGCCTCGCGGCGACGTGGACCGCGTCGGCGCTGACCCCCGACAACCGCGACTGGCTCCGCGCGCTTCCCGCCGGACCGGTGCTGGTGGACGAGGACGTGGAGATCTGCCACGGCACGCCGTTCGACGAGGACTACTACATCTTCGACGCGTCGGACGGCGCACGGGCGATCGCGGTGACGCAGCGGCCGATCGCCTTCTTCGGCCACACGCATCTGCCGGTCGTCTTCACGCTTCGCGGCGACCTGTTCGACGTCGTCGCGCTCGATGGCGCCGCGGACACGCGCGTGCCGCTGCCCCCGGGCCTGAAATATCTGGTGAACCCCGGCTCCGTCGGTCAGCCGCGCGACGCCGACCCGCGCGCCGCGTATGCGATCGTCGACACCGCGGCGCGCACGCTGCGCCTGCGCCGCGTCGACTACTCCGTCGACCGCGCGCAGCGCCGGATTCTCGCCGCCGGCCTGCCGGCGAGCCTGGCAAATCGCCTGGCGATCGGGAGGTAACTACTTCCTCCGCTTCTCCTTCTCCTCTCTCCTCCTCAGCTCCGCCGCGAACGCATCCTGCGCGGCGCGCGAGCCGAGCACCCAGCCGATCACGATGCCGATCAGCAGGACGGCGGGGATGAAGATGAAGTGCGCCGAGGTCATTTCGCCGAAGTTCACGCGCGCTGTCCTCCGTTCACGCGCCGGCTGACCTCCGCGAGCTCCCGTTCGACCGTGCCGAGCCGCCGCTTGACCGACCACAGATAGCCGAAGATGACGACCCAGGCGACCGCGTACGCCCCGCCGACCAGCGGCGCCGCGGGCATCGCCTCCTGCTGCGGCAGCTGATCGACCGGCACGAATCCTTCCTGGGCTGCGCTGGGCGGTGGCTGCGCCGCTCGGACCGTCGCGCCTCCGCCCAGCAGCAGCACCACAGCGACCACCGCGAGCATGCTCCGGAAACCCCGATGACGATTACGCGCCCGCATTCGAGATCCTTTCAAGATGCAGCATTGAGCATTCAGCATTCAGCTTTGACGCGCGAAGACTGTCTCCAGCCGAGTCAGTCATCGACGGCGAGATAGATCTCCTCGAGTTCCGCGCGGCGCCGTTCGAGCCGCGTGCGCGCCGTGAGCATGAGGACGTACAACAGCAGGAACGCCGCGACGCAGAACCAGAACGGTCCACGCATCCCCGCCTGCAGCGTCGGCACGACGCTCGTCTTCGGGTGCACCGTCCGCCAGACGTTCACGGACCAGTAGACGAACGGCACGTTGGCCATCCCGAAGAGCGCGACGCCCGCGGCCAGCCGCTCCGAGCCCGGTCCGCCGTAGCGCCGAAGCAGCAGGTACGCCATGAAGATCAGCCACAGCACGAGCGTGGACGTCAGCCGCGCGTCCCACTGCCACCACACGCCCCACGCCTTGCGCGCCCACATCGGACCGGTGAGGAGGACGATGACTCCGAAGACGGTCGTGAGCTCCGCCGCCGCGACGGCGACCCGGTCCGCGGCCGGCCGGCGTGCGAACAGGAACACCGCACTCGCGATCCCGCACACGAACGCCGACAGGAACATCGTCATGGCCGAGGGGACGTGGAAGTAGAAGATCTTCTGCACGAGCCCCATCGTCGATTCGTACGGCGCGCCCAGGATCAGGAACGGCGCCACGGCAAACATCGCCGCCGCAAGGACGGCGAGCGGCATGAACATCCGATCAGCCCAGTTTGTGGTCACGCGTCGTCCCCCAATCGCCAATCCGCTCAATCGATCATGACCGGTTCAAAAGTCCACAACGCGAGCGTGATGAACACGGCGTCGAAGAACACGAGCATCGCGAGCCAGGCGCGCGCCATCGGCTCGTCCACCTCGATCTGCACCAGCGCGGCGGTGCCGCGGACGCCGGCGATGATGACGGGGATCGTGATCGGATACAGCAGGATCGGCAGCAGCACGTCGCGCGACCGCGTCCGCGCCAGCATCGCGGAGAACAGCGTCCCCACCGCGGCGAAGCCGATGGTGCCGAACGCGAGCAGCGCCGTCAGCATCAGCGGCGCGCGGCCAAGCGGGGCGTGGAAGAACAGGCCGATCACCGGGACGACGACGATCTCGACCGCGGCCATCAGGACGACGAGCGCGAT
>DASSOM010000012.1:0-5880 GCA_035700625.1 Vicinamibacterales bacterium
GTCGGCCTCTTCCTTCTTCTTCTCCGGCTCCTCGGCCGGCCACGGCGTCCCCGCCGGCGCCGACGGATCGAAGAAGCCTTCCGGCCGCGGCGCGCTGCCGATCAGCTCGACGTTGCTGGCGGCATGACCCGCGTCCTTGAAGCCCGGCTTCAGGCCGACGCGCGGATCGGTGCCTTGTGCAGCCACCGACAAACACAGAGGGATGGCCACGGAAAAACACAGTAGAAGGGCCACAGAAAAACGCAGAAAAACGCAGAATGCTGCATGCCTTTTCGACAACATTCCGGGCTCCTTCTGTGTTCTTCCGTGTTCTTCTGTGGCTCTCATTTCTTCTGTGGCTCTCATTGGATCTCCTCGAGCATGTTGCTCATCCGGATGATTTCCATCTTCTGGTCGGCTTCGACGTCGGACGCGAAGGCGAAGATATCGGATTGCTGCGCGGCGCCTGGCGCCGCGAACAGGTCGTGCACCATCGTGATGGCCCCGGCGTGATGCCGAATCATGCCTTCGAGGAACAGCTTGTCGAACGCGGTCCCCTTCGCCGCGGCGAGCGCCTGCATCTGCTCGGGCGTGAGCATGCCGGGCATGAGCTTCATGCCGGGCATGTCGTGCATCATGTACGGGTCCGGCGCCTGCTGGCCGCGGGATTCGAGCCAATGGCGCATCATCTTGATCTCGTCTTCCTGCGAGACCTCGATGCGCATGCCGAGCTTGCGCATGTCGTCGCTCTCGGTGCGTGTTTTGAGCAGCTCCACCATCTCCACGGCCTGGGCGTGGTGATGAATCATCCCCTGCATGAAGGCGACGTCGGCGTCGGTATAGCCGGGATGGGGCAGCGTGGCCGCTTCACCCGGCGCGAGCACGCGGCCGGGCTGGCCCGGCGCGCCGGGCTGGACGATGGGGGCCTGCGCCGATCCGGACGAGGCGCACGATCCGGCCGTCAGGACGATGGCCACGAACACGAGCGCGCGGGACACAGAGGTCGTCACGGGTCGAGCGACAAAACCTAACTCTGCCTGTCGCCGGGTCGACTGTCAAGCTGTCGCCGGCTCCATCGTCGCGCGGATGCGCGGCAGACTCCCCGGGTAGTTCCGCTGCAGGAAGGTCAGCAGCCGTTCGCGCACTTCACAACGGAGGTCCCACGCGAGCGACGCATCGGCGGCACTTACCAGGACGCGCACCTCGACCGAACGCTCTTTCGCCTCGGTGACCTGCAGCACGTTGACCTTCCGATCCCAGAGCGGTGAGCCCTCGAGGATCCGCGTCAGCTCGGCGCGCAGCGCGTCGAGCGGCACGTTGTAGTCCACGGACAGGAACACGGTGCCGAGAATGTCGGCGGACGTCCGCGTCCAGTTCTGGAAAGGCTGCTCGATGAAGTACGTGATGGGCACGACGAGCCGCCGCAGATCCCAGATGCGAACGACGACGTACGTCAGCGTGATGTCCTCGATGCGTCCCCATTCGTTCTCGACGATCACCACGTCGTCGACGCGAATCGGCTGCGTGAGCGCGATCTGGAAGCCGGCGAGCAGCGTCGCGATGCTGCGCTGCGCGGCGAGGCCGACGATGATGCCGGCGATGCCGGCCGACGCGAGGATGCTCGCCCCGAACTGGCGCACGGAGTCGAACACCATCAGCATCGACGCGAGCGTGAAGATGCCGATGATCGAGACGGCCACCTTCTTGAGCACGACCACCTGCGTCCGCACGGAGCGCGCGCGCAGGTTGTCGCGGACGTCGATGCGGTACTGCTGCAGGACGATTCCCGCGGCGGCGTCGACGAGCTGCAGCAGGACGAATGCGACGACCCCGATGAGCAGGAGGCTCATCGCGTTCCCGAACACCTCCGAGAGTCCGGGGGAGACGGCGAGCGCCGGTGCGGCGAGGATCAGCGCGAGCAGCGGCAGCAGGTGACGCACCGCGCGCCCCGCCAGCGGCAGCATCACATCGTCCCAGCGATTGTCGGACCGGCTGGCGAGCACGATGAGAAATCGTTCGATGAGTCGGCCCACGCACGAGAGCAACCAGAAGGCTGCGGCGACGATCGCGATGCCGTACGCCCACGTCAGCGCGAGCGCGACGGACGGGAGCGTCGCGCCAGTGCCGGCGTCGAGCATCAACCGTGCGGCGAGGTAGAGGCCGTGAATCCAGATGAGCAGCGCGAGCGGCGGCACGATCTGGTGCAGCCCGCGCGAGAGAAACTGGCGCAGGTGGAGTGCGCTGCCGGGTAGCGCCTCCGCCGCCGTCTGCTGCCGCGCCTTGCGCCGCATCCACCAGCGCAGCACGATGTGCGCGGCGCCAACGAGGCCGATGACGATGGCACTCAGGCCGAGCGCGGGAATGCCAAGGGACTCGATCAATCCGTTCAACTGCACGTCACCTCCGTTGTGTGGGGAACTCTCCGCACCTTACCAGAGGTTGGATGTTGGATGTCGGAGGTGACGGGGGCGGGCTAGGCGGACGGCGCGAAGCGCCGGACGCATTCCAGGACCGTGTCGTTGATCGGCGTCGTGCCGGCGAGCTGACGATCGCCGCTGGGGGCGACGCGGCCGGCGCGGACGCACGCCATCATCTCGGCGATCGCTGTCGCGATCTGCGGCGGGAGGCCGCCGCGGGTCAGCGCCTCGACGTGTTGCTCAGGAGGCACCTCGACGACGGTGAGCGGACGCCCGAGCGCGGCGCCGAGCGCCGCGGCAACCTGGCGGATCGAATACATCGGCCCCAGGACGTCGACGATCTCCGATCCTCTCGACGGCGCGAGCAGCGCCTCCGCGATGAAGCGGCCAACGTCCGTGGTCGCGACCATCGGCATCGCCGCGTCGGCGGGCAGGAGCGTCGGGAAGATGCCGGCGTGGCGCGCCGGCATGAGGACATCCCGCACGTTGTCCTGGAAGTAGCAGGAACGCAGAATCGTGACGACCGCGCCCGTCTCGCGCAGCCGCTGTTCGAAGTAGTGCAGGTCTTCGCACGGTCCGCTTCCCTGTGCCACGACGGCCGGCAGCGCCGACAACATCACGACGTGCGGCACGCCGCTGTCGTGCACCGCCGCGGCGATGGCGTCCGCCATCCGGCGCCGGGCGCCGTGGAAGTCGTCCGGGTTGACGCTCTCGGGGAGAAGAACGAAGAAGCCGTGCGCGCCGCGAAGCGCGTTCGCGACGCCGATGCGATCGTCGAGGCTCGATCGCACCGTCTGCGCCGGGAGGCCCGGCCTTCTCACGAGGAGCGTGGGCGCGGCCCCGCGCGCGCTCATCGCCTGCGCGACGGCCGACCCGACGCGTCCCGTACCGCCCGCCACGACAAACTTCAGCATGACGTCGATCCGGGGGGAAGTATAGCAAGTCGGGCGCTGTTCGCCCGAGGGTGCTCAAGCCCTCTCGGGCGAACGTCGCCGGAATTAGCTCGCCCGCAACACCGTCAGCGGATCCAGGCGCGACGCGCGGTAGGCGGGCAGCAGGCTGGCGAGCAGCGCGGAGAGCGTCAGCGCGGCGGAGACGACGGCGAGCGTCAGGGGGTCCCATGCGCTGACGCCGAACACGAGCGTCCGCAGCAGCGTCGCCGAACCGAGCGCGGCGACGGCGCCGGCGGCGATGCCGATCAACGCCGGCGTCATGCCCTCGATGACGACGAGCCGCAGCACGTCTGCGGTCCGTGCGCCCAGCGCGGTTCGCACACCAATCTCGCGGCTGCGGCCGCGGACGATGTACGAGAGGACGCTGTAGATGCCGACCGAGGCGAGCACAAGCGCCACCGCCGCGAACACCCCGAGCACCAGCGCGGTGAAGCGCTGCGACGTGACCAGTTCGTCCATGATGTCGTCCATGGGGCGAACCTGCTCGACGGGCTGCGCCGGATCGACCGCGTGCACGGCGGCCGACGCGGCGGACGCGAGCGACGCGGGCGGCACCGACGTCCGCAGGACGAGGGCGAGATGCGACCACTCGTACTCGCGCGTGTACTCGTAAACGGTCGGCATCGCCGCTTCCGACAACTCCCCCTGCTTGACGTCCCCAACGATGCCGACGACGGTGCTCAGCCGCGTTTTTGATTCGAGCGGCAGCGTGACGCGCCTGCCGATCGGATCGACGTCGCCCCAGAGCAGCGCCGCCGCCGAGCGGCTGACGAGCATCACGTCGACGTCGCCGTCCGCCACATCGCGGCCCCGCACGAGCGGGATGCCCATCGTCCGCAGGTACTCCGTCGTGATCTTCCGGACCGCCACCGTCGGCTGATCGCGCGGCAGCAGCTCGGGGCGTCCTTCGAGCACGATCGGTTGAACGGAGCCGCCGGTGACCGGCAGGTCGTCGACGGCGGCGGCCGACTGCACACCCGGCAGCGCGCGCAGGCGCTGCAGGACGGATTCGTAGAACGCCGTGATCCTCGGCGCGGTCGCGTACTTTTTCTCCGGCAATGACACGTACATCGTCAGGACGTTGGAGGGGTTGAAGCCGGTGTCCACGTGCCGGAGCGCGGACGCGCTGCGCACCATCACGCCCGCCCCCATCAGCAGCACGACCGACATCGCGACCTCGCAGATGATGAGGAGCCGCCGCGTGCGGACGCCGACGGCGCCGCTTTCGCGCCCACCTTCCTTGAGCGCGTCGTTGACGTCGGTGCGCCCCGCGCGAATGGCCGGAAATGCGCCGGCGAGAATGCCGGTCACGATCGAGGCAGCAATCGCGAACAGCAGCACGCGGCCGTCCATCGAGATTTCCTCGGCGCGCGGGACCTGGCCTGCCAGCAGCGCGCTGCCCGTCCCGAGCGCGACGCGCGCGAGCAGCAGCCCGACCGCGCCTCCCGCGAACGCCAGCAGCATCGACTCCACGACGAGCTGCTGGAACACGCGTCCGCGGCCGGCGCCGAGCGCGGAGCGGATCGCCAGCTCCTTGCGGCGGGCGAGCGCGCGCGTGAAGAGCAGGTTGCCCACGTTCGCGCACGCAATCAGCAGCACGAGGCCGACGGCGACGAGCAGCATGAGCAGCGACGCGCGCACGTCGCCGACGATGACCTCCTGCAGCGGCACGACCGTCGCGCCCCATCCGGCGTTCTCCCTGGGGTACTCGCGCTCCAGCCGTTCGGAAATCACGTTCATCTCCGACTGCGCCTGCGCGAGCGTCGCGCCCGGTTTGAGCCGCGCGATCACCGAGTCGTTGTGGTTGTCGCGCACGGCCCAGCGCTCATCGGTGTACGCGACCGGCACCCAGATCGGCTGCGCGGTCGCCGCCCAGGACTGCATCGAAAAGTCCGGCGGCATGACGCCGACGACGACGTAGGGCTCGCCGTCGAGCAGCAGGCTGCGTCCGATCACGTCGCGCGAGGCGCCGAAGTGCGACTTCCAAAACCCGTCGCTGAGGATGGCCACGTGGCCGCGCGCGGGAGAGTCCTCTTCCGGACGGAACACGCGTCCCATCGCCGGCTGCGCGCCGACGATCTCGAAAAAGCCGGCGCCGACGGCGGTCGCCGTCACCATCTCCGGTTCGCCGGAGCCGCTCAGCGTCATCGGGCGGAACCGATACAGCGCCATGTCTTCGAACACGGTGGCGTCACGCTTCCAGTCCCTGAAGTTCGCCGGCGACACCGAGAAGCGTGGGATGCCGGGAAACGTGCTCTGCGGCGGCACGTGGTAGAGCCGCACGAGGCGCTCGGGCTGCGCGAACGGCAGCGGCCGCAGCAGCACGGCGTTGACGATCGTGAACATCGCCGTGTTGGCGCCGATGCCGAGCGCGAGCGTCGCAATCGCGACCACGGCGAATCCCGGCCGGCGCCGCCAGAGCCGCAGCGCATAGCGAACGTCCTGCATCACCTTGTCGAACATCGATCGGCCTCCGAAATTCGTGGGGTCAAGCCTCGTCGCGTGCGGCTTCAGCCGGACAGTCCGCATCG
>DASSOM010000013.1:0-4391 GCA_035700625.1 Vicinamibacterales bacterium
CTTCGCCCACTGCCGTTGGGATTCGTAAATCTGGCCGATGAGGACCTGCGTCCGTGCGTCGCTCGGATCGAGCGTCCCGGCGCGTTCCGCGTGCGCGAGCGCCGACGTCGCATCGCCGGACTTCTGATCTACCGCGGCAAGTTCACGGTAGAGAAACGCGCTTTGCGGCGAGGCGGCGATCGCCTCCTGGTACAGCTTTCTGGCTTCGTCGAAGTGTCCTTCGTCCGCGGCTTTCCGCGCGGACGCGATGTCCTGCTGGGCGGTGCGAAACTTGAGAACGTCCACACGCGCGCGGAGCGCCTGCAGGGTCGGATCGGCCGAGAGCGCGTCCTCGAACGCGCGCAGCGCGAGATCGAGGTGATTCTGCGAGAGCAGCGCGTCGCCCTTCCCCGCCAGCGCCGGCGCGTAGGCGCCATTCTGCGACAGCGCCTTCTCGAAGTGGCCGATCGCGGCGGAGGCGTCCTTGCGGGCGAGCGCCGCGTATCCAAGCGCGGCTTCAGCGGGGTAGAAACCGGGCGACTGTTTCAGCGCAGCGTTGAACTCCTTCTCGGCCGCGCGCGTGTCCCCGGCCTGCAGGAAGTTCCAGCCGGCCTGCTGGCGGTCGATCGCGCCCGGCGCGGCGACGGTCGCCGGCGCAGCCGGAAACACGAACTCCGGGTATTTGGGCGCGACCGGCGCCGGGGGGGCGACACGGGCCGGACCGCATCCAAACAGCGAGAGCGCGGCCGTCAGCAGCGCTCCGGCCGCGAGCCTGCGGGCCGCGGCGTCAGCGGGCCGCAGCCGCACTGGCGTGCTCCTTTCGAAACCGCTCGAGCAGGCGCTTCGGCAGCTGCGCATCGATGGTGATCCGGCTGTCCGAGGCGACGTGGGACAGCACACGCCCGACGCGGTACAACTCGGCAATCGACGCGCGGTCGGCGGGGTCGGCCGCGGAAAACTCGAATCGCACGTCGGCCGTGTCGAGGCCCAGGCGTGACTCGATCGCCGCAATCACCTCGTCGCGTCCCTCTCCCGTGAGCGCGGAGACGCACAGCGCGCCGTGATGCACCGCCGACACGCGGCTGCGTTCTCCCGCGTCGAGCCCGTCGCACTTGTTGAAAATCTCGATGGCCGGCACGCGCTCCGCGCCGACTTCACGCAGCACGGCCTGCACGGCCGCAATGTGCCGATCGCGATCCGGGCTCGACGCGTCGATCACGTGGAGCAGCAAATCGGCTTCGGCGACTTCTTCGAGCGTCGCCCTGAATGCGGCCACGAGCGAGTGCGGCAGGCGTTCGATGAACCCGACGGTGTCCGATACCAGCAGTTCGCGGCGATCGGGCAGCTTCACGCGGCGCACCAGCGGATCCAGCGTGACGAACAGCGCATCCGACGCCACCGCCTCTCCACCCGTCAACAGATTGAACAGCGTCGTCTTTCCCGCGTTCGTATAACCCACGAGCGCGACGGTCGGCACCGACGCCTTGTGGCGCCGCTCGCGCAGCTGCCCGCGCCGGCGGCGGACGGCCTCGATTTCTTTTCCAAGCTGGCTGACGCGATACCGGATCCGCCGGCGATCCGTTTCGAGTTTCGTTTCGCCAGGACCCCGCGTGCCGATCCCGCCGCCCAGCCGCGACAGCGCGGCAGATGAACCGACGAGCCTCGGCATCAGATACTGCAGCTGCGCCAGCTCGACCTGGAGCTTGCCTTCCCTCGTCCGCGCGCGCCGCGCGAAGATGTCGAGAATGAGCTGCGTGCGATCGATCACGGGCCGATCGAGCGTCTCTTCCAGATTGCGCAGCTGCGCAGGGCTCAGCTCGTTGTCGAAGATGACGATGCCCACCCGCATCTCGTCGGCCGCGGCCGCGAGCTGCCTGACCTTGCCGCTGCCCAGAAACGTCGCCGGATCCGGCTTCGCGCGCTCCTGGAGCATGCGCAGCACGACGTCGGCGCCGGCGGCGTCGGCGAGACCCGACAGTTCGTCGAGCGAGTGTTCCGGATCGAGTTGTTGGTGGGAATCGGTGAACAGACCAACGAGCGCTGCCCGTTCGCGCATCACGGCGATTCTAGCACGCGGCTCCACGGCACCGCGCCCTCGCGGATCAGCCGCAGCGTGTCCGATGCCGCATCGACGATCGTCGACGGCGGACCTCCCGGTGCAGGCCCGCCGTCGATCAGCAGATCGAGATTGGGCAGCGCTTGGAGTACGGCGTCGGGATCGGCCGTCGGCGGCTCGCCGGATCGATTCGCACTCGTCGCGGTGATGCAGAAGCCGAACGCTCTCGCAAGCGCGCGCGCGATCTCGTGCCGCGGCACGCGCACGCCAACCGTCGCGCCGCCCGCCAGCGCCTCACGGGCCAGACCGCTTCGCGCGGCCGTGACGATCGTCAACGGCCCCGGCCACATCTCATGCGCCAGCGCCGCGGCGCGCGCCGTGAAGAACGCCGCGGCAGACGCCTGCTCGGCGTCCGCGGCAATCAGGGTGAGCGGCGACGTCTCCGCACGGCCCTTCAATGCAAACACGCGCGCGACAGCGGCCGAGCTTCGCGGATCCGCCGCGAGACCGTACAACGTGTCGGTCGGATACGCCACGACCCCGCCGCCGTGAAGCACGCGAATCGCCTCTTCGAGCGCCGAGGGATCGAACTGCGACGGATCGATCGTGATGCGGGCCGCCATGCTGCTTGATTATGAACGAGAGCAAGCGCGGACGATGCCGAGGTTTCGCAGAGGACGCCGAGGAACCGCGCACAAGGGTCGTCGCGCCCGCGCTTCGCGCGTCTTCCGCCTCCGCGCTCTCTGCGAATCGTCTGCGGCCTCTGCGAGCTCCGTCGTGACAGCCGTCACGAGTCTCCGGATCCAACGACCGCGGACTCCGCACGAATCGCGCGTGCCGCGAGACTGACGCCGAACGCAAGCGCGCCGAGCGACACGGCGTCGAGCGCGAACACGGAGCGCAGCGACCACGCGCCGAGAAAGCCGGCGACGACCGGGCTCGCGGCCATGCCGACGAGCGACGCCGTCGTCAAAAGGCCGAACCCGATACCACGGGCGTTGGGAGGGATCACCTCCGCGGCGGCGGTATACGACGCCGTCATGCCCGCGCCGATCGCCAGCCCGAACAGCGGCGTCGCGACGTAGAGCCACCACACCGAGTGCGCGACCGCGTACGCCATCGCGCCCGTGCCCGCCGCGATCGATGCGACGACGATCAGCCGCGACGGGCTCAACCGGCGCAGCAGCGCCGCGCAGTAGTGATGCCCGAGCGCTCCGGCCCCGGCGGCCCCGGAGAACAGGATGCCGGAGATGAGCGCCGCGCGCGACGCGGAGACGCCGAGCAGGCCGACGTAGAGCGGCAGCACCGGGCCGAAGCTCCGATCGACGAACTGAAACGCGAAGATCACGGCGGACATCACGAGGAAGTTCTCGAACGCAATCACGTTGCGAAACGTGATCGCGCCGCCGCTGCCCTTTGCTTCCGGCGCATGCGCGTGGACCAGCCGCTCGTCGTACAAAACGAACACGAGGATCACGGACACGCCGTAGAACGCCGCGGCGACGAGGAACGAATGGCGCAGGCCGACGAGCGCCGCAAGCGTGCCGCCGAACACCGGCCCGAGCGCCGGGCCGAGCCGCTGCGCGGTCTGCACGAGCCCGATCGACTGTGCCATCCGCCCTTCCGGCGCAGAATCCGCCGCCATCGTCAGCGTGAGCGCGCCGTAGCCGGCGAAGAGCCCCTGGATCGCGCGCAGCGCGAGCACATGCCAGGCGCGGGTGACAAACGCCATGGCCGCCATGATGATGACGAAGCTGGCGAGCGACCGCTCGACCATGATCTTGCGGCCGTAGCGATCGGCCAGGCGTCCCCAGAACGGCGACAGAAGCGCGGTGAGCGCCGGCGTCACACCCAGCGAGAGGCCCGACCACATCGCGACCTCGCCGACGCTTTCGACGCCGAGTTGATGGAAGTACAGCGGCAGGAACGGCATCACGAGCGTGAAGCCCATGAAGCCGATGAACGATGCTGCCGTGACGGCGAAGAGATTGCGCCGCGGAGATCCCACCTTCGATTCAGCGTTCTGACGGTGGGGCCCCCGCGCGGACAGCCCCACGTCGTCCAGCTGCCAAAAGGCTCAGAACCGCACTCTCACCATCCGCTGCTGCTCGACGTGAATCGTGTCGATGAAGCGGATGCGGGGCGGATCGCTCTGCATGACGAGCGAGCTCGTGCGCGTGCCGTCGCCGAAGAAGCGCACGCCTTTCATCAGCGTACCGTCGGTGACGCCCGTCGCGGCGAAGATGATGCTGTTGCCCGACGCAAGGTCTTTCGACGTGTAGATCTTTCGGAAGTCCGTGATCCCCATCGCGCGGCAGCGGCTCTCGTGCTCGGGCGTGCTCACGACGAGCCGCGC
>DASSOM010000014.1:0-2397 GCA_035700625.1 Vicinamibacterales bacterium
GACGCTGCACATCCGCGAAGCGTTCCAGCGCGACCCGCGCAACCTGCTGGACGTGACCGTCACGGTCGAGCGGATCGACGAGCAGTCCGCCGTCATCCGCCATCGTGTGCTCGGGCTCTCCGCGCTACGCCTCGTGAACACCTTCGAGCCGATCCCGGTGGGCGTGCGGTACACGACCGAGCTGACGATCGGCAGCGCCACGTGGCCCGGGCGTCACGGGTTGAACCGGTTGCTCCGCGGGCGCATCATGCCGGGCGAGCAGGCGCGCAAGTGGGCACGGCATCACGTCGAGGAAGTCGGGTATTTGGAACATTTTCTGCCCGCGCTCTATGACGCCCAGGTCACGCCCGAACACGCAGAGGCGAGGTAATCGATGCGCGTACTCGTCGCCACGGATCGCGAGGTCATCTTCTTCGACATCGGCGCGAAGTCGTCCGCATCCGCGCGCGGGCTCGACGATCGTCCGACGTGTCTCAGCGCTGATCCGCACGTCCCGGGACGCGCGTGGTGCGGCACGCAGCGGCGCGGCGTGTTCCGCAGCGACGATGGCGGCGAGTCGTGGCGACCTGTGGGTGTAGAAGGGCGGCTGATCATGTCCGTCTCGGCGAGTCCCGCTGTCGCAGATCTCGTGTGGGCGGGCACCGAGCCGAGCGAAGTGTGGCGCTCGCGCGACGCGGGGGAGACGTGGGAGCAGACCAGCCCGCTCGAGACGCTGCCTTCGTCGCCGGAATGGTCGTTTCCGCCGAAGCCGGAGACGCACCACGTCCGCTGGATCGCGTGTCATCCGACCGATCGAGATCGACTGTGGGTCGCCATCGAGGCTGGCGCGCTCGTGTCCACGATCGACGGCGGCCGGACGTGGCGCGACCGCGTCGCCGGCGGTCCGTGGGACACGCACGAACTCGCAATTCATCCTGACGCGCCCGACTCGCTGCGCGTGTCCGCCGGCGACGGCTATTTCGAGAGCGACGATGGCGGGGCGACGTGGGAGTCGCCGATGTCGGGCATGGAGGTGGGTTATCTCCGCAGCGTGGCGATCGATCCCGGCAATCCGGAGGAGGTCGTCGTGTCCGCATCGTCCAGCCCGCGGTCCGCGTACGTGGCGGGTCGATCCGACGGCCGGCTGTATCGCCGGGTCTCCGGCGATCGATGGGAGCGCGTCCGCAACGGCTGGCCGGAGGAGCCGGGCACGATCGCGCCGCTGCTCTGCGCCGGCGCACGCGCAGGTGAGCTGTGGGCCGCCGACGAACGCGGCGTGCACCGGTCGGAGGATGGAGGGCAGCGGTGGGTGCGCGTGGCGGGATATCCGTCGGCGCCGCAGCATCTGCGAGGCCTGAGAGTGGTGATTGGGAGCTGACGCTCTGTCAGGGCTAAAGCCCTGACCCACACACGTTCACATGTGGGTCAGCCCTTCCGCCTTCGCGCGAAGCGCTTCGGCGGACCGCCGTAGCCTTGGCGAAGGCGGTTAGGGCTGACATCTGTGAACAACCAAACGACGTCCGAAAACGGCGAGTCGCTCCCGGTCCGGCGTGGCAGAATAATCCCGTGATACGCATCCAGCAGCTCGCGACGCCGATCGGCCCGCTGACGCTCGCGGCCGAGGGGCCGCGCGTGTGCCTGCTGCACTTTGGTAAGGATGGGGGCAGCGACGGCGCGTCCGTCGATCGCGAGCTCGCGCGCTGGCGGCTCGACGCGTCGCGCGGCGCGATCGATCGCTCCATCGTCCGCGCGCTCGATCGCTACTTCGACGGCGACCTTGTCGCGCTCGACACGATCGACGTCGACATGCACGGGACGCCGTTTCAGAAGAAGGTGTGGGACGCGCTCCGCGCGATCCCGGCGGGGGAGACGCGATCGTACGGCGAGATCGCCCGGCGCATCGACGAGCCCACCGCCGTCCGCGCCGTCGGCGCTGCGAACGGCGCCAACCCCGTCGCCGTCATCGTCCCGTGCCACCGCGTGATCGGCAGCAACGGGACGCTCACCGGCTACGGCGGCGGGCTCGATCGCAAGCGGTGGCTGCTGGCGCACGAGGCTCGGCACAGCGGGTTGTTCGCGCGGAAACAGGGCTGAAAGCGGCCTGCGCCGCGTTTTTCGTGTGCCCGACGGCGTGCTCCTACGGTTTTCTCCGCGAACGAACCTCGTGGTCGCATAGCGTTATGAAAAACGAATCCAATCCACCGACAAACGACCCGTTCGGCGGCCGGCAGCCTACCAGTCACGAGCGGATGACGGGGCTGCCGTGGGATGCGTCGTATCACGGCGGGCCGGCGCCGTGGGATATCGGGCAGCCGCAGCCACGGATCGTCCGGGCGGCGGCAGAGGGAGCATTCAGCGGGACGGTGCTCGATGCGGGTTGCGGGACGGGGGAGCACGCGCTGCATCTCGCGTCACTCG
>DASSOM010000015.1:0-32682 GCA_035700625.1 Vicinamibacterales bacterium
AGCGTGCGCCATTCACCCGGATCCGCGGCGTGGATGCTGACGCCCGAGAACGTCACGAGCACCGCCTGCGCGTCGCTGAACGGGCTGTCGGTCATCTTGATCGTGACCTGCCCCTTCGCGGAGCTGGACGTCCCGCCGCTGCTCGACAACGTGGGATTCGACGAACCGGACGGCGCGACGGGGCTGTCGCCGCCGCACGCCAGAAGACCCGCGCCCAGCACCACGCCGGCGATCACGAGCGACTGTCTGAATACACGCATGAGTTCTCCTCGAGGCAATGTTCTCGCCTGCATCGGGGAGAGGGCAGCAAGCGCCGAGCCGGGCGGCAGGAGGCGATAACCGTCGAGGTTTCAGCGGCTTACAAATCTGACAGCCGCGCGGGAACTGTTCAGATTCCGTCCGACAGTCCCAAAATTTTCATCGTTCATTCCGAGCGGAGCGCCGTCAGCGGATCGACGGCCGTCGCGCGGCGGGCGGGCACGTAGCTGGCGATGAACGCGATCAGCGACAGGAACACGGATACGACGATGAAGCTGACCGGATCGCTGGGGCTGACGTTATAGAGCACCGACTTGACGATCGGCGTGATGAGAAAGGCACCTGCGGCGCCGAGCAGGACGCCGAGACCGGCCAGCTTGAGGCCCTGCGAGACGACGAGCGACAGCACGTTGCGGCGATCAGCGCCCAGCGCGACGCGGACGCCGATCTCCTGCGTGCGCTGCGAGACCGAGTACGACAGCACGCCGTACACGCCGACGGCGGCGAGCAGCAGCGCGATGCCGCCCCACGCGCCGAACATCCAGCCGAAGAGCCCGTACTGCCAGAAGCCGCTTCGACGCAATTCCTCCATCGTCGAGACTTCGTAGACGGCCAGCGACGGATCCGAGGCGCGGATCTGCGCGCGCGCCGGTGCGGCAATCTGCGCCGGGTCGCCGTCGACGCGGATCGTCAACCCCGTGCTCGGGTACGCGCCGTACGGGTACGGCACGAACGCGGTCGGCTCCACCGGCTG
Organism: Vicinamibacterales bacterium; assembly: GCA_035700625.1. Taxonomy (GTDB): domain Bacteria; phylum Acidobacteriota; class Vicinamibacteria; order Vicinamibacterales; family 2-12-FULL-66-21; genus DASSOM01. The sequence continues at coordinate 1,013 of DASSOM010000015.1, forward strand.
CGTCGTGTCGAGATCGTCCTGACGGAAGTCGGGCATCACGCCGACGATCGTGAACCACTCCGGCGGTTCGCCGTCGCGCGGGCGGAAACGGCGGCCGATCGCATCGCCGGCCGGCCAGAACTTCTGCGCCATGGCCTGATTGACGATGGCCACCGGCGTGCGCGACATCCCTTCGGTGCGCGTGAAGTCGCGTCCCCGCAGCAGGGTGAGACCCAGCGTCGCGCGAAGCTCCGGCGTCACTCCGGTGAAGTTGACGCTGGGCTCTTCGCCGCGCGGCGTCGTCCGCCCGTCGATGACGATCCGCTCCACGCTGCCGCCGCCGCCGAGCGGAATCATGTTGGACGCGAACGCGGTCACGACGCCTGGGATCTCCTGAATGCGGCGCAGCACATCCTCGACGCGCCGGGTTTTCGCGTCCGCGTCCGGATATTGCTCATCGGGCAGATACATGCGCATCGTCATCAACGGTGCGGTATCGAACCCGCCGCTCGCGTACTGCAGGTTCAGAAAGCTGCGCACGAACAGCGATGCGCCGACGAGCAGGACGAGCGACAGCGCCACCTCGGCGACGACGAGCGCGCTGCGCATCCATCCCCGGCCGCCGCCCGCCGTGCCGCGCCCGCCTTCCTTGAGCGCGCGCTGGAGATCCGGCTTCGAGGCGTGCAGCGCCGGGGCGAGGCCGAAGACGATGCCCGCCACGATCGCGACGCCCACGGTGTACAGGAGCGCGCGCGTGTCGAGCGACCAGTGAATCGTGTACGGCAGATCGTCCGGCGGCATGGAACGGTCCATCAGGATCATCCAGGCCTTCGCGATGGCAATGCCGATCGGCACGCTGGCGATCGCCATCAGCAGACTCTCGGTCATGAGCTGACGGACGATGCGCAGGCGGCCGGCGCCGAGCGCGGTGCGAATCGAGATCTCCCGCACGCGCGTCGAGGCGCGCGCAAGCATCAGGTTGGCGACGTTGAAACAGGCGATGAGGAGCACCAGTGTGACCGCGCCCATCATCGACAGAACGATCAGCCGGATGTCGTCGGGCACGTACTCTTTGATGAAGGGCTCGACGTACACGCCCCAGCCCTCGTTCGAGTCGGGGTACTCCGCCGCGAGACCGGCTGCGACGGCGGCGCTTTCTTCCTGCGCGCGCGTCAGACTGACGTCCGGCTTCAGCCGCGCGAACACGTCCAGCTGCCGCTCGTTGCGATCGGTCATGTTCGCGTATTCCGCGAGCGGCACCCACAGCTCCGTGCGGAACGGAAACTTGAAGTTCGGGGGCATCACGCCGATGACGGTGTGCTGCTTCGCATTGATCTGAATCGTCCGGCCGATCACGCGGAGATCGGCCTGGTAGCGGTTGCGCCAGACCGTGTCGCTCAGGATCGCGACTGCGGGCGCGCCCGGCCGATCGTCCTCGGCGGTGAACAGGCGCCCGAGCTGCGGCTCCGCGCCAATCATCGGGAACACTTCGTGCCCGATCGCGCCGCCGAGATACCGCTGCGGATCGCTGCCGGGATCGCCGACGGTCAGGCTGCGCGTGCTCAGTCCGCCCATGGCGGCAAACGCCGTGTCGCGTTCACGCCAGTCGCGCAACTCCAGCCACGAGATCCCGCCGAATCGGACCCCGCTTCGCTGGTTCGTGCCATACACCTGCACGAGCTGGTCGGGCTCGGGGAACGGCAGCGGCTGGATCAGAATGCCGTCGACCACGCTGAACATCGACGCGTTCAGGCCGATGCCGATCGCAAGACACAACACCGCGATGGCCGTGACCCCGCGGTTGCGAAGCAGCGTACGGACGCCGAAGCGGAGGTCCTGCCACACCATACGAACCTTATACGCGAGGAAAATGGAACGGTTCGACGATCAGATCCGGAACAACGGCCGTCCGGCCGGCATACCCGGCCAGGGAATCGATCCGAGAATCAGGATGAGCGCGATCGTGAAGAAAATCGCCGCCTTGCGCGCCTTGCGATCGGGGGCCGACTTCGACACGATCCCGCGGCCCGCGTGCGCGACGACGATGGCAATCACCATGCCCGTGACATGCTCGACGGCCCAATAGCGCAGCACGCCGTTCTGCATCGCCGCGCCGAAGTCGTGCAGCGCGGCCGACGTGAACGGGCTGAAGATGAAGTACAGGAGCAGTCCGAGCAGGAACTGCACGTCGAGCGCTATCGTGAACGTCTTCGCGGCCGACTCGTCCCCGGGCGACCAGCCGCGCGACAGCGCCATGAAGGACCGCAGCACGGCCATCAGCCCCGCCAGGATGACGAGCCAGCGCACCCACGAGTGCAGGACCAGCACAATCTGATACATACGGCATGAGGATACAGTAAGTAGCCATGCGTATCTTCATTGCGGGCGCGACCGGGGTGCTGGGGCGGCGGCTCGTCCGTCTCGCGGCCGATCGCGGACACGAAGCCGTCGGTCTGGCGCGCACGCGGGAGCGCGCGGAGGTCGTCGCGCGCCACGGCGGCACGCCCGTCGTCGCCAGCCTGTTCGACGCCGACGCCCTCGCCCACGCGATCGCCGGCTCCGACGTCGTCGTCCACGGCGCCACATCGATTCCGACCGAAACGACGTACAGGCCCGAGTCGTGGGCGATGAACGATCGCATCCGCCGCGAGGGGACGACCGCGCTGACGCAGGCGTCGGCGCGCGCGGGCGTCCGCCGCTACATTCAGCAGAGCATCGTGTGGGTGGTGCAGCCGCCGGGCGGCGCCGCGTACGACGAAGCGTCGCCGCCGAATGCAGCCGGCGAGCTGCAGTCAGCGGTGGATGCGGAGCGGATCGCCGCGGAAGCCGCGTCGCGTCAGATGACCGTCGCCGTCCTGCGCTGCGGCGCGTTCTACGCCGCCGACGCGGGGCACACGCTCATGGCCAGGGACATGCTGAAGGCGCGCAAGCTGCCCGTCATCGGCCGCGGACGGACGATCTGGGCGTGGGTGCACGCCGACGACGTCGCGCGCGCGTTCCTCGCGGCGGCAGAAGGATCGGGGACCGGTATCTTCCACGTCGTGGACGACGACCCGTCACCCGCGGGAGACGTACTCGATCGCTTCGCCGAGCTGCTCGGCGCGCCGCGCCCGCGGCGCGTCCCCGCATTCGTCGCACGCCTCTTCGCCGGCGCGCAGGCGGTGAAGTACCTGACGACGTCGATGAACACGACGAACCACAGGTTCAAGAGCACCTTCCGCTGGACGCCGGCGTACCCGTCGTACCGGGAGGGGCTGACGCAGGTCGTGCAGCAGTGGCAGAGTGGTCAGGGCGTAAAGCCCTGACCCACATGCCCGGGGCCTGCCCCGCCGTAGCGGCTGTAGCCGTGAAGGCGGGTGGGTCAGCCCTTCAGGGCTGACGTTACTGGCTCGTCGACGACCGCGTACGTTTCTGCTTGGCGACCATTGCCGCGACGTCCGCGAGCAGCTGCTTCGCGTCGTACACGATGCCGTCCTTGATCGTGTACTTGATGCCGCCGACGCGTTCGACCTTGCCGGTCTGATCGTTCATCTTCACCGCGCCCGTTCCGTAGAGCACCTTCAGGTTCTCGAGCGGATTGCGGTCGACGATCACCATGTCGGCGAGCAACCCGGGACGGACGACGCCGAAGTCGATCGGCTGGTGCTTCGGCTCCATCAGCGTCATCGCGCCGTTCATCGTCGCCGACTGGATCACTTCGAGCGGATGGAAACCGGCTTCCTGCAGCATCTCCAGTTCATTGATGTAGCCGAAGCCGTAGGTCTGATAGATGAAGCCGGAGTCGGACCCCGTCGTCACGCGTCCCCCCATCCGCTTGTAGTCGTTCACCAGCTTGAACCAGACCTGGTAGAAATTGCGCCACGCGACCTCGTCCCAGGTCGTCCAGTTGTACCAGTAAGCGCCGTGGTTCGAACGGCTCGGCGTGTAGAAGTCCATCAGCGACGGCAGCGTGTACTTGTCGTGCCACTCCGCTTCGCGGAAGCGCATCACGTCGCGGCCGGCCGAGTAGATCGTGAACGTCGGATCGAACACCGTCCCGAGCTTCAGGTGCTCTTCGAGATACGCCTTCCACTCGGGGCTCTCCGGCGGATAGATCTTGTCCCACAGGCGGGCGACCTGGCCGAAGCGGTACGACTCGTCGTTGTAGTTCATCTCGACGGGCCAGGGCTGCACGACGTAGTCCTTCAGCAGCGACTCGAAGTGGCCGTAGAAGTGCGTGACGGTCCCGAGCCCCATGCGCGCGGCCTTGATCGCGTTGACCTGCGCCACGCCCGACTGCGCGAGATGCGCAACGGTGCCGAGGCCGAGCTTCTTCGCCTCGTCGCACAGCGCGCCGAAGATCTCGGGACGCTCCGAGTGCAGCTTGATGCCGTCGATGTCGTTCTTCGCCGCCCACTGCACCCAGGCGCGCGCCTTCTCGGGCGTATCGACGGCCCCTTGATCCCATCCGGCGCCCGGAAGCTGATAGTTGAAGATCCGCGGCGCGACGATCTCGTTCCTCGCGCTGCGCGCTTTCTCGCTCGACGTGAACGCGTGCGCCGCCATCGGCACGCCGCGCACCGTCGTCACGCCGTGCGCCATCCACAGCTTGTAGGCGTACTCGGCGTCTTCGTTCTTCGGCGCGTTGCCCGCGTGCACGTGCATGTCCACGAACCCGGGCATGACGTACATCCCGGTCGCGTCCAGCTCGAAGTCCGCATTCTGCGGATCGCGGTTCTGGCGCATCGGCACATGCGGCGTTCCCGCGTTGCGGATCGCCGCGATCCGGTTGCCTTCCACCACGATGTCCACCGGCCCGCGCGGCGGCGCGCCGGTGCCATCGATCAGGATGGCGCCGCGGATCACCATCGTCTTGTACGGGCCCTTGCCTTCGTCGGCGCGCCGCGCGGGGGCGGCCTTCAGCGGTTCTTCACGCGGCCTCGTCGCCTGCTGCGCGAGCGGCACGGCCGTCAGCGCGGCAGCCGCCACGCCGACGGCGACGACGCCGCGGAGCAGTGTTCGTCCAGTCTTCATGGTCTCCTCCCATTCCGCCGCGGATTATAGATGCGGATGTTGGAGGTTGGGTGTCGGAGGTGACGGTTGGGGTGTGGGTCAGCCCTTTACGGGCTGACCGGGCAACTGGCAACTGGCTACTGGAAACTGGCTGCTGGTTACTGTTCAGGCTGCGTCGGGCGGCTGATAGAGCGCACACACGGCGCCGGCCGGATCCTGGATGACGCAGAACCTGCCGCCCATCATGCCGCGCGGCGGCGCGACGACGTGGCCGCCGAGCCGGACGCATTCGGCGATGCTGAACTCGAGATCTTCGACCGTGACGTAGATGAGCCACTGCGGCGGCAGATCCGCATTCGCGCCGCGGGCGTGGCACACGCCGGCGACTCCCTGTCCTCCGGCGCTCATGACGAAATCGCTGTAGCCTCCCATCGAGACCGGCTCGGGCTTCCACCCCGCGACCGCCGCGTAGAAATCGCGCAGCTGCTCGGCGTTGTCGACCGTGAGGTCCACCCAGGTAATTCCGCCCGACATCACGTTCGTGCTCATCGATTGGCGTCCTTGCGTGGATGGTACTACGCGCTCGCAGTCACGTCAGCCGGTAAAGAGCCGCCAGCTTCCAGCTTCCAGCCTCCAGCTTCCAGCTTCCAGATTCCGCTCCGAATTCCACCCGGTACGTCACCCCCCACCTTCGCGCTCCGCGCTACGGTGGGCAAGCCTCGTGTCCGCGGCCGGCCTCCCGAATTCCACCCCGGTACGTCACATCCGACCTCCAACATCCAACCTCCCCCTCGGGGGCTTGCGATATAACGAACTTCGTTATATCCTCATTCGTCATATGACGGGACGGAGTGATGACGGGAGCGTTCGACGACTGCTGCCGCTGCCGCCGGCGGTGTTTCAGATTCTCATCGCCATCGGCGACGGCGAGCGGCACGGCTACGCGATCATGCAGGACGTCGCCGCGCGGACGGACGGACGCGTGCGGCTGAGCCCGGGAACGCTCTACGGGTCGATTCGCAAAATGCTCGACGACCGGCTGATAGAAGAACTGGACGAACGTCCCGCGCGCGGCGCCGCGCACGACGAGCGTCGCCGCTACTACCGCGTGACGCGCTTCGGTCGGGCCGTCGCGGCGGCCGAGGCGGAGCGCTACCAGTCGCTGGTGCAGCAGGCGCGTGCCACCGGCCTCGTGCCGAAACGGTCCTGACATGGCGCGCCGACGCGTCGGCTGGCTGTATCGGCTGCTCCTCAGGTTGTATCCGGGCGAGTTCCGCGAGCGGTTCGGCCGCGACATGGCCGGCGCGTTCGAGGACGGGCTCGCCGATTCGAGGCGTCCCGGCGATCGCGTCCGCTTCTGGCGCGGCATCGCCGGCGACTTCGCTTTTCATGCCCCGGGAGTGCATATGGATCTGCTCCGCCACGACCTCCGCTACGCGGCGCGCTCGCTCCGCCGCTCTCCCGTGTTCGCGCTCGTCGCCGTCGCCACGCTCGCGCTCGGCATCGGCGCGACCGCGGCCATCTTCAGCGTCGTCCATGCCGTCGCGCTGCGGCCGCTCGCGTTCCGCGATCCGTCCCGCGTCGTCCGCATCTGGGAGAAGAACGATCGGCTCGAGATCCCGCGCTTCGCGACCTCGGTCCCCAACTACGTGTCGTGGCGCGAACAGGCGACGTCATTCGAGGGGATCGCCGCCTGGCACTTCAACTCCGCCACCATCACGACCGGCGGTGAACCCGAACGCCTGACGATGCTCGAGGTGTCGGCGAACTCGCTGCCGGTGCTGGGGCTCTCGCCGATCGCCGGTCGCAACTTTTCGGAGGCGGAGGATCGTCCCGGTGGCGCTCCGGTCGCCATCCTGTTCGAATCGGTGTGGCGGAACCGCTTCGGCGCCGACCCTGCGATCATCGGCCGACAGATTGTGCTCGACGGCGTCTCCCGCACGGTGATTGGCGTCGTCCGCGACGCGGACTTCGTGCTGACGGCGCAGGTCCTGGTGCCGCTCGCACGCGACGTGGCGCGCGAGAGCCGCGGCGATCACCGGCTGTCGACGATCGGCCGCCTGAAGCCTGGCGTCTCGCTCGAGAAGGCGCAGCAGGAGATGGACGTCATCGCGGCGCGGCTCGCGCGGCAGTTCCCCGACTCGAACCGCGACTGGGGTGTGACCATGGCCACGGCCCGCGACTGGATCGTGCCGACGGATACGCGCACGGGCCTGTACCTGCTGCTCGCGTCGGTGATCGTCGTCCTGCTGATCGCGTGCTCGAACGTCGCGAGCCTCATGCTCGCGCGCGCGGCGCTGCGCCGGCGCGAGCTGGCCCTGCGCGTGGCGCTCGGCGCCAGCCGCTTCCGCATCATCCGGGGCGTGCTCGCCGAGAGCCTGCTGCTCGCGGCGGCCGGCGGCGGCGGCGGGCTGCTGCTCGCCTGGTGGCTCATGCCGATTCTGCAGGCGCAGCTGACCGGCGACCTTCTGCCCCGCGCCGAATCGATCGGTCTCGATGGAGCGGTGCTGTGGTTCTCGGCAGCCGTCACGTTGACGTGCGGCCTGCTGTTCGGCGTCATCCCCGCGACCGCGAGCTCGCGACGGGACATCGCCCGCACGATCGAGCAGGGATCGCGAGGCAATGTCGCGCCGCAGCACGGCCTCGCACGTCAGGCGCTCGTCGTCGGACAGATGGCGCTCGCGGTGATGCTGCTCGCCGGCGCCGGACTGCTCGCTCAGAGCCTCCGCTATCTGCACCACGTCGATCTCGGCTTCGATCCGCAGGGCTTGACGACGGCGATGATTGGCCTCCCCGAACAGCGTTACGACACGGCTGGCGCGCACCAGTTCTACGACAGGCTGCTCGCCGGACTCTCGGCCTCGGCCGGTGTCGAAGGTGCGGCAATCGCGAGCGGCGCGCCGTTGACCGGCTCGTTCACCAGCATGCAGGTCCGTGCGATCGGTGCGAGCGCGCTGCCCGACACGGACGTCCAGGCGGACTGGCGCATCGTCAGCGGCGGCTATTTCGACGCGATGCGGCTGCCGATTCTGCGCGGACGCTCGTTCGACTCGCGGGATGCACGCGAGGATGCGCCGAAGGTCGTCGTCCTGAGCGCGGACCTGGCGCGGCGCCTCTGGCCGGATCGCGATCCGATCGGACGCGAGGTGCGGATCGGCAACGGGAACATTCATCGCGTCGTCGGCATCGCCGCGCCGGCGCGCATCCTCACACTTGGGCTCGACCCGCGACCGGCAATGTACTTCTCTTCGGGCCAGGTTCTGTGGGACCCGATGGTCGTTGTCGTGCGCGGCGCGGCCGGAACGAACCTCGCCCCCGTCCTGCGCCGCGTCGTCGCGGACCTCGATCCGCAGCTCGCGCTGTTCAGCGGCAGCACGATGGAGGAGCTGATCGCCCTCGACGCCGCCCAGCCGCGGCTGACCGCGTGGATGGTGGGTGTGTTCGCCGGGCTCGCGCTCCTGCTGGCCGCCATCGGCCTCTACGGCGTGATCGCGTTCCTCGTCACCCAGCGCACGCAGGAGATCGGCGTCCGGATGGCGCTCGGCGCGCGTCCGGGATCGGTCTTACGCCTCGTGCTCGGGCGGTCCGCTCGACTGGCCGTCGTCGGGATCGGCCTCGGGTTGATTGCCGCCCTCGCGGCCGGACCGATCCTCGGTTCGCTGCTCTTCGGCGTGCGCCCCCGGGATCCACTCACGCTGGCCGCCGCCGGCATCGTGCTGTTCGTGCTCGCCCTCACCGCCAGCTACCTGCCCGCCCGCCGCGCAACACGAGTGGATCCCGTGGTGGCGCTTCGAGCTGAGTGAACGAGCTGGAAGCTGCCAGCTTCCAGCCGCCAGCCGCCAGCCGCCAGCCGCCAGCTTCGAGCCTCGGGCCACACGTCTCGGCCCCAACCCACCGTCTTCCACCCCGACGTCACCTCCGACCTCCAACATCCGACATCCGCACTGCGCTATCCTTCCCCGCATGTCTCGATTGTCCGGCTTCCTTCTTACGGCCCTTCTCTTCGCCGGCGCCCCGGCCTACGCGCAGGGGACAGTCCCCACGCCTGAGTCCGTGCTCGGCTTTCAACCCGGTGCCGACTACAAGCTCGCGACGTACGACGACGCGCTCAAGTACTTCCGCGCGCTGGACGCCGCGAGCGACCGCATGCAGCTCGTGCAGGTGCACGGAACGACGTCGTACGGCCACGACTGGTACTTCGCGCTGATCTCGACTCCGGCGAACCTGCAGAACATCGACCGGCTGAAGCAGATCGCGCAGCGCCTCGCGCATCCCGCGGGGCTGACGGACGCGGAGGCGCGGAAGCTCGCGCAGGAAGGCAAGGCGTTCGTCCACATCGACGGCGGCCTGCACGCGACCGAAGTCGCCGGTCCGCAGCACACGCTGCAGCTCGCGTACGACCTCGTGAGCGGCGCAGACCCGAAACTTCAGGCGATGCTGGACGATGTCGTCGTGATCCTCTGGCCCACGATCAACCCGGACGGCCAGAACATCGTCGCAAACTGGTACCGGCAGCACGTCGGCACGCCGTTCGAGGTCGCGCCGCTGCCCGAGCTGTACCAGAAGTACATCGGGCACGACAACAATCGCGACGGCTACATGCTGAACATGATCGAGACGCGCGAGATCTATCGGACGTGGCGCGAGTGGGAGCCGCAGATCATCTACGTGCACCACCAGTCGTCGCCGTTTCCGACGCGGATCTGGCTGCCGCCGTTCGCCGAACCGATCGCGCCGGAAGTGCCGCCGCTGATGTCGCGGATGGTGAACACGATCGGCATGGCGATCGCGCAGGGCCTCGAGGAGCACGGCCAGCCCGGCGCGACGCACATGGGCACCGGCTTCGACGCGTGGTATCCCGGCTACATCGACTATCTGCCGATGCTCCAGAACATCAACTCGTTCTGGACGGAGACCGCGCTCTATCGCTACGCGACGCCGCACTACTACACGATGAGCGACTTCCCGCGCGACATGCGCGAGCTGCGGTCGGAGTCGTTGTATCCGAGCCCGTGGAAAGGCGGATGGTGGCATCTCCGCGACGCGGTCGAGTACATGCTCACCGCATCGAAGTCGGTGATCGAATACGCGAGCCACTACAAGGAGGCGCTGCTCTACAACCGCTATCAGGCCGGACGCGATCAGATCCGCCGCGGCGTCGAGGAGCCGCCGTACGCCTACATCGTTCCGCAGGCGCAGCACGATCCGGTGGCGCCGGTCGAACTGCTCCGCCGGCTTGCGTTCAACGGCATCCGTGTTTCGCAGCTTCGCACCGCCGTGGCGCAGGAGGGGACAACGTATCCGGCGGGCACGTGGGTGGTGCCGATGGACCAGGAGTACAGCAATCTCGCGCGGCAGCTGCTCGAAGTGCAGCACTATCCCGACCTGCGGGAATTCCCCGACGGTCCGCCCGAGCAGCCGTACGACGCCGCGGGGTGGACGCTCCCCTATCAGATGGACGTCCGCGTCGTCGAAGCGCGAGCGCCGCTCAGCGATGAGTTCAAGGCGGCCATGACGCCGCTCGGCGCGACCGCGGGGACGTCAGGCACCGACGGCGCCGCGGCCGACATCTCGGCCGACGCCGCGCCGTTCGACAGCGTGCCCGGCCTCGGCTTCGACGGCAATCCCGTCGCGCACGCCATCGTGCCGCCGGACGGCCGCGTCACGGGATCCGGCGCCGGGCTTGCCGTTGACCCGGCGCAGAACAATGCCTTCCGCGCGATCAACGCCGCGTGGAAAGCGGGAGCGTCGGTGCGGTACGTCCCCGGACGCAACGGCGCGAGCGGACGCTACGTCATCGAAGGTGCGTCGCCGTCGTTCGTCGACGCGCAGGTGAAGTCGCTCGCGCTGCACGCGGAGCGCACCGCGGCCGGCGGCGGCACCGCGCTCGCGCGCCCGCGCCTCGCGCTCTATCAGCCGTGGACGGCGAGCATGGACGAAGGGTGGACGCGCTGGCTCTTCGAGCAGTACGGCTTCCAGTTCACATCGCTCCACAACGCCGACGTGCGCTCGGGGCATCTCGCCGATCGCTACGACGTCATCGTCATCGCGGACGACCGTCCGCGATCGATCCTCGACGGGTTCCAGCACGGCACCGTGCCGCCGCGCTACGAAGGCGGCCTCGGTGAAGACGGCGTCCGCGCGCTCGACGCGTTCGTCCGCGCGGGGGGCACGCTCGTGTGCCTCAACAACAGCAGCGTGTTCGCGATCGACGAGCTCCACCTCCCGGTGAAGAACGTTGTCGGCGACGTCAAGCCGCAGGAATTTTTCGCGAGCGGATCGATCCTCGAAGTCACCGTGGATCGGTCGCAGCCGGTGATGGCCGGCATGCCGGCGCAGGCGGCCGTGTTCTTCGACGACAGCCCGGTGTTCGAGACGCAGAAGGATTTCGAGGGGGCCGTGCTGGCGAGTTATCAGGAGAGCGGCTCGCCGCTCATGTCGGGCTATCTGCTCGGGGAATCACGCCTGCACGGCAAGGCCGCCGCGCTCGACGTGAAGCTGGGTGACGGCCACGTCATCCTGATCGGTTTCCGTCCGCAGTGGCGCGGCCAGCCGTTCGGAACGTTCCGCGTGCTGTTCAACGCGGCGCTGTATCATGTCAGCCCGTAAAGGGCTGACCCACAGAAGCGGCTTGTGGGTCAGGGCTTTATGCCCTGACCACTTCACCCGTACGCTTCCATCTTGATGCGCGCCTTCGGAAACTCCAAGGCGGCAAGATGGGCCTGCATGCCTTCGAGGAACTGCGGCGAGGGGGTCGTCCCCTTCGCCGCGCACGCGCGGCGATCCCAGACGGTGATGGCGGGGCCGCACATGAACACAAAGGACTCGGGCTCCTGACACAGCACCGCGCGCAGCATCTCGACGTCGATCCGGCCGCGCCACACGTCGACCTCCGGGGGAAGCTCCCCCTGTTCGCGCGTGAGCGCATGGACGACGCGAAGACGATCGGGATGGCGCGCGGCGAGATCGTTCAGGGCGTCGCGGAAGATGATGTCCTTCCACGTCTTGTTCGAGTACAGGAACGTGTGGCGGAGGCGCGTGTGCCGCTGGAGCGAATCCTTGATCATCGAGAAGTTCGGCACGCTCCCGGAGCCCGCGCACAGATGCAGGACGTGCGGCGTCTTCTGTTCGATGTCGTCGGGCAGCACGTAGGCGCCGGTGAAACCGGTGACGACCATGCGATCGCCCGCGCGCACCTGATGCACGAGATACCCGGAGAGCAGCGGCGGATACGCCGTCCGCCCCGGCTCGAACACTTCTTCCTTGATCGTGATCGCGACGTACGGCTCGGTCGGGGCCGAGCACATCGAGTAGGCGCGCGGCACCTCGCGCCGTCCCTTCGTCTGTTCGAGGTATCCGATGAAGCTGCCGAGGCCGGGAAACTGGTGGGGATCGATGCTGACGTACTGCCCCGCGCGATACCCTGAATGCGGGCCCACGTCGATGACCAGCGTCTTCGTGTCGGGCGTCTCCACGATGGACTCGAGCACCACGCCGTCGAACGTCATCTGCCGCGCGGTCACGTGCATATGATGCCACGCTCCCCGACCAGGCTGGTTTCGAACGGACGCCGTGCGCAGCTCGTGGTCTTCGATCTGGACGGCACGCTCATCGATTCGCGGCGGGATCTGGCGGACGCGACGAACGCGCTGTTGATCGAACGCGGCGGCGCGCCGCTGCCCGTAGACGAGGTGGCGCGGATGGTCGGTAATGGCGCCGCGCGGCTCGTGCGCCGCGCGCTGACGGCCGCCGGCCTCGACCCGGCGGCGCCGAACGTCCTCGCCCGCTTCCTCGAGCTCTACGACGAGCGGTTGCTGCATCATACGCGTCCTTATGACGGCATTCCAGCCGTCCTCGAGGCGCTCGCCGCGGGGGCGCCGCTGGCGGTCCTCACCAACAAGCCGCGCGCCGCGACCGAGCGCGTCCTCGACGGGCTCGGCCTGCGCCACTTCTTCCGGTGGGTCCACGGTGGAGACGGCCCCTTCCCGCGCAAGCCGGATCCGGCCGCCCTGCTCGACCTCGCCGCCGGCGCGGGCGCGGATCCCGCGCGCACCGTGCTGGTCGGCGACTCTGCCGTCGATCTCGCGACCGCCCGCGCCGCCGCGGCGCGGCTCTGCCTGGCCCGCTATGGCTTCGGCTACCGAATCGCGGACGGCGACGTCACGCCGGACGACGAGGTGGTCGACTCGCCGGCGGAGATACCCGACGCGGTGACGCGGCTGCTCGCACCGCGTTGAGTAGATGTCGGAGGTTGGAGGTCGGAGGTGACGGCGGGGTTGTTCGAGACAGCGGTGCGTACGGCTGGCGCTTCTACTCGTACACAGCCAACTTGGATCCCGGAGGCGAATCAGACAACCTCCGACATCCGACTTCATCGCTCGTACGACTCTCTCCGCGACGACTCCGACAACTTGATCAGATACCGCGACGGATCGCGCCAGAACCGCTCGCGCAAATCCGTGAGCGACGAGGCGCCGCCGTAGCTGATCGACGAACACAGATGCTTCAACATGTCGCGCACGATCGTCCGCGCCGAGCCGCGCGCGGGGACGCTCACCTCGGTCCCCTCCGCGCCAATTGCCTCGAGCTCGACGCGATCGGCGTCCTCGACGTCGAGGCGATCGCGGATGGCCTCGAGCGACGCCATCCCGCGCAGCACCTTGAAGGGTACCTTGACCGTCTTTTGTGATTCCGGCAGCAGCACCGACTTGTGCACGATCTCTCCCGGCGTCTCGCGCGTGCCGGCAAACGCACTGCCCAGCATCGCGCTGTCGCCGCCGAACAGCAGCGCCAGCATCAGCGCCCCGTGACGGCGGATGCCGCCGTCCGCAATCAGCGGCACGCCCGAGCCGGCGATCGCGGCGCGGCACTCCACCAGCGCCTGCGCCTGCGGCACGCCGAAGCTCGTCGTCATGCGCGTCGTGCAGCCGCCGCCCGGGCCGATGCCCACCTTGATGCCGTTGACGCCGCGGTCGAGCAGGAAGCGCGTGCCCTCCGCCGTGCCCACGTTGCCCGCAATGAGCTCGACGTCGCCGCAGCGCTCGCGCACGCGCGCGATCGCGCGGTCCATCACGATTGAGTGCCCGTGCGCGATGTCGATGACGAGGACGTCCGCACCCGCCTTGATCAGCTCGACCGCGCGCTCCAGGTAGTCCCCCGTCGCGCCGAGGGCGGCCCCCACGCGCAGCCGGCCGCGGTCGTCACGCGTCGCAAACGGCAGCTGTTTCTGCCGCAGCAAATCCTTCGCGGTGATGAGCCCCGTCAGCCGGCCGTCCGCGTCCACCAGCGGCAGCTTCTTGATCTTCCGCTCCACCATCAGCCGCTCGGCATCGGCCGCCTCGATCGGCCCGTGATGGACGACGAGTCGATCGAGCGGCGTCATGCGATCGGCGACGCGCGCGCCCGGACGGCCCGCAAATCGCAGGTCGCGCTCCGTCAACAGGCCGCGCAGCCGCCCCGTCTCGTCCACGACGACGAGCGTGCCGACGCGGGAGCGCGCCATCATCGCCGCCGCCTCGTCCAGCGGCGCGTCCGGCGCGATGCTGTACGGATCCGCGATGACGCCGTGCTGCCGCCGCTTGACGATCTCGACCTCGCGCACCTGCGGCTGGATGTCGCCGGGACGGAAGCCGCGGTCGATGATCCCGATGCCCCCTTCCTCCGCCTGGACGATCGCCATCGGCGCACGCGTGACCGTATCCATGTTGGCCGACACGATCGGCCGCCGCAGCACGATCCGCTGCGAGAGGCGGCACGAGAGATCGATCACGGCCGGATCACGCCGCTCCACGATCGAATGCTGCGGCGCGAGCAGGAAGTCGTCGAACGTGCAGCCGCGGACGGTGTCGAGCAGCCGCGCGGCCACGGATTCGTCCAAACGAGGGTAGTCAGCCACAGAAGAACACAGAAGAACACAGAATTAGCCGATAATACAAACGATGCGTCTGTGGCTCACCTGCATCATCCTTGCGCTCTCCTCACAACTTCCCGTCGTCACCCCGTCGCCGCCGCCGTCGCAGACGTTCGACGAGTGGCTGGTCGCGCTGCGCGCCGACGCGCTCGCGCGCGGCATTTCGCAGGCGACGGTGGACAGCGCGCTGAAGGACCTGGAACCGGCGCCGACCGTCGTCCACCGCGATCGCACGCAGGCGGAGCTGGTACTCACGCTCGGTCAGTACCTCGATCGACGATTGACGAAGGGGACGATTCGGACGGCGCAGCGGCTCGCCCGCGAGCACCGGCCGCTGCTGATGCGCGTGAGCGCCCAGTACGACGTGCCGGCCGGCGTCATCGTGGCCGTCTGGGGACTCGAGTCGAACTTCGGCCGGTTCAGCGGCGTCCGTCCCACGATCCAGGCGCTGGCGACGCTCGCCTACGATCCGCGCCGCGCCGACATGTTCCGCGAGGAGCTGTTCGCCGCGCTCCGCATCCTCGACAGCGGCGACGTCGAGCCGGACGCGATGCGCGGCTCCTGGGCCGGCGCCATCGGTCAGCCGCAGTTCATGCCGTCCAGCTTCCTGCAGTACGCGCAGGACTTCGACAAGGACGGCCGGCGCGACATCTGGACGTCGCTGCCGGATGTCTTCGCGTCGATTGCCTACTACCTGAAGACGAACGGCTGGGACGAAGGGGTCCGCTGGGGGCGCGAAGTGAAGGTGCCGAAGACGTTCACGCCCGAACGGCGCGAGGCGGTCGCGCCGCTGCGGACGCGCGGCTGCCAGGCGGAGCGCGAAATGACCGTCGCGCTGCCGCTCACCCGCTGGCGCGCCCTCGGCCTGCGCACGATGTCGGGCGCCCGCGTCCCCTCGTCCACGATCGAGGCGTCGCTCGTCCCCGCCGGCAAGCGCAATTTTCTCGTCTATCCGAACTACGACGCGCTGCTCGATTACAACTGCGCGCATGCGTATGGTTTGGCGGTGGGGTTGTTGGCCGATCGGATTTATTGAACGGGTGGGTTTCGATGCGCCTCCCCGAGCTTGAAGGAACGCTGCGCACGAAGCTGGGGGAGACGCTCCCGGGGCTGCAGGCGCAACTGCGGTTCGCGCCGGTGCCGCCGCGGCGGGGGTGGACGCCCGGGCACATTCCCGAAGGCACTCGCGCGGCGGCCGCGCTGCTGCTCCTCTACCCCGGCGCCTCCACGGTGCTGATGCCGCTGACCATTCGCGCGAGCGGACTGCGGCTGCACGCGGGACAGATCAGTCTGCCCGGCGGCGCGACAAATCCGGGCGAGTCGCTCGCTGGCGCTGCGCTGCGCGAGGCGGAGGAGGAGATCGGCATCGACCCGTCGCGGGTGCGCGTGCTCGGCGAGCTCACGCCCGTGCACGTGCTCGTCAGCGGATTCACGCTGCACCCGGTCGTCGGCGTCACCGACGAGCCGCCGTCCTTCCGCCTCGCGGCGGACGAAGTCGAAGCCGTCCTCGAAGTATCGATCGACGATCTCACCGACGCCTCACGCATCCGCCGCGGCGTGCGCCTGCGCGAGGGGATCGCGGTCGAGTATCCCTACTTCGATCTCCTCGGGCACCAGGTGTGGGGCGCCACCGCGATGGTGCTCGGCGAGTTCATCTGCCTGCTGCAGGAGGACGCGGGACCGAAGCCGTAGCGCGCCCAAGCGAGGTTGGCCAGATGAGAGGGACGCGTGGGCCCGGGGCGTCGCTCCGCGGCTCCCGCCGACACCGCGCGGCAAAACCGGCCTCCGGCGGGTGTCCTGGCGATGACCGCGTCGGCTGATGGTGATCCGCGGCGCTTGATCACGATTGAAGCGGCGCTCGGGTAATGCCGTCGCTGTCCGCAAATACAGCGCCGACGCGGCCGGAGGCGCCTGCGGCCGATTTTGTCCCCTGACGCGTCCCGTACTCTGCATCTCGCGTCGGATGTGCGCAGATCGCGCCGCATAGCAGCCGCGGCGACCGACCGCTGCATAATCCGCCCAGCGCTCTCACACGATGAACGGCACGACCCGCCGCACGCGTCCCATGTACGCGCGATAGGCGGGATAGCGCGACACCAGAAGCCGCTCCTCGAGCAACATTCGCATGATGCCGCCGATGGTCACGAGCGACGCGCCACCGAACGCTGCGGCGGTCCGATGCTGCAGCGCACCGGCCCACACGAAGTAGATCGCGGCCGCGTAGATAGGATGCCGGACGAAGGCATACGGCCCGCTCGTCACGATCCCGCCGTCGGTCGGATTCGCGGCTGCATGAAAACTGCGCTTCCCGAACGTGAGCCGCGCCCACAGCATCAGCGCGACCGCGAGCACCTGCACCGCAATCCCGGCCGGCGACGGCCCGAACAGCGCGCCCGCGTAGAACTGCCACACGATCCCGACAACCATGACGATGAAAGCCACGACGGAGAGGATCCGCAGCACAGACGCACCTCCGGCAAGAGGATACGCGAGGTGCGAGTAGCGAGGAGCGAGGTTCGAGGAGCGAGGGGCGAGGGGCGAGGGGCGAGGGGCGGGACGCGAGGGTCGAGGGGCGAGGTCGAGGGGCGAGGGGCGAGGTGCGGGTGCGGGTGCGGGGCGCGGGGGCCCGGGGGGTCGCTCGGCGAGCGACCTCCGACCCGCGCGACACACGCAAGCAGACAAAACCGGCCGCAGGCGCTCCGGCCGCGTCGGCGCCATATTTGCGGACAGCGACCGCATCACCCAAGCGCCGCTTCAATCGTGATCAAGCGCCTCGGATTACCACAGCCGACGCGGTATCGTCAGCGCACCCGCCGGAGGCCGGTTTTACCGCGCGGTGTCGGCGGGAGCCGTCGAGCGACGCCCCGGGCTCACGCGTGCCGCTGCCGGCGTCGCCACGCCCCGGCCTCGCGTCACCTCCGACATCCAACATCCGACATCCAACTTCACCGCAGCACGCCGACCGGATCCACGCTCGTCGCCCGCCGCGCGGGGACGTAGCACGCGAGTGCCGCGACCGACACGAGCACGCACGCGACGGCCGCGAACGTCAGCGGATCGAAGGCGTCGACGCCGAACAGCAGCGATCGCATGACGCGCGTGATCGCGATCGCGCCGACGAGCCCCGCGGCAACGCCGAACGCGACCGGCAACAGTCCCTGGCGGAACACCAGACGGAGCACGTCGCGTGGGTGCGCGCCGAGCGCCATGCGGATCCCGAGTTCGCTGCGGCGCTGATTGACCGAGAACGCCATGACGCCGTAGAGGCCGACCGCGGCAAGGACGAGCGACACGGACGCGAACAGTCCGAGGACGATCGTGCGGAACCGCGACTCCGAGATCGACGCCGCGACGAGATCGTCGAGCGGACGCACTTCGCTGAGCGCCACCCCGTCGTCCACCGCGCGCAGCTGCGCTTTCACGAGCGTCAGCGCCGACAGCGGATCGCCGGCGGTCCGCACGACGAACGTCATCGCATCCGAGGCGTACTGCGCCACGGGGACGTAGATCATCGGGCCGATCTCCTCTTGCAGCCCGTACGCGCGCACGTCGCGGACGACGCCGACGATCTCGCGCTCCGTCTCCTTGGTGCCCATGCTGACGTGAATGCGGATACGCTTGCCGATCGGGTTTTCGTTCGGCCAGTACTGCCGCGCCGCCGTCTCGCTGACGACCGCGACGCCCACGCCGCCAGCACGATCGCGATCGTCGATCGTCCGGCCGGCGAGCAGCGGGATGCCGAGCGTCTCGAAGTAGCCGGGCGTGATCGGACGCACCTGCGCGTTGCCTTCGTCGCTGCCCGGCGCGCGGCCGAAGATGGTGAAGGTTCCGCCAAATCCTTTGTCCGAAAGCGGACCGAACAGAATCGCGCCGGCGGACTGCACACCCGGCTGCAGCAGACGCTCGCGGAAATCCTGGAAGAAGCGGACGCAGGCCGCCGCCGACTCGTACCGCGCCGACGGGAGCTGAATCGAGAACGTCAGCACGTTCGCGGACGCGTCGAATCCCGGATCGACGCGGCTGAGCCGATCGAAGCTCCGCATCGCGAGCCCCGCGCCCGCGAGCAGCACGAGCGCGAGCGCCAGCTCGATCGCGACGAGCGCCTGCCGCAACCGCCGGCCGCCGCCTTCGCCCGAGCCGCGCCGCATGTCCTTGAGAAACGCGGCGAGATCGGGGCGCGACGCGACGACCGCCGGCGCGGCGCCGAAGCACACGCCTGCGAGGACCGACAAGCCGATCGCGAACAGCAGCACGCCGGTGTCGACGCCAAGCACGCCGCCGCGCGGCAGATCCTCTGGCAGCAGCGTCTGCAGCATCCGCAGGCCCCACACCGCGAGCGCAAGTCCCGCGACGCCTCCCGCCACCGCGAGCGCGACGCTCTCGGTCAGCAGCTGCCGCACGATCCGTCCGCGGCTCGCGCCCAGCGCCGACCGGACCGCCACTTCCCCGGTCCTCGTCGTCGCGCGCGACAGCAGGAGGTTCGACACGTTGACGCACGCGATGAGCAGGAGGAACAGCACTGCGCCGAGCAGCACGAGCAGCGGACGCCTGACCGTTCCAACGAGCGAGTCGAGCATCGGCCGCACGCCCGCCGAGTAGCCCTCCAGCTTGTCGGGAAACTGCGCTTTGATCCGCTGCTCGATGGCGTCGAGATCGCCACGGGTCTGCGCGAGCGTGATGCCCGCCTTCATCCGTCCGATCGCGCGGATGTAGTGGGCGCCGCGCTGATTCGGCGTCAGCTCGTCGGCCGCGAACCGCAGCGGCACCCAGAGCTGCGCCGCGTCTGGAAAATCGAATCCCGCGGGCATCACACCGACGACGGTGTACGACGCGCCCTCGAGCGCGATCGTGCGACCGACGATCGACGGATCACGGCCGAACCGGCGCTGCCACAGCGCGTCGCCGAGCACGGCGACCTTCGGTCCGCCGATCACCGCCTCCTCGGGCGTGAACACGCGTCCGGCAGCGGGCCTCACGCCGAGCACGGGAAAGAGCTGCGCTTCCGCGGCCACGGCGTCCACGCGCTCCGGCTCGTCGCCGGGCGCGGTGAGCGTGAGCACCTGCCGCTGGTAGGCGGCAGTTCCTTCCAGGCTCCGATTGCCGTCGCGCCAGTCCATGAAGTTCACCGGCGACATCGTGATGTGCCGCCCCGCGCGCACTTCCGTCAGGTCGACCAGCCGATCGGGCGCGGGATAGGGCAGCCGCCGCAGCAGCACCTGCTGGACGACGGAGAAGATGGCGGCGCTGGCGCCGATGCCGAGCGCGAGCGTGACGATCGCGACGAGGGCGAAGCCGGGGCTTCGGCGCAGCGATCGCAGCGCGTAACCCGAGTCCTGAATGAAGTCGGTCAGCATGCCTGCGCGCCTCCGTTCGCGCGCCGCGCGTTCGTCGATGGCCCGGCACTCGGCGCCGATGCGGCGCCGGTCGCCGAATCGCCGCTCGGCCTCGGCGCGGGCGTCCGCCGGCGCGAGTCCGCGCGACTGAAAGTCGTGCTCGCGCATCTCCAGATGAAAGGCCAGCTCGTCGTCCACATCCTGGCGGATGTCGGGACGCCAGAAGCGGCGCTCGCGGTGGGGATCGCTCACGCCGTCCTCGGCCGCCGCGCCTCGAGCGCGCGCGACACCGCCGCTGAGAACCGTCCCCATCTCGTCGTCTCGGCGCGGAGCTGGCGGCGTCCGTCTTCCGTCAGCGTGTAGGTGCGCACGCGCCGGTTGGTCCCCGAGCGCGTCCACTCCGACGTCACCAGCCCGCGCGCCTCGAGGCGGTGGAGCGCGGGATAGAGCGAGCCCTCTTCGACGAGGAGGTCGTCGCCGGTGACCTCCTCGATCCAGCGGGCGATGCCGTAGCCATGCAGCGGCCCCCAGCTCAGGGATTTGAGGATGAGCGTGGCGAGGGTGCCCTGAAGGAGGTCGATGCTGGTGCGGTCGGTGGACATAGCGGTGATCGTATACCTGTGATGATAGGCATGCAAGTGCTGGTATTTGGGGCTGGGTTAGATGTCGGATGTTGGAGGTCGGAGGTGACGTACCGGGTGGAAATCGATAGGCCGCGCGAAGTGGACGGCGACTCGCTGAACGATCGGGAACCGGGCGGCGACATTGCTCCTTCGGTTGTGCCGGCCTCGCGATTTCAAGGGATTTCGCGGTCGGCGTTGCAGAAACTGCCACGTTGAGCGGCAGCACACGTGGCAAACATTGCGAGGACGAGCATGTCGCACATCAAAACGTTTCGTGACCTCGAGACCTGGCAGTTGGGAATGCGGCTGGTCGAATTGACGTACGTTCTCACCGCCGATTTTCCAGACGGCGAGCGGTATGGACTCGTGTCGCAGATGCGTCGCGCGGCTGTGTCCATTCCGTCGAATGTCGCCGAAGGGCAGGCCATGCAAACGGGAAAATGGAGCCTGCGGTACATCAACACGGCGCTGGGGTCGAGCGCCGAACTCGACACCCAGCTCGAGGTGTCTGTGAGGCTCCGATTCGTGACGGCTGAGGCGGCGCGCGAATGCGTGCAGCTGCTGGGAAGCGTGCGGCGCCTGTTGTATGGCATGCGCCGCGAACGACTTTCGCGCCTGGGCGCATCCGTTGGTGGTGCTTCGGTAATGCTGGCTGTCCTTGTCGCGATGTTGATTCGTTAAGGCGCCCACCGTCGAAGGTCGGATGTGACGCGGCAAGTCAGGGCTGGGAACGAAGTCGGGGATCGGCGCATCGCCGAGTTCCTCTCGACCCCACCCCGACCCCTCGACTTTCACCCCGTACGTCACCTCCGACATCCAACCTCGGACCTCCGACTTCCACCCCCGTACGTCACCTCCGACATCCAACATCCAACCTCCGACCCGGCATCCCGCTTGCTCCTTCGCGGGCCAGCCATGATTCACGACCTCTGGTACAAGAACGGCATCATCTACACCGTCGACGTGCGGACGTTTCTCGACTCGAACGGCGACGGCGTCGGCGATTTCATCGGCCTCACCGACCGGCTCGACTACATCGCCGGCATGGGGGCCACGTGCATCTGGCTGCAGCCCTTCTATCCGTCGCCAAAAAAAGACGACGGGTATGACATCAGCGATTACTACGGCGTGCATCCGAAGCACGGCACGCCGGGCGACTTCGTCGAGTTCATCAACCACGCCCAGCAGCTCGGCCTCCGCGTCATCGTCGACTTCGTCCCGAATCACACGTCGGACCGCCATCCGTGGTTCCAGGCGGCGCGGCGCGATCCGAAGTCGCCGTATCGCGATTGGTACGTGTGGTCGAAGAAACGTCCCAAGGACTGGGACAAGGGGATGGTGTTTCCCGGCGTGCAGAAGTCCACGTGGACGCGGGACCCGGTCGCGGGCGAGTACTACTTTCACCGCTTCTACGACTTCCAGCCGGATCTCGACGCGCATCGTCCTGCCGTGAAAGCGGAACTGATGCGCATCATGGGCTACTGGCTGGAGCTCGGCGTCTCCGGCTTCCGGCTCGATGCGGTCCCGTTCTTCATCTCACGCAAGGGGGCCGGCGTCGCCGCGGTGAAGGACTACGAGCTGCTGCACGAGATGCGCGACTTCCTGCAGTGGCGCTGCCGCGACGCGATCCTGCTCGCCGAAGCGAACGTGCCGCCCGGCGAGAGCATGGAGTACTTCGGCGACCGCGGCGACCGGCTGCAGATGATGATGAACTTCTGGGTGAACCAGCGCATCTTCCTCGCGCTCGCGACGGGAGAGACGTCAGAACTCGCCGACGCGGTCGAGGCGACGTACCGGCGTCCGGCCGCGGCGCAGTGGGGACAATTCCTGCGCAGCCACGACGAGCTGGATCTCGGACGTCTGACCGACCGCCAGCGGCAGCGCGTCTTCGAAGCGTTCGGCCCGGAGCCGCACATGCAGTTGTACAACCGCGGCATCCGCCGGCGCCTCGCGCCGATGCTGAACAACGACCGCCGCCTGATCGAGCTCGCCTACAGCGTGATGTTCACGCTGCCCGGCACGCCGGTGCTCCGCTACGGCGACGAGATCGGCATGGGAGACAACCTCGATCTGCCCGAACGCGAATGCGCGCGCACGCCGATGCAGTGGTCGGCCGAGCGGCACGGCGGCTTCACCACGGCGCGCCGCCCCTGCGTGCCGGTCATCGACGATCCGATCTACGGCTACGCGAAGGTCAACGTCGCCGAGCAGCGCCGCGACCCGGGTTCGCTCCTGAACTGGATGGAGCGCGTGATCCGGATGCGGCGCGAGACGCCGGAGATCAGCTGGGGCGACTGGAAGATTCTGAAGGTGCGCACGCCATCCGTCCTGGCGATGCAGTACGACTGGAACGGCCGATCGACGGTCGCGGTCCACAACTTCAGCGAGCGCCCGCGCGCCATCACCCTGCGCCCGAAAGGGGCTGACAAGCTGCCGCTCGTCAACCTCCTGTCACACGACCACAGCGCCCCCGATCCGCATGGGCGGCATCACGTGGAACTCGAACCGTACGGCTATCGCTGGTTCCGCGTGGGAGGCATCGAGCGGGCCCTGGGCGGGAACTCGCAAAAATAAGCCGGACCGCTTCCTCTCGACGGAACTAGTATGGGTCCGTCTCCGTCTCACATCGTCTAATCTCGCGGAGTCTGCCCATGCCTGGTGTGCGTGTCGTTCTGGCGCTGCTCGTCGGCGTTGCGGTCCATGGTCATTTCGTTGGCGCCCGTGGCCTGCCGCCTGAAGGCGAGCTGGACGAGGTGATCGCGAAGAACATCGAGGCGCGCGGTGGGATGGAACGCTGGTCCAAGGTGACGACCATGCGG
Organism: Vicinamibacterales bacterium; assembly: GCA_035700625.1. Classification (GTDB taxonomy): domain Bacteria; phylum Acidobacteriota; class Vicinamibacteria; order Vicinamibacterales; family 2-12-FULL-66-21; genus DASSOM01. The sequence goes on from DASSOM010000015.1 coordinate 24,669, forward strand.
GTGGCCGGGGTGGTCAACTCCAACGGCACCGAGATCGCCACGCTGCAGGAAAACAAGCGGCCCGCGATGGTCCGGTCCGAGTTCACGATCCAGGGGATGACGGGCATCCAGGCGTGGGACGGCACGACCGGCTGGCAGCTCATGCCCTTCGGCGGCCGCCGCGATCCGGAGCGGGTCTCGGAAGACGACATCAAGAGCCTGATCGAAAGCGCCGACATCGAAGGGCCGCTCGTGAACTGGCGCGAGAAGGGCCACAAGGTCGAATACCTCGGGATCGAGTCGGTCGACGGCACCGACGCCCACAAGATCCGGGTCACCCGGCGCAACGGCGACATCAGCTACATGTATCTGGACGCCGAGCACTATCTGGAAATCCGCATCGAGGACATCCGGAAGGTGCGCGGCGCGGAAGTCGAGACGCGCACCGATCTCGGCAACTACGAGACGGTGGACGGCCTGGTGGTGCCGTTCCTGTTCGAGATGGGCCAGAAGGGCAATCCGAACACGCAGAAGCTGCGGATCACGAAGGTCGAGGTGAACGTGCCCATCGAGGATGGCAGGTTCGCGTTTCCAAAGGGGCAGGGCCGATGACGCGCATCGTGATTCCCGTCGTTCTGGCCGCTGCGCTGGCCAGTGTTCCCGCCGACGCGCAGCCGCAGAAGCCGCCGGTCTTCGATTCGCACACGATTTCGGGACTTGGCGCGCGCAACATCGGATCCGCGCGCATGAGCGGCCGAATCGCCGCCATCGACGCGGTCGACGAAAACGGCCGGGTGACGGTGTACGTCGGGTCCGCCAGCGGAGGCGTGTGGAAGTCGACCAACGGCGGCACCACGTACAAACCGGTGTTCGACGAGCAGCCGGCCCAGTCAATCGGCGCGATTGCGATCGATCCGTCGAATCACCAGACCGTGTGGGTGGGCACCGGCGAGCCGTGGACGCGCAACAGCGTGTCGGTGGGCGAAGGTGTCTTCAAATCCACCGACGGCGGGCAGACGTGGACGCACGTCGGGCTCGATCACACCGAGCGCATCGCGAAGATCATCGTCGATCCCTCGAACTCCGACACGGTCTACGTCTGCGCTCCCGGTCCGCTGTGGAGCGACGGCGGCGAACGCGGCGTGTACAAGACGACGGACGGCGGCAGGACGTGGCAACAGATCCTCAAGGGCGCGAACGCGTCCACCGGTTGCGGCATGATGTCGTTGAATCCGCAGTCACCGGGCACGCTGTTCGCCGGCCTGTGGGATTTCCGCCGGACGGGATGGAATTTCCGCTCCGGGGGGAACGGCCCGGAGGCGGCGAGCGGCAGCGGATTGTTCACGACGACCGATCGCGGCGCCACGTGGCACGAGCTCGATGCCAGATCGGCCACCGGGCTGCCGGCCAAACCCTGGGGGCGCATTGCCGTGACCGTCGCGCCCTCGAAGCCGTCGGTCGTCTATGCGTTCATCGAGTCGGTCAGAAGCGCGCTCTTCCGGTCGGATGACGGCGGCAAGACGTGGCAGGAGCTGGACCGCAGCCAGAACATGGTCTGGCGTCCGTTCTACTTCGCGAATCTGATCGTCGATCCGAAGAACGAGAACCGCCTGTTCAAGCCGAACCTCACGCTCATCATGAGCACCGACGGCGGCCGCAGCTTCAGCCCGATCGCCAACGGGGCGCACGGCGACTTCCACGACGTCTGGATCAACCCGGCGAATACCAACCATCTCATCGCCGGCGATGACGGCGGTGTCTGGTACTCGTACGACGGTGGCGCGCGCTGGTGGAAGGCGGACAACCTGCCGGTCTCGCAGTTCTATCACGTCAGCGTCGACATGGCCGATCCGTACAACGTCTACGGCGGCCTTCAGGACAACAGCGTCTGGTGGGGCCCCTCGTCGTTTCCGGGCGGCGTGCCGAACTCGCAGTGGGACGTCATCCCCGCCGGAGACGGGTTCTGGATGTTCGCCGACCCCGCCGATGCGAACTACATCTACGCGGAATCGCAGGGCGGCGAACTGTTCCGGTTCAACAAGCAGACGCGCGAGCTGCGCTCCATCAAGCCGCGTCCGAACGCGGGCGAGAAGCTGCGCTTCAACTGGAACACGCCCATTCACATGAGCCCGAACGAGAAGGGCACGATCTACATCGGCGCGCAGTTCCTCTTCCGCTCGCGCGACCACGGGCAGAGCTGGGATCGCATCTCGCCGGATCTCACGACCAACGATCCGGAGAAGCAGAAGCAGGAAGAATCGGGCGGTGTCACCGTCGACAATTCCGCCGCCGAGATGCACACCACGATCTATTCGATCAGCGAATCTCCGCGCAACGGCTCGATCATCTGGGTGGGCACCGACGACGGCAACCTGCAGATCACGCGTGACGCCGGCAAGACCTGGACGAACGTCGCCGGCAACGTGCCCGGCCTGCCGAAAGCCTCCTGGGTCTCGTGGGTCGAAGCGGGCCGCTTCGAGGAAGGCGTCGCCTACGCGGCCTTCGACCGGCACACCTTCGGCGACATGGCGCCGTACGTGTACCGCACGTCGGACTACGGCCGAACGTGGACGCGCATCATCGATCCGGACAAGGGTGTCCGCGGATACGCACACGTCATTCGCGAGGATGTCGAAAATCCCGCGCTGCTCTTCGCCGGCACCGAGTTCGGCTTGTGGATCAGCGTCGACGGCGGCGCCCGGTGGGCGCAGTACAAAGGGGGCAGCTTCCCCGACGTCGCCGTCCGCGATCTCGTCGTCCATCCGCGCGAAGCGGATCTCGTCGTCGCGACGCACGGCCGCGGCATCTGGATCGTCGACGACATCACGCCGCTGCGGACGCTCTCGACCGATGTGCTCACGCAGGAAGCGGTGCTCATCAGCGGTCGTCCGTCGCCGCAGCGCATCTCCGGATCCGCGGGATGGCCCGAAGGGGACGCCACGTTCTTCGGTCCGTCCCGCGAAAATGATGCGGTCATCACGTACTACCAGCGCAGCCGGCACCTGTTCGGCGACCTCAAGCTGGAGGTGTTCGACGCGCAGGGGAAGAAGCTGGAGGAGTTCGCGGGCAGCGCCCGGCGGGGGCTCAACCGCGTCACCTGGTCGATGCGCGTGGCGCCGCCCCGCGTGCCGCCGGCCGCGACGATCGCCGGGGCCGCGACCGTCGGACCACGCGTGGTGCCAGGCGAGTACACGGTGAAGCTGACGAAGGGGAAGCAGGTCTACACGACGAAGCTGACGGTCGTCCTGGATCCCCGAGCGGACTACACGGTCGAGGATCGGCAGAAGAACTTCGACGCGGCGATGCGCGTGCACGCGCTGTTCGGCGAGATGACCGACCTGGTGGAGCGGATCGCCGGATTCCGAGGCGAACTGCGCGGCCGCATCGCCAAGTTGTCCGAGAACGATCCGGCGAGAAAGACACTCTCGCCGTTCGACGAACAGGCCGACGCTCTCCGCAAGAAGATCGTCGCGACGCGCGAAGGGGGTGCGATCACCGGCGAGGAGCGGATTCGCGAGCGCGTCTCGGATCTCTACGGAGCGCTCGTCTTCTACGAGGGGCGGCCCGCCGACTATCAGCTCGCCGCCATCGAGGCGCTCACGAAGGAGCTGACCGACGTGCGCACGGAGTTCGATGCCTTCATCTCGAAATCGCTGCCGCAGATCAACCGGATCGCCGCGGAGAAGAAGCTCCCGCCGATCACGATGACCTCCGGGAAATAACGCATGCGCCGGATCATCGTGTGGCCAGGCTGCGCTGACTCTTTATCTCGAGGAACCACGTACGCTGCGTGTGGTTGAAGTTGTCGTCGCTGACGATGAGGAGCGCGTCCTTCCAGAACGCCATCCCTTCGAAGTTGTCCATCCAGGCGAGCGCCGTCGGATCGGCGGACGGATCGAGATCGAGGACGAGCGTCTTGGCGGCGGCGACGACCTCGGTGTGCCCTTTCAATGACTCGAGACCCGACACGTCGGTCGCGGACGTGAGATCCACGCGATAGAGCCGCGCGCGGTTCACGCCGTTGCTCTTGCCGCTCCGATCGCCGACGAAGGCGCGCTCGAGCGCGAGCAGGTGCGTCGCATCGATCGCGATGAGTTCCACCAGACCGTTGATCGCCAACGCGGGCGGAAATGAGACGTCCGGCAGCGCCTCGAGGTCGTACGCGAACTGGCGCGCGGGGACGAACCAATCGCCGTTGCGGACGTACTCGAGAAGGCGCGTGCGGCCCCCGGCGCCGAACGTCGGCGACGGGCCGTCCTGCGCCAGCGGCGACTCGGCGCCCGTGAAGAGATGATCGCCGTCTGAGGTCAGCGTCAGCCCCTCGAAACCCTCGTTGCTGCGCGTGCCGTGCACCAGCGGGCCCGTCGGCGTCGACCCGAACGTCGCGGGCACCGGAAGCCGACGCACGAAGCGGCCGTCACCGCTGTATTCGAGGATTACCGCCGGCTGTCGCGGCTCACGCGTGCCGATGCCTTCGGTGGAAATCAGCAGGTGCCCATTCGGGAGTCGCGCGATCCCTTCGGCATCGGTGTCCGCCGGCGCGCCGTCCGCATGCTCCAGGCGGATCACACCGACCGGCTCGACGCTGAACGGCCGCTCCGTGACACGCAGCCGGAACACACGCGTATCCTCGCGATCGTCCGACACGCCGATCAGCTCACCGCGATCGGGATCGACCGTCAGCCCCGAGACGCCGCCAAACGCCGCGCCGTCGAGCGCGGGAAACGGCGTGTGCGGCAGGATGGAGAACACCTGCTCGACGCGCGCGCGGGTTCCGACCGACGGCGACGCGGGCCGCCCCGGCGCACAGGCGGTCATCGTCAGCAGTGTTCCGAGCACCGCCATCGGCCACGGAGCTGACTTGAGCATCGGTGGCCGATCTTATCCGAGCGATGGAGCCCGACTACAATATCCGGATGCTCCGAACCGCCCGCTTGCTTTCCTTCATCGCCGTTCTGCCCCTCACCGTCTTCGCCCAGACACGTCAGACGCGGCCGGCGGCCCCGGACAAGCCGTCGGGCGTGACGGTCACGCCGGCAATGCTCCAGGGCATCTCCGCGCGCGCGCTCGGGCCCGCGATCATGGGCGGGCGAATCTCTGACATCGCCTACGACCCGTCCACGCCGTGGACTTTTTACGTCGCCACCGCCCACGGCGGGCTGATGAAGACGACCGACAACGGCGCGTCGTTCAACGCCGTCACGGCGAAGGAGGCGATCGTCTCGACCGGCGCAGTCGCCGTCGCACCGTCGAACCCGAAGGTCGTCTGGCTCGGAACCGGCGAGGCGAACGATCGCAACAGCTCCGGCTGGGGCAACGGCGTGTACCGCTCCACGGACGCCGGCGCCACGTGGACGCACGTCGGCCTCGAACACTCCCGCGCCATCGCCCGCATCGTCGTGCACCCCACCAATCCGGATACCGCGTTTGTGGCGGTCGTGGGGGATTTGTGGAGTTCGTCCGCCGAGCGCGGCCTCTACAAGACCACCGATGCCGGCAAGACGTGGACGGCGGTGCTGCAGGCAGACTCGGCGAAGGACATCGTGGGCGCCGGCGACGTCGCGATCGATCCCGCGAACCCGCAGACGGTCTACGCGGCACTCTACGCGCGGCGGCGCACGCCGTGGTCGTTCGCGGCCGGACCCGAAGCGACGGACGGCAAGGATTTGGGCGGCATCTTCCGCAGCACGGACGGCGGCGCAACCTGGCAGAAGCTGACGAACGGCCTCCCCGCGCAGACCGGCCGCATCGGCCTGACGATCTATCCGAAGAACCCGAAGATCGTCTACGCGATCGTCCAGAGCTTCACGGGCGGCACGTCGAACATCGACGACGTGACGAGCAAGAGCGGCGGGGTGTTCAGGAGCGAGGACGGCGGCAGCACGTGGACGCGTCAGAGCAATCTCGATCCGCGCCCGTTCTACTTCAGCCAGATCCGCGTCGATCCGCAGGACGACAAGAAGGTGTACGTCCTCGGCTTCATGCTCCACGTGTCGGAGGACGGCGGCAGGACGTGGCGTGAGGATCGTTTCAAGAACGTGCACTCCGACTGCCACGCGCTCGCGATCGATCCGCGCACGCCCGAGCGCGTGCTGCTCGGCACCGATGGCGGCGTCTACCAGTCGTACGACCGCGGCGCGAAGTGGGATCATCTCGCGACGATGGCGCTCGGCGAGTTCTACCGGATCGCGGTGGACGACGGCACGCCGTACCGCATCTGCGGCGGGCTCCAGGACAATCTCAACTGGGTCGGCCCCAGCGAGACCTCCTCGAAGGACGGCATCGTCAACGCCGACTGGATGAACATCCAGGGAGGCGACGGCTTCTACTGCTTCTTCGATTCCGCGGATCACGACGTCGTCTACGCGGAGTCGCAGTCCGGCTTCGCGCATCGCATGAACATGGTCACCGGCGCGACGAAGCAGCTCCGCCCGGAACCGGCCGAGGGGCAGGCGGCGTTCCGCTTCCACTGGAACTCGCCGTTCATCCGCAGCGTGCACGATCCGAAGACGTTCTATCTCGGCGGCAATCACGTCTTCATGCTCACCGAGCGCGGCGAGCGCTGGAAGACGATCAGTCCCGATCTCTCCACGAACAATCCCGAGCGGACGACGACGACCGGCAGCGGCGCGGAAACGTACGGCGTCGTCTTTGCGCTGGCCGAGTCGCCGGTGAAGGCGGGCATGCTGTGGGCGGGGACGGACGACGGCAAGCTGTGGGTCACGGAGGACAACGGCGGCACGTGGACGGATCTGACCGCGTCGCTGCCGGCGGACGCCAAGGGCCAGTGGATCGGGCGCGTCGAACCGGGACACAAGGACGCGAACGTCGCGTATCTGGCGGTGAGCGCGTATCAGACGGGCAACTACGCGCCGCTGCTCTACCGGACGGCCGACAAAGGGAAGACGTGGCAGAGCATCGCCGCTGATCTGCCGAAGGACTGGCCGGCGCGCGTGATCCGCGAGGACCCGTCGAATCCGGATCTGCTGTTCGCCGGCACCGAGCGCGGACTCTACGTCAGCTTCAATCGCGGTGGCTCGTGGCAGGCGCTCGGCAATCTGCCGACGGTGCCGGTCGACGACATCCTCGTCCACCCGCGCGAGCACGATCTCGTGATCGCGACGCACGGCCGGAGCCTCTACATCATCGACGACATCACGGCGCTCGAGCAGCTCACGCCCTCGATCGCGGCGGAGGCGGCACACCTGTTCCCGATCGCGCCGGCGCAGGCGTACGAGCCGCTGCCCGGCTGGGTCGACTCCGCCGGATCCACCGGCATCTTCCGCGGCGCCAACCCGCCGTTCGGCGCGGCGATTGACGTATGGGTCAAGGCGTTCACCGGCAAGTCGATCGACATCGCGATCAAGGGACCGGACGGCGTGCCCGTCGCGAACCTGCACAAAGCCGGCACGCCTGGCATGAACCGCATCATGTGGGACCTGCGCCCGTCGAGCGACGTCCTGACGCCGTACGGCGGAGAGGGGAACAAGTTCGTGCGCCCCGGTGTTTACGAAGTCACGCTCTCGTTCGGCGACGTGTCGCAGACACAGAAAGTCACCGTCTCCGCCGCCGCGGGGATCGAGACGCGGTGAGGAGGTAGAGATGAACGCGAATGTCGTAGAGGCCATCAACCGGCAGATCAACTCCGAGCTGACCGCGTCCTACTCGTACCTGGCGATGTCGGCGTACTGCGAGCGGCAGAAGTTCACAGGCGCCGCGCGGTGGCTGCGGCTCCAGAGTCAGGAAGAGAACATGCACGCGATGAAGCTGTTCGACTTCCTGCTGGCGCGCGATTGCGAGGTGCAGCTCCGGCCGATCGAGCTGCCCGCCCAGAAGTTCGCCTCCGTCGCCGACGTCTTCCGCAGCGCGCTCGCGCAGGAGCAGGACGTCAGCAAGCAGATCGACGCGCTGTACGAAACCGCCTTCAAGGAAAAGGCCTTCGCCGCCGTCGCCGAGCTGCAGTGGTTTCTCACCGAGCAGGTGGAGGAAGAGAAAGCTGCCCGCGAAATCGTGGCCAAGTTCGATCTCGTCGGCA
>DASSOM010000016.1:0-33206 GCA_035700625.1 Vicinamibacterales bacterium
CGTCGGCGCTGGCCCAGGTCGCCGCGCGCGGGCGGCCGGCCGACGCACCGACCGGGATTCTGCTGCTCGACGAGCCGACCGCGTCGCTGGACCTCAAGTATCAGATCGAGATCGGCTCGCTTTTGCGAACGCTGCACGATCGGCACGGCGTCGCGATCGTGCTCTCGACGCACGACCTGCGGTTCGCCGAGTCGCTGTGCCGCGACCTCGTCCTCCTGCGCGACGGGCAGGTGCTCGCCCGCGGCGCGCCTTCGTCGGTGCTGACGCCCGAGCGCGTGCGGGAGTTGTACGATCTCCCCGAGGCGCTCGACCAGGAACACGCGCGGCTCGATCTCCCCGCGACGGTCGCCGACGTGCAGGAGGCGGTTGCGGCGCCGGCGCCCGCCTACTCAGTGGCGCGCCGGGTGCGGCGCACGATGCTCGGCTTCGGCGCCCTCGCCCTCGCGGCCATCGTGCTCACGCCCCTCGTCGGCTCGACGCACATCAGCCTCCGCCGCGCGCTCGATTTCTCGGTGCCCTTTGCCGACAACACGGACGCCCAGATTTTCTTCGTCGCGCGGCTGCCGCGGACGCTGGCGGGCGCGTTCGTCGGCGCCACCCTCGCGGCGGCTGGCGTCGTCTTTCAGGGGCTGCTCCGCAATCCGCTGGCGACGCCGTTCACGCTGGGCGTGTCGGCGGGGGCGGCGCTCGGCGCGATGCTCGCGATCACGTTCGAATGGTCCATCGCCCTGCTCGGCATCCCCGCGGTGCCGATCGCGTCGCTCGCAGGATCGATCGCCGCCGTCGCGATCGTCTACGCGCTCGCGCAGGTGCGGCATCGGGGTCTGTCCACCGAAGTGCTGCTGCTGGCGGGCGTCACGCTGAACGCGTTCCTGTCGGCGCTCATCCTGTTCGTGCAGTACTTCGCCGACTTTGCGGACACGTATCGCACACTGCGCTGGCTGATGGGGGATCTCGACGTCAGCAGCTTCCAGCCGATCGTCGCCGCGCTGCCGCTCGCCGCGATCGCGTTCGCGGCCTTTGCGTGGCTCGCCCATCCGCTCAACCTGCTCGCGCTCGGCCCGGACAGCGCCGAGGCGCACGGCCTCGACGTCGGCCGCGCGCATCGCGGCGCCTTTTTCAGCGCGTCGCTGGCCACCGGGGCCGCTGTCGCCGTCGGCGGGCCGATCGGGTTCATCGGCATCGTCATTCCGCATCTCGTGCGGCTGCTCGTCGGCTCGGATCATCGGATCGTCCTCCCCGCGTCCGCGCTGTTCGGCGCCGCATTTCTGGTCGGCTGTGATCTGCTGTCGCGAACGCTGATGGCGCCGGTCGAGCTGCCTGTCGGCATCATCACCGCGCTGATCGGCGGTCCGTTCTTCCTGTGGCTGCTGCTGCGAAGCCGATGACACCAATGAAGGCAATCACGCGCCGCGCGCTGCTCGGGTTCGTCGTGCTGCTGGGCGTGGCCGTCGTGCGCGTACCCGCGCAGCCGGCGTCCCCCGGGCCGCGGCGAATCGTCTCGCTGATTCCAGCTGTGACGGAAATGCTGTTCGCGATTGGGGCGGGGCCTCAGGTCGTTGGCGTCGGCAGCTTCGATCAGTACCCGCCCGCTGTGAAATCGCTGCCGCGCGTGGGCGCGCTGCTCGATCCGGATCTCGAGCGCATTCTGTCGTTGAAGCCGGACCTCGTGATCGCCTACGGCAGCCAGACCGATCTGCGCGCGCAGCTCGGGCGCGCGCACATCGCCGTGTACGACTACCGCCACGCGGGACTCGCGGGCGTCACGCGCACCATTCGCGATGTCGGCACGCGCACGGGACATGCGGCCGAGGCGCGAGCGGTGGCGGACCGGATCGAGCACGGGTTGTCGGCGCTCCGGTCGAAGCTGCGCGGCCTGCCGCGGCCGCGCACCCTGCTCGTGTTCGGACGCGAGCGGCTGGCGCTGCGCGGCATCTACGCGAGCGGGGGCGTCGGCTTTCTCGACGACATGCTCGAGGCCGCGGGTGGACGCAACGTCTTCGCCGACATGCGTCAGGAATCAGTTCAGGCCACCACGGAGCTCATTCTGTCGCGCCGCCCCGAGGTCATCCTCGAGATCCGCGCGGCCGAAAGCGCGCTCGCGCCGGGCGATCGCGACGCGGAGATTGCCGTCTGGGCCGCGCTGCCGTCGCTCCCGGCGGTTCGCGCGAAGCGGGTGCAGTTCCTGACTGACGATCGACTCGTCATCCCTGGCCCACGCGTGCTCGAGGGCACGGAGCTGCTCGCGCGGGCGCTCCATCCCGAGGCGTTCCGGTGAAGATTCTCGTCTCGTGGAGCAGCGGGAAGGACAGCGCGTGGATGCTGCACGTGCTGCGGCGCGACCATCCCGGCGCGGTCGCCGCGCTGCTGACGTCCGTCAACGTGGACGCCGGACGCGTCTCGATGCATGGCGTTCGCGAGGAGGTGCTCGCCGCGCAGGCGTCGGCCGCCGGCCTGCCGCTCCGGATCGTGCCGCTGCCCTGGCCCTGCTCCAACGCGGTTTATGAAGAAAGGATGCGCCGCGCGGTCGACGAGGCGGTCGCCGACGGATTCACGCACGTCGCGTTCGGCGATCTGTTCCTGGAGGATGTGCGGCAGTATCGCGAGACGCGGCTCGAAGGCACGGGTCTGACCCCGCTGTTCCCGCTGTGGGGCGAGCCGACCGCGTCGCTCGCGGCGCGCATGGTGGCCGACGGCCTCCGCGCCACGATCGTCTGCCTCGACCCGCGCGTCATGCCGCGCGCGCTGATCGGCGCCACGTTCGACGAGGGGCTGCTCAGCAGGCTGCCGCCGTCCGTCGACCCGTGCGGCGAACGCGGCGAGTTCCACACCTGCGTCACCGCCGGCCCGATGTTCGAGCACCCGATCGCGGTGACCCGCGGACGTATCGTCGAGCGCGACGGATTCCTGTTCGGCGACCTGGCGCTCGCGGAGTCAGGTTCGCAGACCTGACTCCCGAAACGCGGGGCGCGGGGCGCGGGGTGCGAGGTGCGGGGTGCGGGGTGCGGGGCGCGGGGCGCGGGGTGTGGGGCGCGGGGTGTGGGGCGCGGGGTGCGGGATGCGGGATGCGGGATCGGGGATGCGATTCGCGATCGGGGATTCAGGATCGGGGATTCGAGATGAGCGATTAGGGATTCGCGATTCCAAATCGGAGTACACTGTCTGAATGTCCGCGACTCGTATCACCGTTGCACACAGTCCCGACTCTGACGATGCCTTCATGTTCTACGGCCTGGCGTCCGGCGCCGTGCCGACGGGTGACATCGTCGTCGAACAGGTCCTGGCGGACATCCAGACGCTCAATCAGGCGGCGTTCGAGGGACGGTACGAGGTCAGCGCGGTCTCGTTCCACGCGTACGCGCATCTGGCGGATCGCTACGCGCTGCTGCCGCACGGCGCGAGCATGGGCGATCGCTACGGTCCGATCGTCGTCGCGCGCCAGGACGGGCCGGCCGCGGTCCGGGGACGCCGGATCGCTATCCCCGGGACGCTGACGACGGCGTACCTGGCGCTGCGGCTCTACGAACGCGAGTTCGAGTTCGTCGTCGTGCCGTTCGATCGCATTCAGGAAGCGGTCGTGGCGGGCGAGGTCGAGGCAGGCCTTCTGATCCACGAAGGGCAGCTCACGTATGCGGACGATGGATTGAAGAAGGTCGTCGATCTCGGGGAATGGTGGGCGGATCGTACGGGCGGACTCCCGCTGCCGCTCGGAGGCAACGTCATCCGTCGCGACCTCGGCGCGCCGATGATCGCCACCGTATCGCGGCTGCTGCACGACAGCATCGCGTACGCGCTCGCGCACCGCGACGAGGCCGTGAAGTACGCGCTGCAGTTCGGCCGCGGCCTGGACGCCGCGCGCACCGACCGCTTCGTCGGCATGTACGTCAACGACCTGACGCTTGCCTATGGGGACCGCGGCCGCCGCGGCCTCGAACGCCTCATGGCCGACGCCTACGCGAGCGGCCTCATCCCGCGCCCCGTTCCGGTCGAATTCGCCGGCGTCGGCGCCTGACGCCTTCGGGCGGTTTCAGCCTCTATCCCTGATTGCGCGAGTCGGAGATCGCTCGCGGATCGACACCTCCCGCACCCCGCACCCCGCGCCCCGTATTCCGCGAACCTCGCTCCTCGAACCTCGCCCCTCGAACCTCGCACTCCGCATCACGCATCCCGCATCGCGAGCGCGCGCAGGAGACGTTCCACGCCGCGCGGGCCGTCGACGCGGAACTGTGCACCGGTGACGCGGGTACTCGACGCGATGCTGATGCCCTCGTCGGCAATCGCGCGGAAGGCGTCCTCGTCGGTCACGTCGTCGCCGATATAGACCGGCAGCACAGGGCCGTGCGCGCGGACGGCGCGATCGAGGAGCCAGCGGACGGCGCTCCCCTTGTTCCAGTCGGCCGGCGGCAGCAGCTCGATCACGCGGTCGCCGCGGAGCGCGCGCAGCCGGCCGGCGCGGACGTGCGGCTCCACGGCGGCCGTAAACAGCGCCTCGGCGTCGCGGCGTGCGCGGTCGTCCGCATCACGGTCGTGCAGCGCGATCGACAGCCCCTTGTCCTCGATGAATACGCCCGGCAGTGGCGCCAGCCGCGGTTCGAGCGCGGCGCGCAGCTCACGAAGGACCGGCACGGCCGCCGCGGCGGCCGGATGCAGGAACGATTCGTCCGGCGTCTGGATCTCGAAGCCGTGAAATCCCGCGTACATCACACTCCCCGGCAGCTCGGCGCGCGCGCGCACGTCTTCCGCGCGGCGGCCGCTGACGATCGCCACGGACGTGCGGGGCCGTGCGACGAGCGTCGCGATCGCGTCCCGCGCTCCGGGCAGGATGCGCACCGCCGCGGGATCCGTCTGGAACTCGGAGAGGGTGCCGTCGAAGTCGAGGAGGAGCAGCAGCCAGCGCGTGCCGCGTGATGCGATCGCGTCGACGATCGCCTCGTCAGGCGCGGACATTCTGCAGCTTGACGCCGCGCGGCGGCTCCGGACGCGTCGTGCCGCCGCGCCGGTACGAGAGATCCTCCGGACCCGTACGCTCCAGGTGCTCGAGGATGTCCGACGCCCAGAGGAAGACGTCGTGCCCCGCGACGGCGCGCCGCAGGACGCGCATGCGCGCGTGGCGCTCGGGCGCCGGCATCTCGATCGCGCGCTCGATCGCGCGCGCGAAGCCGTCGATGTCGTAGGGATTGATGAGGAGCGCCTGCTTCAGCTCCTGCGCCGCGCCCGTCAGCTCGCTGAGCACGAGCACGCCGTCATTGTCGTCGCGCGCGGCGACGAATTCCTTCGCCACGAGGTTCATGCCGTCGTGCAGCGAGCTGACGATGCAGAAATTCGCCAGCCGGTAGAGCGCGACGAGCCGCCGCAGCTTGAGCGCGGACTTGCGATACCGGATCGGACCGTTGTCCGGTCCGCTGCCGTGGCGCCGGTTGATGTCGGCGACCTTGGCGTCGATCTCCTGCTCGATCGCGGCGTAGCTTTCCAGCTTCGACCGCGACGGCACGCCGACCTGCACGAACAGCAGCTCCGAACGCAGGTCGGGACGCCGCGTCAGCAGCCGGTCGATCGCATCGAGACGCTCGGGGATGCCTTTGGTGTAGTCGAGCCGATCGACGCCGACGCCGACGAGCGGCGTATCGATCCGCAGCTCGCGCCGGAGGCGATCCATCTCGAGCGGCAGATCCGGGGACGCCGCGAACGCCGTGATCCGATCGAAATCGATCCCGATCGGCGCCGCGGCGACGTGCGTCGTGTGCCCCGAAAAACGGACGACGGCATGGTCGACGTGCGCGTCGAGCTCGTCGCGCACCGAGAGCAGGAAATTGCGCCGATCGCGCTCGAGCTGAAACGCGAGCAGATCGTTGGCGAGCAGCCCCGACATGATCTCGCGCCGCCACGGACACATGCGCAGCCGATCCGGGTGCGGCCACGGGATGTGCCAGAAGAGCGCCGTGCGGACGCCCGGCTTCCGCTCGCGCAGCTCCGACGCGACGAGCGCAAGATGGTAGTCCTGAATGAACACCGGGCCGCGGCTGTCGCCAAGCTCGGATGCGATCGCTTCGGCGAACCGTACGTTGACGGCGCGATAGGCCGCCCAGTCCTCCGACCGGAACACGGGGCGGACGTGCGCGATGTGGCAGAGCGGCCAGAGCCCCTCGTTCGAGAAGCCGCCGTAGTAGCGGCGCTCCTCGTCGGCCGTCAGCCAGATGCGCCGCAGGCTGTAGGACGGCTCCCCCGGCGGCACCCGGACGTGGTCGTTGGCGTCTACCACGTCGCGATCCGCCGCGCCGGCGCCGTGCGCAATCCACGTCCCGCCGCGCTCGCGCATCAGCGCATCGAGCGCCACGGCCACCCCGCCGGTCGTCGGAACGGCCACAATGGTGCCGTCCGGCCGCCTCTGGTGGAGGTACGGCTCACGATTCGACACGACGAACAAGGGGCCTGCGCCTCCGGCCGGCGTTTCTGAGGTCATCACCACTACCGCAGCAACCAGTTTGCCATACCCGGGGCGTGCATGGGCTGGAACATCTATCCGACTCAGCATTTGAATGGGTTCGCTTACGCCCGTGCTGGATTCCCGCTCGGTTGGGTTACGCTGGGCGCTCATGGAGCCCGCTCCCCGGCCCTCCGGACGCCGGGAAACCCGTCTGCTCGTGATTACGGTCGTGGTGTCGCTCGGCATGCTCCTGCTGCTGGCCCGCTTCCGCTTTCCCGAGCAGCATGTGGAGCCGGTCGCGGCCGCACCGCCCCTCGAGCGGCTCGCCGCCCGGGCCACCTACGATGAGCTGGCGCGCATCCTTCGCGGGGTCGATCGCCAGGTTGCGCCGGCGATCCTGTCGGTGCGGACGACCCTCGACCCGGATCTCGCCGGGGCCGGCGAAGTGGCCCGCTATGTCCCCGCGGTGCGGCTCGCACCCGATCGCGCCATTCTGCTCGCCGGAGCCCGCCGGCGCGTGCAGGGGATCGCGGGACAGACCGAGACGATTGCCGACGTGATCGCCGTCGACAACCCGCGAGGCGTCACGATGCTCGCCGTTCCGCCGGGCGCGGGCCTCCCGGCGCTCTGGACGGGACAGCACGCGATCACCGGACCCGACTACGCCGCCGTCATCGAGGCCACCAGCGCCGGGCCGGCAGTGCGTCCGATGTACTACGGCCGCGTCGATCGCGTGACGGACGCGCGCTGGGACGAACCCCTGCTGCGCTTCAGCGCGCTCCAGCAGACGCCGCCCGCCGGATCCGCCGTGTTCCTCCTCGACGGCAGCTTCGTCGGCCTCGGCATTCCCGACGAGCAGGAGTTCCTCGTCGTACCGGCCGCGGCGCTTCTGCGGGAATTGACGCGGATCTCGAACAGCGGCACGGTGCACGCCGGCGATCTCGGCCTCGAAGTCCAGCCGCTCGACGCGGATCTTCGCGCCGTGACGCGCGCGCCCGACGGCGTCGTGATCACGTATGTGACGCCCGATGGCCCGTCGGACGGGAAGCTGATGCCCGGCGACGTCATCCGACAGATCGCGGGACGCGGCGTCGCGTCGGTGCGCGACTATGCGGCGGTCGTCATGCTGCTCGCGCCGGACCAGCCGGTGCCGATTCAGGCGATTCGCCGCGGCGCGCCGGTCGACGTCCAGATCGTACCGGTCACGCGGCGCAAGGTCGCCGCGCGGGGCGCGGATCAACTCGGGCTCGAGATGCGCGCGATTCGCGGCGGCGGCACCGAAGTGGTCCGCGTCGATCCGCTGTCGGCGGCCTCGCGCGCGGGCATCCTGGCGGGGGACGTCATCACGCGCGTGGACGACGTCGAGAATCCCGATCCGGCGCGCGTCGCGGCGCTCTTCAGGACGGCGCCGTCGGGCAGCGGCTTGCTGGTCGGCCTCGAGCGTGCCGGCGCGCACGTGCTGGTGGTACTCGCCCGCCCATGACCTGGTTCGCGCTGAGAACGCGCGCCGCGCTCGGCCTGGCGCCGACGATGGTGCCGGTGAGCCTGTACGTGCCGCTCGGCTTCGTGCTCGGCCCGCGCGTTCTCAACGTCCTGTCGTACGACGTCCTCGCGCATCTCGACGGCGTCGTCTCCGTCGCCCTCGCGACGCTCGGCGTGTTCGTCGGCATCGCGCTGGCGCGGCAGGCGAGAACGTCGGGGCGCCTGATTGCCGCGGCGTCCATCGAATCGGCGATGACGATCGTGGTGGTGACATCGGCGATCGTCGTGCTGCTGTTGCAGTGGCAGGTCCCGATCAGCGGAGAGCCCGGCCTGATCGCGCTGGTGCTCGGCACGGCGGCGGCGGCCTCGTCGGCCGGCGCGGCGGAGGCCGGCGTCGCGCTGTCGGACCGCCTGGCGCTCACGGTCGCGGACCTCGACGATCTCGTTCCCATCCTGGTGGGCGCGATCGCACTGTCGCTGGCGGCCGACGGCGCACGGTCCGGATTGGGCATCGCGCTCGCGCAGACGGCCGGGATTGGCATCGTCATCGGATTGATCGGCTGGCTGCTGTTCGAACGCGCCTCCGGCCCCGGCGATCGCGCGGTGTACGTCCTCGGCACGCTCGCGATGCTCGGCGGCGCCGCGGCGTACGTGAAGTACTCGCCGATGCTGACGGGCCTCGTGGCCGGCGCGGTGTGGCGTCTGGCGCCGAGCCGTGCGGACGAGATCATCGGTGCGGATCTCCGCAAGTTTCACCATCCGCTGCTCGTCCTGCTGCTCATCGACGCCGGCGCGCAGATCGGGCCCTACGCCGAGGCGATCTGGCTCTTTGCGCCGTTCGTCGTGTTCCGGCTCACCGGCAAGATCGTCGGCGGATGGGCGGCTGCGCGCCTCGCGCCGGAACTCGCCGCCGACGCGCTCGGCGCGTATCTGTTCCCGCCGGGCGTCATCGGCCTCGCCGTCGCGCTCAATTTTCAACAGATCGAAGCGACCTCGGGCGCCGTCATCGTGTCGGCGGTGGCGGCAGGCGCCGTGGCCTTCGAGCTGATTGCCACGCTCGCGGCGCAGCGGCCGGAGCGTACTGCGTAGGCCATGCCCAGCACGGCCGCGCTGCTCCTTGCCGTACTGCTCGCCTGGGCGCTCGGACGGATTGCGCCCGCCGGCGCGTCTGTCCGGGTGGCCGCGCTGGCGCTGGGATTCGCGCTCGTCGCGGCCGCGCTGGCCGGGACGCTCCTGGAGAAGCTCCGGCTGCCGCGGGTCACGGGCTACCTGCTCTTCGGCATGCTGTGCGGGCCGTATCTCGCCAACATCATCACGCGCCCGATGGCGCGCGAACTCCAGATCATCAACGGCCTCGCCGTGACGCTCATCGCGTTCATCGCCGGGCTCGAGATGAACCTCGAGCGGCTCGCCCCGAGGTTCCGCGCGATGCTGCGCCTCGGCGGCACGACGATGGCGTTGATGTACGTCGCGCTGTTCGTGCTGTTCTGGATCACGTGGCCGTGGCTCGGCATCGCACCCGCGCTGACGGGGGTTCAGCGGTTCGCGGTCGCGGCCCTGCTGACGACCCTCGTCGCGAGCTTCTCGCCGACCGTCACGATCGCGCTCATCGCCGAGAGCCGCGCGGCCGGTCCGCTGAGCGAATTGACGCTCGCGGTCGTCGTCTTCGCCGATCTGCTGCTGATTCTGGTCTTCACGGTCACCATGCAGGGCGTCCGCACCGCGTTCGGCGGGGAGGCGGAAGTCGGACTCCTGATGAGCGTCATGTGGGAGATTTTCGGCTCGTTTGCGTTCGGCGCGGCCGCCGGCGCGCTGTTCGCGATGTACCTGAAGTTCATCGGCCGCGAGGTGCCGCTGGCGCTGATCGCCTTCTGCGCGACGGTCACGGCGGCGGGCGACGCGCTGCATCTGGAGCCGCTGCTCTCGGCGCTCGCCGCCGGCCTCGTCGTCGAGAACATCGCGCCCCCGCGCGGCGATTCCCTGAAGCTCGCCGTCGAGCACGGCGCGCTGCCGGTGCTCGTGATCTTCTTCGCTGCCGCGGGCGCGTCGCTGCAGATCGACGCGCTCGCGACCATCGGCGGCGTGGCCGTCGCCGTGTCGCTCGCGCGGATGCTGTTCATCTGGAGCGGCGCGCGGCTCGGCATCCGCGCCGCGGGCCTCGGGCCGGGACCGTCGCAGATGGTCTGGATGGGGCTGGTATCGCAGGCCGGCGTGACCCTCGGGCTGACGCTCATCGTCGCCGCGGAATACCCGGCGTGGGGAGTCCAGATACAGACGCTGATGGTGTCGCTCATCGCGCTGCATCAGCTCATCGGGCCGGTGCTGTTTCGGGCGGCGCTCGCAAGGGCGGGGGAGATCGGCGGCATGAATCAGGGAGTGAATCCGAATCCCGAATCCCTGATCACGAATCCTTAATCCCTGATCCTCGAATCCCTGATCCATATCCCGCATCCCTAATCGCGAATCGCTGATCCGTATCCCGCATCGCGGGATCGCGAATCGATCAGGGATTCAGGGATGCGGGATTGAGATCAGGGATCCGCGATGAGCGATTCGGGATAACGATCAGGGATTCGAGGATTAGCGACTAGGGATGCGTGATGAGGGATTCGAGCTGCGAAGGTGCGTGACCACAGCCGCAACCCTCTCAATAGCGAAGTCGACCTCGCTCTCCGTCGTGCCCCGCCCCAGGCCGAAGCGGATGGATGCGCCGGCGGCCGGACCGGTTGCGCCGATCGCCTGGAGGACGTGTGACGGCGCCTGGCTGCCCGAGCTGCACGCCGATCCCGTGGAGACCGCCAGGTCGCCGAGCGCCATGAGCAGCGCTTCTCCCTGGACGTGATCGAACGTGACGTGCAGGTTGTGCGGCAGGCGGCGCTCGAGCGTGCCGTTGACGCGGACGTCGCCGGCACGGGCGCGCAGGCCGTCGAGCAAACGGTCGCGCAGCGCGGCAAGGCGCGCGGATTCCCCGGGCATCTCCTCCCGGCAAATTTCCACCGCGCGGCCGAGGCCGACGATGCCGGGGACGTTGAGCGTGCCGGAGCGAATTCCGGCTTCCTGGCCACCGCCGTCGATCTGCGGCGCGATCTCCACCCTGGGATCCTTGCGCCGCACGAAGAGGGCGCCGCACCCCTTCGGTCCGTACAGCTTGTGTCCCGTGAGCGACAGCAGGTCGATCTGCATCGCCTGCACATCGATCGGGATCTTGCCCGCCCCCTGGGCGGCATCACTGTGGAACAGCGCGCCGCGCTCGTGCGCGATCGCGCCGATCTCGGCGAGCGGCTGCAGCGTGCCGATCTCGTTGTTGGCCGCCATCACCGAGACCAGGATCGTGCCAGGCGTGACCGCCTGGCGCACCGCGTCCAGATCGACGAGGCCGTCGGGGCCGACGCCAAGGCGGTGCACCTCGAAGCCGTCCGATTCGAGATGGCGGCACGCATCGAGGACGGACTTGTGCTCCGTGGCGACCGTCACGATGCGGCGGCCGCGCGCGTGCAGCCGCGCGACCGCGCCTTTCAGCGCGAGATTGTTCGACTCGCTCGCGCCGCTCGTGAACACAATCTCCGGCGGCGACGCGTTGATGAGCTGCGCGATCTGGCGTCGCGCACGATCGACCGCCTTGTCCGCTTCCCATCCCCAGGCGTGCTGCCGGCTGGCCGGATTGCCGAACTGTTCGGTGAAATACGGGAGCATCTCCGCGAGGACGCGGGGATCGACGGGCGTGGTGGCGTGGTAATCGAGATAAATCGGACGCTGAACGGACATCGGTGTCGAAAACGTTACGGCCGCGGCCGGTTGACGAGCGGGAGCGCGATGCCGGGCGGCGCCTCGAAGGCAATTTCCTCGAGCGAGCAGGTCGCCAGCGCGGTCAGGATGCGGTCCTTGATGCGCCACAGCGGATCCCGGACGCTGCACTTCGCGAACTGATCGCAGCGCTCGTCGTCGCTGGAGCACGCGGTCACGGTGAGCGGGCCGTCGATCGCCTGGATGATGTCGGCGACCGAGATCGCCGCCGCGCCGCGCGACAGCCGGTAGCCGCCGCGCGTCCCCTGATGGGACGTGAGCAGCCCGCGGCGCACGAGGCGCTGGAGCACCTTCGCCATCAGCTCGATCGGGATGTCGTACTGCTCGGCGATCTCACGCGCGCTCGTCGAGCCGGCATCCGCGCGGACGGCGAGATGCTTCATGGCGATCAGCGCGTAATCGGCTTTTTTGGAAAGTCTCAGCATTGCTTGCCCGGCTCGGCCGCGTCCCTACCAGAGTCCCAGTTGCAGCTTTGCCGCCTCCGACATCATGTCTTTACTCCACGGAGGATCCCAGACGACGTCTACTTTCGCGTCGACCACGCCGGCGACAGACTTGACCTTCTCGGCAACCTCGACGGGCAGCGACTGCGCCACCGGACAGCCCGGAGCCGTCAGCGTCATGCGCACGCCGGCCACGCCCGCGGCGTCCACGAACACGTCGTACACGAGCCCGAGCTCCCAGATGTTCACCGGAATTTCGGGATCGAAGACGGTCGACAACGCCTGCTCGATCGCGGGCCGCAGCTGCGCAGTCTTCCCGGCATCCGGCACGAGCGCCGCCGTCTCATTACCCGACTCGGGCGCCGATCCATCAAGTCCTTGGGGCATCATGGGTAAGGGTCGCATTTTTGAATCATTCCGTCGACGTCTGCTGCTGCCGTTCCAGCGCCGCCTTTAACGTATGCCACGCGAGGCTGGCGCACTTGACGCGGACAGGAAACTCGCGGACGCCGCCAAGCGCCGACAGCTTCCCGAGATCCTCGATCGCTTCGCCGGGCGGCGTCGTCACCATCCGGTGAAACCGCTCGAACAGCGCGCGCGCTTCCGCGACGGTGCGTCCCTTGATCGCGTCGGTCATCAGTGACGCGGACGCCTTTGAAATCGCGCAGCCCGCGCCTTCGAACGCCGCATCCGTGATGACGTCCGCCTCGACGTCCAGGTACAGCGTCAGGCGATCGCCGCAGAGCGGATTGTACCCCTCGGCGCTGTGGCTGGCGCCCGCGAGCGCGTGGAAGTTCCTCGGCCGCCGGTTGTGGTCGAGGATGACCTCCTGATAGAGCTCGCTCAATTCCGACATTACGCGAACACCTCCCGCACGCGCTGCAGCGCGCGGACGAGCGCGTCGACGTCGGCGCGCGTGTTGTACATCGCCAGCGACGCGCGGGCGGTGGCCGGCACGCCGAAGCGCGCCATGACCGGCTGCGCGCAGTGATGGCCCGTGCGGATCGCGACCCCCTCCTGATCGACGACGGTGCCGATGTCGTGAGGGTGGACGCCGTCCATCACGAACGACAGGATGCTCGCCTTGTCGCGCGCGGTGCCGATGACGCGCGTGCCGGGCACCGACGAGACGCCGTCGGTGGCGTACTCGAGCAGGTCGCGCTCGTGCGCCGCCACCTGCGGCAGGCCGACGCCGTCCAGATAGTCGAGCGCGGCATGCAGCCCGATGGCGCCGGCGATGTCGGGCGTGCCCGCCTCGAACTTGTACGGCAGCGCGTTCCACGTGCTGCGCTCGAACGTGACCGTGCTGATCATGTCCCCGCCGCCGAGAAACGGCGGCATGGCATCGAGCCGATCCGTTCGGCCGTACAGCGCGCCGATGCCGGTCGGGCCGTACAGCTTGTGGCCCGTCACGGCGTAGAAGTCACACCCGATCGACTGGACGTCCACCGGCATGTGATACGCCGCCTGCGATCCGTCGATCAGCACCGGCACGCCGCGCCCGTGCGCCAGCGCGGTGAGCTCGCGAACCGGCACGATCGTCCCCAGCGCGTTGGACATGTGCGTCACCGCCGCGATCGCCGTCGCGGGGCCGAGCAGCCGCTCGAACTCGTCGACGATCAACTCGCCGCGATCGTCGATCGGCGCGACCCGCAGCACCGCGCCCGTGGCCTCGCAGGCGAGCTGCCACGGCACGATGTTCGAGTGATGCTCCATCGCGGTGACGAGGACTTCACGGCCGGGCCCGAGCCGCGGCCGCGCGAAGGCGTGCGCCACGAGGTTGATCGCCTCGGTCGCATTGCGCGTGAAGACGATCTCGTGCGGATGCGCCGCGCCGAGAAATGCGGCCGCGCGCGCGCGGGCCGCCTCGAACGCCGCGGTGGCGCGCTCGCTCAGCTCGTGCACCCCGCGGTGGACGTTGGCGTTGAACTCCGTGTAGTAGCCGGAAATCGCCTCGATCACGGCGCGCGGCTTCTGCGTCGTCGCGGCGTTGTCGAGATACGCGAGTGGACGCCCGTGCACCCGCCGGCCCAGGATCGGAAAATCGGCGCGGATGGCCTCCACGTCGAACACCGCCTGCGCCGCGGACCCGGTGACGCTCACGTGCTACTCCCGTCTGTGGCTGTCTGCCTCGGCCAGGTCCCGCGCGAGCTGCGCGAACAGCTCCGCTTCGAGCGCCGTCTTGAGCGGCTCGATGCGAACGCGGTCGAGAATCTCGCCGGCAAAGGCGTGGATCAGCATGTCGCGCGCGTCCGCGTACGTCAGGCCGCGCGCCCGCAGGTAAAAGATCGCGTCGTCGTCCAGCTGTCCGATCGCGGCGCCGTGCGTGCACTTCACGTCGTCGGCGAAGATCTCGAGCTGCGGCTTCGTGTTGATCGTCGCCTCGTCCGACAGCAGCAGCGCGCGGTTCGTCTGCTTGGCGTCCGTCTTCTGCGCGTCCTGGCGGACGATGATCTTGCCGTTGAACACCGCACGCGCCTTCCCGCCGAGGATCCCCTTGTAGACCTCATGGCTCGCGCAGTGCGGCATGGCGTGGTCGATCGTCGTGTGATTGTCCACGAGCCGATCGCCGTCGGCCAGATAGAGGCCGTTGAGCGTGCACTCCCCGCCTTCGCCGCCCAGAGTCGCGAGCGCGTCGTTGCGAACCAGACGGCCGCCGAGCGAGAACGAGTGCGACGAGAACGTCGCACTGCGCGCCATGCGGACGTGCAGGCTTGCGACGTGGAAGCAGTCGAGCTGCTCCTGCTGGACCTTGTAGTGGTCGACCGTCGCGTTTTCCCCGACGATGACCTCGCTGACGGCGTTGGTGAAGGTCACGGCGCCGTCGCTCACGTACGTCTCGACGAGCTGGACGCGGCTCGACTTGCCGACGACGGCCAGCAGCCGCGGATGCGCCATCGCGGGCTCCCCTGCCGCGTACCCGAGGCTGATGACATGGATGGGCGTCTCGAGCACGACGCCATCGGGCACGTACAGGCACACGCCGTCGTCGAGGAACGCCGTGTTCAGCGCGGCAAAGCTGCGGCCGTCGATGTCCGCGAGCTGTCCGAGATGCTGCTCGACGAGGTCCGCATGCGACGCCACCGCATCCGCCAGCGAGACCAGGACCACCGACGGCGGGAGTCCGTCAAGGGTCGAGAGCGACCGATCCACCCGGCCGTTCACGAGGACGATGCGGACCGGCGAGCCGCCATACGGCGTCCGCGCGAGGACGTCAGGCGCAGCGCCGCCGGCCGGCGCCGCACCGAACTCGGTCGACGCAATCGGCGCAACATTCGTGAAGCGCCACTCCTCGTCCCGAACCGTCGGCACGCCAAGCTTGGTGAATCGCGACGCGCCGCGATCGCGCAGCGCCTGGAGCCACCGCGGACCGCCCTGCGGCCTCCGCTCCAGCGCCGCCACGAGCGGCGAAGTCTTTTCCGCAACCTGTGCCATGTGGGTAATCGAATCTGTGTTCTTCCGTGTTTTTCTGTGGCTGGTGTTCTGTGACTTCAGGCGGCTTCAATCCAGCCGTAGCCCTTCTGCTCCAGCTCCAGCGCCAGCTCCTTGCCGCCAGACTTGACGATCCGGCCGTTGCTCAGCACGTGGACGAAGTCGGGGACGATGTAGTCGAGCAGCCGCTGATAGTGCGTGACGACGATGATGGCGCGCTCCGGCGAGCGCATCGCGTTCACGCCGTTCGCGACGATCTTCAAGGCGTCGATGTCGAGGCCGGAGTCGGTCTCGTCGAGGATCGCCAGCCGCGGCTCGAGCAGCGCCATCTGGAAGATCTCGTTGCGCTTCTTCTCGCCGCCCGAAAAGCCCTCGTTGACCGCGCGGCTCAGCATGCTCTGATCCACCTCGAGCAGCTTTGCCTTGTCGCGCACGATCTGCATGAACTCCATCGCATCGAGCTCGGGCAGCCCCTGGTGCTTGCGCTTCGCGTTGAGCGCCGCCTTCAGGAAGTACGCGTTGTTGACCCCGGCGATCTCGACGGGATACTGGAACGCCATGAACACGCCCTCGCGGGCGCGCTCGTCGGGATCCATCGCGAGCAGGTCGCGTCCGTCGTACTGCACCTCGCCGCCGGTGACGACGTATTCCGGATGCCCGGAGAGCGCTCGCGCGAGCGTGCTCTTCCCGGACCCGTTCGGCCCCATGATGGCGTGGACTTCGCCCGCGTTCACCGAGAGATCGATCCCGTTGAGGATCTGCTTCTCTTCCGCCTTGACCTGAAGATTCTTGATTTCGAGCATCGTCATCCGTTTCACCGTTAGCCCACCGATCCTTCGAGCGACACGCTCAGCAGCTTCTGCGCCTCGACGGCGAACTCCATCGGCAGCTCGCGGAAGACTTCCTTGCAGAAGCCGCTCACGATCATGTTGACCGCGTCCTCGGTCGGGATGCCGCGCTGGCGGCAGTAGAAAATCTGGTCCTCGCCAATCTTCGACGTCGACGCCTCGTGCTCGACCCGCGCCGACGTGTTGCGGATCTCGAGATACGGGAACGTGTGCGCGCCGCACTTGTCGCCGATAAGGAGCGAGTCGCACTGCGAGTAGTTGCGCGCGTGCTTCGCGTTCTTCCCGATGCGCACCAGGCCGCGGTACGTGTTCTGGCCGTGACCCGCCGAAATGCCCTTCGAGACGATCGTGCTGCGCGTGTTCTTCCCGAGATGGATCATCTTCGTCCCGGTGTCCGCCTGCTGCCAGTTATTCGTCGTCGCCACCGAGTAGAACTCGCCGATCGAGCCATCGCCCTGCAGGATGCAGCCCGGATACTTCCACGTGATCGCCGAACCGGTCTCGACCTGCGTCCAGGTGATCTTCGAGCGCCGGCCCGCCGCCAGCCCTCGCTTCGTCACGAAGTTGTAGATGCCCCCCTTGCCGTCCTTGTCGCCGGGATACCAGTTCTGGATCGTCGAGTACTTGATCGTCGCGTCGTCCAGCGCGACCAGTTCGACGACCGCGGCGTGGAGCTGATTCTCGTCGCGCATCGGCGCCGTGCAGCCCTCGAGGTAGCTGACGTGCGCCCCCTCGTCGGCAATGATGAGCGTCCGCTCGAACTGCCCCGTGTCCTTCGCGTTGATGCGGAAGTACGTGGACAGCTCCATCGGGCAGCGCACCCCTTTCGGGATGTAGACGAACGAGCCGTCGCTGAACACCGCCGAGTTGAGCGTCGCGAAGAAGTTGTCGGTGTACGGCACGACCGACCCGAGATATTTCTTGACGAGCTCCGGATGCTCCTTCACCGCCTCGGAGAAGGACATGAAGATGATCCCGAGCTTCGCGAGCTTCTCGCGAAACGTCGTCGCGACCGACACGCTGTCGAACACCGCGTCCACGGCGACACCGGCGAGCAGCTTCTGCTCCTCGAGCGGAATCCCGAGCTTGTCGAACGTGCGCTTGACCTCGGGGTCCACCTCGTCGAGCGAATTCAGCTTCGGCCGCTTCTTCGGCGCCGAGTAGTAGACGATGTCCTGATAGTTGATCGGGTCGTACTTGACGTTCTGCCAGGTCGGCTCCTTCATCGTCAGCCAGAGCCGGTACGCCTTCAGCCGCCAGTCGAGGAGCCACTCCGGCTCACCCTTCTTGGCCGAGATCAACCGGACGATGTCCTCGCTCAGCCCTTTCGGGACCGTCTCCGTCTCGACGTCGGTGAAGAAGCCGTATTTGTACTCGCGTGTGGCGAGCTGTTCGATGGTCTCAGTGGACGTAGACATAACGAAGCTTCCAGCTCCCAGCTTCCAGCTCTCGAGGAAGACTTGGCTTCCTTTTCAAAGCTGGCGGCTGGCAGCTACACGCTAAACGACGTTCCGCAGCCGCAAGTCGATTTCGCGTTCGGGTTGTTGAAGATGAACCCCCGGCTGACGAGGCTCGTGTCGTAATCGAGCGTCGTCCCCTTGATGAATTCGTAGCTGCGGGGGTCGACGAACACTTTGGCGCCGTCGGGCCCCTCGAACACCTGGTCCCCGTCCCGCGGCGCGGGCTCCCACGCGAACGTATAGCTCAGGCCTGAGCAGCCGCCCGCCTTGATCCCGATGCGCAGACCCCCGCCCGGAATGCCGTTTTTCTCAACCATTTTATGGATGAGCTTCCCGGCGTTGTCGCTGATGTGCAGCATCGTGCGCTCCAGAAGTCGGACCAGAAGAGTCCTATTTTATCGTCCGGGAGGGGCCGGATGCAAGCCGGCAGGGACGCGCGTCAGTAGCGCGGCAGGGAGGGGTCGATCTGGTCGATCCAGGCGAGGATGCCGCCGGACACGTTGCGCGCGCGATCGAAGCCGTGCTCCTTCAGCAGCGCGACGGCGCGTGCGCTGCGTCCGCCCGACTTGCAGTAGACGGCCATCGGCGCGTTCCGGTCCAGCTCGGGAAGCCGCCGCTCGAGTTCCCCAAGCGGAATGAGGATCGAGCCCGGCACGCGGCAGATAGCGGCCTCGACCCGCTCGCGGACGTCGACGACCTGCAGCGGGCCACCGCGCGCCAGCTCGTCCCGCAATTCCACGACGGTCATATCGTTCTTCTCGGCAGGAGCGTGGGCGGGCGTGCAGTACGCCTCCAGCTCGCGCAGCTCGCGAATCGACGGATGGCGTCCGCAGATCGCGCAATCCGGATCCTTCGGCAGCTTCAGTTCGCGGAATCGCATGCGAAGCGCGTCGTAGACGAGAAAACGTCCGATGAGCGGCTCGCCGATGCCCAGAACGAGTTTCAAAGCTTCGGTCGCCTGGATCGTGCCGATCACCCCGGGGAGGACGCCGAGCACGCCCCCTTCCGCGCAGCTCGGGACGAGACCGGGCGGCGGCGGCTCCGGGTGCAGGCAGCGATAGCACGGACCGTTCGGCGCTGCGAACACCGACGCCTGCCCTTCGAAACGGAAGATGCTGCCCCACGCATTCGGCTTCCCAAGCAGGACGCACGCATCGTTGACGAGATAGCGTGCCGGGAAATTATCCGTGCCATCGAGGATCACGTCCCACGGCGCGAGCAGGTCGAGGGCATTCGCGGCGGTGACCGCGGTCTCGTACGTCTCGACGCGCACCTCGGGATTGATCGCCTCGAGGCGAGTCCGCGCGGACGCGAGCTTCGATCGCCCCACGTCCGGAGTCCCGTGAATGATCTGCCGCTGAAGGTTGCTGAAGTCGACGACGTCGAAATCGACGAGGCCGATCGTGCCGACGCCGGCGGCCGCGAGGTACAGCGCGGCGGGGGATCCGAGGCCTCCCGCGCCGATGCACAGGATGCGCGCCGCCTTGAGCTTGCGCTGCCCGTCCTCTCCGATTTCGGGCAGCAGCAGGTGCCGGCTGTAGCGCCTCAGCTCATCGGTGGAAAGGACAGTCGGCATCGATTTCGATCATAACAGTCTTGAGGTTACGCGACCTTTCGCCTAAACTTCGGGTGCCGTGCTCTTTCCCCTGGCCATCCTGGGTGTGCTCTGCGCCGGCGCCTGCGTGTGGGCGCTCCTCGCGGAGCGCCGCGCCGGCCGGCTGCAGGCCCTGCTCGAGGCCGAGCGCGCCGTCGCCGCGCAGAAACTCGCGATCCTCGAACGGGCCCGCGACGAGCTGAAGGACAGCTTCAGCGCGCTCTCGTCCGACGCGCTGCGGCGCAACAACGAGTCGTTCCTGCAGCTCGCGCGCGAGACGCTCGCCCGCGCGCAGGACGGCGCCAAGCGGGACCTCGAATCGCGCCAGCAGGAAATCGCCACGCTCGTGCAGCCGCTGAAGGAATCCCTCGGCAGGCTCGGCGAGCATCTCCAGCACGTCGACGTGGAGCGCGCCGCGTCGAGCCGCGCGCTCACGGAGCAGCTCCGCCACGTGGTCGAAACGCAGGAACGGCTGCGGCACGAAACGCAGTCGCTCGCCCGCGCGCTGCACAATCCGAATCAGCGCGGCCGCTGGGGGGAGGTGCAGCTCCGCAACGTGCTCGAGCGCGCGGGGCTCGTGGAGTACTGCGACTTCACGGAGAAGGATTCGACGCGCGATGGCGACGGCCGCCGGCTCACGCCCGACGTCACCGTCCGCCTGCCGAACGACGCCTGCGTCGTGATCGATTCCAAGGTGCCGATCGACGCGTACCTGCGCGCGCTGGAAGCGAAAGACGAGACGCAGCGCGAGGCGCTGCTGCGGGAGCACGGCCGTCAGGTGCGCGATCACATGAAGGCGCTCGGCGGCAAGAGCTACTGGGCGCATTTCGAGCCGGCCCCCGCCTTCGTCGTCATGTTCCTGCCGGCGGAACCGCTGTTCAGCGTGGCGTTCAGCCAGGACCCGTCGCTGTTCGAGTTCGCGATCGATCAGCGGGTCATCCCGGCGACGCCGCTGACGCTCATCGCGCTGCTGCGGACGGTTGCGTCCGCGTGGCAGCAGCAGCGCCTCGCGCGCAACGCCGAGGAGATTCGCCTGCTCGGACGCGATCTGTACGAGCGGCTGGCGACGATGGCAGAGCACGTGGCCGACGTCGGCGACCACCTGCGCCGGGCGGGCGCGGCCTACGACAACTTCATCGGATCGCTCGACGCGCGCGTGCTCGCCTCGGCGCGGCGCTTCAAGGAGCTGGGTGTCGAGACGCCAAAGAGTCTGCCGGACGACCTCACGTCGACCCACCTCGACGTTCGCCAGCCGCGCGCGCCGGAACTGCGCGCGCCCGTGCAGGAGTCGCTGATCGAGGCCGAGCTCGTCTCACCCGTCGCGGAATCCGAACCGATCGTCTAGCTTCGCTTACCGGATCTCCGCGGTCAACGTCACCGTCACGCGGACCTCGATCTCTCCGCTTTCCATCGGCACCGGGGCGGACGCCTGCATCGACATCCGCTCGACCATCGGCACGGGGCGCGGCGGCTGCGGCGGCGCCGAGCCGGCCTCCTCGATCCGCAGGATCCGCGCGACCTGCGCGCCGGCGCCGGCAGCCGCCGCGTCCGCGCGCGCCTTCGCATCGGCGACGGCGCGGCGCAGCGCGTCCCGCTCGACCGCGTCACGATCCTTCAGGTCGAACCGGATGCCGCTGACGTTCGTCGCGCCGGATCCCACGGCGAGCGCGACGAGTTCGCCGAGTTTGGCAAGGTCGTCCACCCGCACCTGGATCTGGTTGCGCGCGACGTAGTCGCGCAGCGTCTGCTTGCCGTCGGCATAGTCGTACTCGGGCTGCAGATCGTACGCGGTCGTTTGAATGGCCTCGGCCGCGACGCCCGCGCCCTTCAGCTTGTCGTTGACGGTCGTCATCGCCTGCGTATTGAGCCGCTGCGCCTCCTGCGGCGTACGCGCGCGCGACTCGGCCGCGATCGTGACCCACGCGCGATCCGGCGCGCGCTTGACCACGCCTTCGCCCGTCGTCACGACGACCGGTACGGGCGATTCGCCCGGCGCCGTCGTCGCGGGAACCTGAGCGCGGGCGGCGCTCGCCGCCAGCACGAGCATGGATGCGATCAGATGGACGCGCACGGGCACTCCTTTCGATGGGCCGACGCCTCTCAGGATACGACGTCCGGCGTCGTCCGACGGCCGTGGATCGATGGCGCCGTAACGCGTTTGTCAGGGCGTAAAGCCCTGACCCACATGGCGGCCTGGCAGGCCTGAAGGCCTGCGCTACGACAGATCTGCGATGTGGGTCAGCCCTTTGTGGCGGCCTGTCAGGCCTGAAGGCCTGCGCTACGTCAGATCTGCAATGTGGGTCAGCCCTTTATGGGCTGACGACGATCTACGCCGCGCAGGCGACGCGGAAACCGATCGAATACGCGTAGGTGTCGGGCGGTACCTTGTGGCGATGCGCGCACGTGAGCATCCGCAGATCGGACGCGAGCCAGCTCCCGCCGCGGACGATCCGCATCGTGCCATGCGGCGGACCGGCCGGATTGCGGCGCGGCGAATGCGTGTAATAGGCCGCGTCGTACCAGTCGTGCACCCACTCCCAGGCGTTCCCCGCCATGTCGTAGACGCCGAGATCGTTGGGCGGATATCGCCGGCACGGCGTCGTGCCCGCGATGGTCCGCTGCGACGCGTCTTCCAGGAAGTTCGCCATCTGCGCATCGAACTGATCGCCCCACGGATACCGCCGCTGTCCTTCGATGCCGCCGCGCGCCGCCTTCTCCCACTCCGCCTCGGTGGGCAGCCGGAACGCGCGGCCGGTCGTCGCGCTCAGCCACGTGCAATATGCCGTCGCGTCGTCGTAGCGCACGAGCGTCACCGGGTGATCGGCGCGGTCGGCGGGCGGATCGAAGCCGGACCACGTGTAGGGGCGGGCCATGTTCCAGAAGTCGCGCTCGCGCTCGTCTCCGCCGGCGGTCACGAGAAGCGGCAGCTCGTAGACGGCAGGAACACGATGGCCGGTGTCGCGGACGAAGTGCGCGTACTCGGCGTGCGTCACGGGCTGCACGCCGATGAGGAAGTCGTCCAGGTGCACCGGGTGCACCGGACGTTCGTCCTCTTCGCCGTCGGGCGCTCCCATCAGGAAGTCGCCGGCCGGCACGAGCAGCAGATCCGGCATCAAATGCGGGGTCATCCGTCCGCAAGAGAATAGCGCATCGACTACACTGACGAACATGCGGTTCGAACCCTTCGACATGGAGCGGCTGCAGTCCACGTGGGAGAACCAGGTCGCCTGGAACCTCTCGGAGAGCGGCGTCCATCCGCTCACCGTCTCGGAACTGATCGACACGCCGTCGCTCGCGAGCGACGTGATGGGGCTCGCGCTCGGGTACCCGCAGACGAACGGCACCGAGGCGCTGCGCGCGGCGATTGCGGATCTCTACCCCGGCGCGACACCCGCGCACGTGCAGGTCACCAACGGCGGTGCGGAAGCGAACTGCGTGCTGCTGCTGCGGCTCGTGGAACCTGGCGACGAGATCGTGTTCATGACGCCGAATTACATGCAGGCGTACGGCCTCGCGCGCGCGCTCGGCGCGGCCGTCCGGCCATGGCCGCTGCGCGAACAGGACGGACGCTGGCGCGCCGACGTCGACGAACTCCGCACGCTGGTTACGCCCAAGACGCGCGCGATCCTCCTGTGCAACCCGAACAATCCGACCGGCGCGCGCCTCGACGCGGCGGTGCTGGACGAGATCTGCCGGATCGCGGAACGCGTCGGCGCCTGGGTCGTGGACGACGAGATCTATCGCGGGGCCGAGCGGGAGGCGGATGACACGCCGACGGTGTGGGGACGCACGGAGCGCGCCATTGTCACCAGCGGGCTGTCGAAGGCGTACGGTCTGCCCGGCCTTCGCATCGGCTGGATTACCGCGCCGCCGGCGCTCATCGAGGACCTCTGGGGCGTGCACGACTACACGACGATCGCGCCGGGGGCCATCAACGATCGGCTCGCGCGCGTCGCGCTCGCCCCCGAGCGGCGGACGGCGCTGCTCCGCCGGACGCGGACGATCATCCGCGAGAACTATCCTCTCGTGCGCGACTGGGTTGACGCGCATCCGGGGCTGTCGCACGTCCCGCCGGAGGCCGGCGCGATCGTCTTCGTCCGCTATTCGCAGCCGATCAGGTCGACCGACCTCGTCGAGCGCCTGCGGACGGAGCAGGGAGTGCTCATCGTGCCCGGCGATCACTTCCAGATGGACGGCTACCTCCGCATCGGATTTGGATCCGACCGGGAGCATCTGACCGCCGGGCTCACGCGCACCGGCGATCTGCTCGACTCGCTCGCGGCTCATGCGCGCTGACCTGGCGCTCGTCGGATTCGGCCACGTCGGCCGGCGCTTCGCACGCCTGCTCGAGGATCGGCGCGACTGGCTCGCGCTCGACTACGACCTGCAGTGCCGCATCGTATCGATCGCGACGCGCCGGCGCGGGACGGCCATCCGCGCGGCCGGACTCGATGCCGCCGATGCGGCGCGGCTGATCGAGCGCGGCGGCTCGCTGTCGGAACTCGACGAGGACGGCGGCGGCGCGGCCGACAGCTTCGAGACCATCCGCCAGCTCGCCTCGAGCGATGCGGCCCTTCGCGTCGTCATCGAAACGACCACGCTCGATATCGAGGCCGGTCAGCCGGCGATCGATCACGTGCGCGCTGCACTGCAGGCAGGCTGCCACGTCGTCACCGCCAACAAAGGGCCGGCGGCGTTCGCGTACGAGGAGCTCAGCGCGCTGGCGGCCGACCGCGGCGTCAGCTTTCTCTTCGAGGGGGCGGTGATGGACGGCGTCCCGATCTTCAATCTCGTGCGCGAGACGCTCCCGGCCGTCGAGATCGTCGGCTTCCGCGGCGTCGTCAACAGCACGACGAACCACATCCTCTCGGCGCTCGAGGACGGCGAGAGCTTCGACGATGCGCTCGCGCGGATGCAGGCGGAGGGGATCGCGGAAGCAGACCCGTCGCTCGACGTGGACGGGTGGGACGCCGCCGCGAAGACGGCGGCGCTCGCCAACGTGCTGATGCGCGGCCGCATCACGCCGCAGGCAGTCGATCGCGAGGGCATCGGGCAGGCCACCGCGCGTCCGGCGCTCGCCGCGCGCGCCCGCGGCACGCGGATCCGGCTCGTCGCCTCCGCGCGCAAGACGCCTGGCGGCGTGAAGACGTCCGTGCGTCCTGTCGAGCTGCCGGAGCACGATCTGCTCGCGGGCCTGCGCGGCATGGCCAACGCACTCGTGTTCGAGACGGATCTGCTGGGCGAAATCGCGATGTGCCAGTTGAGCGGCGGCCTGACGCAGACGGCGTACGCGCTGCTCAGCGATCTGGTGACGGTGCGGCGGCGCGCGCGCCGCGACGGCGGACGCGCCTGATGACGCCGCTCGAGGGGACGATCGTCCTCGACCTGAGCCGCGTGCTGTCGGGGCCGTACTGCACGATGCTCCTCGCAGATCTCGGCGCGCGCGTCATCAAGATCGAGCGCCCGGGCCGCGGCGACGACACGCGCGCCTGGGGACCGCCGTTCGTCGGCGGCGAGAGCGCGTATTTCCTGAGCGCGAACCGGAACAAGGAAAGCGTCACGCTCGATCTGAAGCATCCGGCGGCTCGGCCGGTCGTCGATCGGCTGCTGGCGCGCGCCGACGTCCTCGTCGAGAACTTCCGACCGGGCACGCTCGACGCGGTCGGGCTCGGCGCTGATGCGGTGACAGCCGCGCACCCGCGTCTCATCTACTGTTCGATCTCCGGCTTTGGCCAGTCGGGCCCGCGCCGCGACGAAGCCGGCTACGACGCCGTCGTCCAGGCCGAGAGCGGGTTGATGAGCATCACCGGCGACGCCGACGGTCCGCCGTTCCGCCTCGGCGTCGCGATCGCGGATCTGGCGACCGGGATGTTCGCCGCGCAGGGCATCCTCGCGGCGCTCATCGCGCTCGGACGCACGGGCCGCGGACAGCGCCTGGACGTCGCCATGCTCGACGCCGCCGCATCGCTGCTGACCTATCAGGCCGAGATGTTCCTCACGGCCGGGATCACGCCGCAGCGCATGGGCAATCGGCATCCGACGATCGTCCCGTATGAGACCTTTGCCGCCGCCGACGGCACGTTCGTCCTCGCCGTCGGCAACGATGCGTTGTTCCAGAAGCTGTGCGAGGTCATCGGCCGTCCGGATCTGGCGTCGGATCCGCGATTCGCGACGAACCCGTCGCGCGTCGAGCATCGCGACGCGCTGCGGCCGCCGCTCGCCGACGCGTTCCTGCGGTGGACGCGCCGCGAGCTGGTCGAACGATTGAACGCCGCCGGGGTGCCGTGCGGATCGGTCCGGAGCGTCGCCGAAGCGCTCGCGGATCCGCAGCTCGCCGCGCGCGACATGATCGTCGTCGTCGAGCATCCGACCGCTGGCGATCTGCGCGTGCTCGGCACGCCGCTGAAGCTGTCGGACACGCCGGCGGTCGTGCGCACCGCGCCGCCGCTCCTTGGCGGCGACACCGATCGCGTGCTGTCGGGCGAGCTGGGTTTCAGCGCGGAGGAGATCGCGGAACTGCGCGCGGCCGGCGCCGTGTGACTACCGTTCGACGAACGGGATGATTTCGTCGACGAGCATCTCGACGACGTCCGAGTCGGTCAGCGACCCGACGGCGGGACCTTCGGCGAGAATGCGTTCGTGCTCGGTGATCCGGCGGCCGCGTCCGCGGGCGACCCGCGCGACGGTCGCGGGCGTCTGCCGATCGGCGTCCAGCATCACCTCGATGTAGTCGGCGGGAAAGTGCTCGGCGAACAGACGGACGCTGCCGGCCGGCGTCGACACCTTGAAGCGGTGCCCCTCAGCGACCAGGGCGGCCGCGAAGATCTGAAACACGGGGACGGCGACGTCGGCGAGAAAGCGCTCGTACGCTCGTGAGGTTTCCTCGGAGCGCGCACGCCGCTCGGCCGCACGGCGGCGGGCCTGCTCGATCGCCGCGCGCACGCGGCGGCGGACTTCCGGAACTTCCATTTACGCCAGCCGTTCCGCGAACGACGTGTCGAGCCCGTCGGGCCGCAGGATCGCGAGCAGCCCGTCTTTGTCCACGGCCTTGCGATACGCCTCGGTGACGTGGACGGTGCCGTCGCGCACCAGCGCCGCCAGCGCGTCGTTGAGCGGCACCATGCCCTGCCGGCGTCCGCTCTCGATTGCGGCAGGCAGCTGCAGCATCCGGCCGTCCTGAATGAGCGCCGCCGCCTGCGGGGTGTTCAGCAGGACTTCGCGCGCCGCCACGCGTCCGCCGCGGAGCCGCCGCAGCAGCACCTGCGCGACGACGCCGCGCAGCGAGCCGGCGAGTACCTCGCGCGCCGGCGTACGCCGGTCCGCGGGGTACAGATCGATGAGCCGATCGACCGCGGCCGCCGCCGACGGAGCCGTGATCGATGCGAAAATCAAGCGCCCGGACTCGGCGGCTTCGAACACGGCCGAGACGACGTCCGCCGAGGGAATATCCGAGACGAGCAGCACGTCCGGATCCTCGCGGAGCGCGGAGCGGACGGCACCCGACAGGTGCTCGCTGTCGGCGGGCACCTCGCGCTGGCTGACGAACGACCGACGGCTCTCGTGCACGAATCCGATTTGCGTCTCGATGCTGATCACGTGATCGCTTCGCGTGCGGTTGATCAGATCGAGAAACGCCGCCAGCAGCCTCGACTTGCCGCTTCCCCGCGGGCCCGCCACGAGGACGAGCCCCTCGGACTGCGAACACAGCGCCTGCACTTCCGGCGTGAGCTCGAGCTGGTCCGCGGAAATGACCTGCGGCGGCACCATCCGGAAGATCACGCCCGGACCGCGATGATCGCGGAACGTCAGACAGCGGACGCGTCCGACGCCTTCGACGTCGCACAGCCACTCGCCCGGAGTGCCGCGCTCCCACGCATCGCGCGCCGTGTCCGGCGCGAGATCCTGCACGATCCGGTCGACGTCGGCCGCCGTCGTCGGAGGCACGTCGACGAAGGTCATCTCGCCGTCGGTGCGAAGCGTCGGGCGCGACTGCGCGACGATGAAGACGGTGGACGCACCGCGCGCGGCGGCAATCCGCAGCACGTCGTCGATGCCTCGCATCGCGGGCGGTGGGGTACGCGTGTCGGGCCGCACGGGGCGCCGCGTCAGAGGGACAACGACGGAGCGCTCTTCGCTCTCGGCATCCTCGGCGTGGAACACAGGCGCCGGCGGTTCGACCGGCGGTGGCTCGGGCACGAACGCCACCGGTACCGGGTCGGCCGCAATGGGTGTTTCCTCGGCAATCGGTTCGGGCTCAGGTTCTTCGATCGCGACGGGCTCCGGCGCCTCCGTGATCGGCGGTGGTGCCTCCTGCGCGACCGGTTCAGGCGGCGCAACGAACTCCGCCTCTGGCGCGACCGGCAACGGCTCCGGTTCGACGGCGACCGGTTCTGGTTCGGCAGCAACGGGCTCGGGCGTCACCGCAACGGGCTCGGGCTCCGCGAAGACGACAGGCTCGGGCGCGACGGCAACAGGCGCGGGCGCCACCGCAACGGGCTCGGGCTCCGCGACGACGACAGGCTCGGGCTCCACGGCAACGGGCTCGGGCTCCACGACGCGCGGAGGCTCCGTCGTTTTCCGCTCCGTGTGCGTGAGCGCCGCGGCAGTCCCGGCAAGCAGCGCGTCCACCTCGGCGTCGGTCGGAGCGGCCTGCGCCACCTCGGGGACGATCTCGAACGGCTCGTCCTCGGCGACGTCGGCGTGGGGCTGTACTGCCTCTGGCGCCGGCTCCTGTTTCGCGACCGCGTCGGCTGAAGGCGTCGCGACGGCCGGCTCCGGCGCGGGTTCGGGTTCAGCGACGGGCGGCGGCAGGTGGCGCCGCACTTCGAGCCACACGTCGTCTCCGCCGCGCGCGGCGACGAGCGTAAAGCGGGCGGTCGAGCCGTCAGGCGGGGCGACCTCGTATTCGACGGCCCCGAACTCCTCGAGCGCGTGCCGCTGATCGAGCGGCAGGATCTGGCCGAGCATCCCGAGCACGGCTTCCGGCGTGAGCACGCGCGACGACAGCTCGACCTGGCCCCAGGCAATCGGGCCGCGGAACTCGCCCATGGACGATGAGGTCGTCACGACGTACGGCTTCTCGCCGACGTGCATGACGAGCGCATCCCCCTCGAGACGGGTGATCGCGTCGAGCAGTGAATCGAGCAGGTTCACGCGGAATTCCCCAACGGAATGTCGGTTTGGCGGCGGCGCCGCGATAGGCGAGGTCCGAAGGGTTGTGTGCATCGGCGGGAAGGGGCGTGAAAGGAGATCGTAACAGGATCGAGGTTCGAGGGGCGAGGGGCGAGGTTCGAAGCGCGAGGTTCGATCTAAACCCGGGGTGCGGTGGCGGTGTTGATGGCCATGAAGCCGCCGAAAACCGGATGCACGTGACAATCGGTGAAGCCGGTGTCACGCAGGAGGATGGCGACACCGGCCGCGCCAGGATAGCGGCGGATGGATTCGGGGATGTAGCGATATGTGTCGGGATCACGATGGAGCGCCCAGCCGAGCGTCGCGCCGACGACTGTGAGATACGTGAGATAAATGCTGCGGACGGCCAGGTTGGACGGGCGATCGAAGTCGAGCGAGAGGAATCGGCCGCCCGGACGCAGCACGCGCCGGATTTCCGCAAGCGCGGGCGCGATCTGCGGGACGTTGCGGACGCCGTAGCCCGCGGTGACGAGGTCGAACGCGCCGTCGGGAAACGGGAGCGCCATCATGTCGCCGCCGACGAAGGCCGCGGCGGAGTCCGGCGATTTGCCGCGCGCGATCTCGAGCATCCGCGTCGTGACGTCGAGGCCGATCGTCCGCGCGCCGCGCGCGGCAATCGCGTAGGTGATGTCTCCCGTCCCGCATGCCAGATCCAGGGCGCGCGTGCCCGGCTGCGCGTCCGCCATCCGCACCAGCCGCCGCTTCCATGCGGCGTCGCGGCCGAACGACAGCAGCACGGTGATGAGATCGTAGCGATCCGCGATGGTCGCGAACAGCCGCCGCGCGTACCGTCGCTTCCCCTCGGGCGTCGAGAGCGATTCACCAAGCTTGGGCGTCATGCGTCGCCCCGCGAGTCCGGATAGAATCGACGCCGCATGCCCACGCTGGTGCTGCTGCTCGCGCTCATAGCCGGTGCGGCGCCTGCCGCAGACGAACCCTTCCAGATCAAGGACAACTCGTTCCTCGTGGAGGAAGCGTTCAACCAGGAGCGGGGCATCTTCCAGAACATTGTGACGTTCACGCGCCTCGCGGGCGACTGGAACCTGACGTTCACGCAGGAGTGGCCCGCCCCCGGCGTCCGCCATCAGCTCTCATACACCATTCCGTACGAGTCCGTCACACCGGGCGGACGCGGCGTCGGTGACGTGCTCATCAACTATCGGTACCAAGCCATCGAGGAAGCCGGCGGCCGCCCGGCGTTCTCGCCCCGGATCAGCCTCGTCGTGCCGTCGGGCCGCGGGCGGCGGGGCGCCGGCCTGCAGGTCAATCTGCCCTTCAGCAAACAACGCAATAACTGGTATCTGCACTGGAACGCGGGGGTCACGTGGCTGCCGCACGCCGCGCTCGAGGGAGAGCGGACGGCCGTCCGGCTCGTGTCCCCGGCGATCGCCGCGAGCGGGATCTATCGAATGCGCCAGATGATCAATCTGATGATCGAATCGGTCCTCATCTGGCAGCAGATGGCGGTCGGGTCAGGCTCGACGCGGCGTCAGACCACGTTCACGCTCGCGCCGGGCGTGCGCGCAGGCCGGAATTTCGGGCAACGACAACTCGTGGGCGGAGTGGCAGTGCCGATCGCGTGGACGGATGACACGTGCGCGGCCGGTGTGCTCGGCTACGTCTCGTACGAGCTGCCGTTCAGGCGCTGACGCCCGGTGCGTACGTCGCGAACGAGCTGGGCGTCTCCCAGACGCGCACGGCGACGACGTCGACGCCGAGCTCGCGGCTCTTGTCGTAGATCAACTTCGCGATGCGTTCGACGGTCGGATTGCTTTCCAGCAGGTACATCGGCTCGCCGAGCGCGCGCAGCGGCGCGACGAGCGGATCGTCCTCACGGAGGATCATCTGGTGATCCAGCTCGCGATCGATCCACCCCTTCACGACCCGTTTGATGTCGCTGAAGTCGGCGACCATGTTGCGCGCGTCGAGGCGATCGGTGCGGACGTCGACCTCCACGAGCGCGTTATGACCGTGCGGGTGCTTGCACACGCCGTCGTAGTCGAGCAGACGATGACCGTAGCAGAAGTCGATACGCTTGGTGACGAGATACATTGATGGACCTGAGCGTGATGCGAGAGGCGATCTGATGCTATCGGACGATTCCCGGAAGGGTCAAGCCGCGGCGGTTCTCTTTTCGGCCGGTCTGGACAGCGCCGTCCTGCTGGCGTTTGCCGCCGCGGCGGGCCCCGTGCAGCCGATCTACGTGTCGTCCGGCCTCGCGTGGGAAGCGGCCGAGCGTGCGGCCGCGCAGCGCCTGCTCGACGCGCCGCCGTACCGCGGCCGCGTCTCCCCCATGACGACGCTGACGGTCGACATGCGCGACGTGTATCCCGCCTCGCACTGGGCCGTCCGCGGCGTGGCCCCCGCGTTCGACACGCCGGACGAAGACGTCTACCTCGAAGGACGCAACATCGTTCTACTCTCCAAGACGTCGGTCTACATGGCGCGGCAGGGACTCCGGCGCGTCCTCATGGGACAGCTTGGCGGCAATCCGTTTCCTGACGCGACACCGCAATTCTTCGACGCGGTCGCGCGCGCGCTGACGCTCGGACTTGGCGTGCCGATCCACGTCGAGGCGCCGTTCAGCGCCCTGCATAAAGAGGATGTGATTCGAAAGGGAGCCGACCTGGGCGTGCCGTTCGAGCTGACGCTGTCGTGCATGCAGCCGGAGGACGGCCTGCACTGCGGCCGCTGCAGCAAGTGCCGCGAGCGGCGGGACGCGTTCCGCGAAGCGGGAATTGAAGATCCGACGACCTACCGGGAGAAGCCGATTCGCTGAGGGCTATCCTTCCCTGAGCCGGATGCTGCCGTCGCCGGTGCGGACCTTCAACGTGCGTCCGCCGTCGCCGAGGCGGCCGCGCACCGTCCGGCGGCTGACCTCGCCGCCATCGCCGGCGATCACGTCCAGCTCGTTCCGGATCGAGCCGTCGCCGGTGTGCGCGTCGAGCATCGCGCCGAAGTGCGCCGGCAGCTGCAGCGTGATGCCGCCGTCGCCGGTGGAGATCGACCAGTCGCCGGTCATCTCGGTGCCGTCGCCGGCGCGGAACGAGATCGATCCGTCGCCCGTGTGGATCTTCACGACCGCCAGCTTGCCCGCGACGTTCACGCCGCCGTCGCCGGTTTCCAGCTCGAGCTCCCCGTCGCCGCCGTCGAGCGTGACCGATCCGTCGCCGGTGGTGAGCGACATCTGCCCGCCGATATCCGTCGCGCGGATGCTGCCGTCGCCGGTGCGGAGATCGAGACGGCCGCGGACGCGCTCGATGCGAATCGATCCGTCGCCGC
This sequence comes from Vicinamibacterales bacterium, assembly GCA_035700625.1. Taxonomy (GTDB): domain Bacteria; phylum Acidobacteriota; class Vicinamibacteria; order Vicinamibacterales; family 2-12-FULL-66-21; genus DASSOM01. The sequence continues at coordinate 31,962 of DASSOM010000016.1, forward strand.
TGCGCGCGTTGACGTTCGCCTCGCCGGGCATCGTCACGATCAACCTGGCCGTCGGCGAGGTGTGGCGGCCGATGCCGAAGAAGACGGAATCTCCCTCCGGCTTCTTCACTTCCACCTCGACGCGGTTGCCGTCCTGATGGCTGGCGATCTCGAGCCGATCGACGACCTCCTGCGACGGGCCGCGCTTCTCGATCTCGACGAGCACTTCGTTCTTGTCCCAGGATCGAATTTCGATCGAGCCGTCGAACGTGACGAGCTTCACGTCGGGCGTGCCGCTCACCGTAAAGCGCTTTTCGTCGCGGGTGATGTGCCCCTGCGAATCGACCGTGACGACGCAGGCCGAGAGCGCCAGCGCCGGCGCCAACGCCCACACGGCGAGTACAGCTTTCATACAGTGTGATAGGACGTGACCGCCTGCCGCCATGTTCCGCATCACCGCTGCCAGGCCAGCATTCCCCCCACCCAGGTCTGCACGACGGTGAGATCGCGGTCCAGCACCGTGAAATCGGCAGTAGATCCCGGCGAAAGCACGCCGAATCCCTGCAGCCCGAGCGCGCGCGCGGGCGTTGTCGAACAGACGAGCGCCGCGTCGCTCAAACTCAGCCCCATGCCCGCGACCAGGAGCGCGAACGCACGGTCCATCGTCAGGACACTGCCCGCGATCGTGCCATCGTCCAGGTAGGCCGCGTCGCCGACCGTGATCGCCCGCCCGCCCAGACGCGTGCGCGCGCCGCGCGGCAGCCCGGCGCCGGCCGTCCCGTCGGTGATCGCCATGAAGCGCTCCGGCCGCTTCGCCCCCAGCGCGACGCGCACCATCGCGGGATGGACGTGCACGCCGTCGCAGATCACCTCGGCCACCACCTCGTCCGATTCGAGCACGGCGCCCGCCAGTCCCGGGGCGCGATGCGCGATCGGCGTCATGCGGTTGAAGAGGTGCGTGGCCTGCCGTGCGCCCGCACGAATGCCTTCGATGCCCTGGTCGTACGTCGCGCCACTGTGCCCGAGCGACACGTGATGGCCGTGCGCGACGAGATCGCGAATCAGGTCAATCGCGCCGTCGAGTTCCGGCGCCACGGTGACAATCCCCACGTCCGGCCGCGCGGCCGCGATCTCGGCGAGGATGTCGTCGCCGGTCCACTCTCCGTCTTGTCCGTGTTTTTCTGTGTTTTTCTGTGGCTGTTCTTCTGTGTTTTTCCGCGGCTGTCTCGGAGGTCTGCGGAGACACTCCAGCGGCTGCGCGCCCTT
>DASSOM010000017.1:0-8776 GCA_035700625.1 Vicinamibacterales bacterium
TCGACCACGTACGCCGGCTTCCTGTGGTCGTCGCTCGGCTTCGGTCTGACCGGCGCGTCCTTCGCCGTCGGCGTCGCCTACACGTCCGTGTGGTTCTCGCGTGAACGGCAGGGCACCGCGCTCGGCCTGTTCGGGATGGGCAACGCCGGCGCCGCCTTGACGACGATGCTTGCGCCATCGCTGCTGGTGAGCTTCACGGCCGCGGGTGCCGATCCAGACGGATGGCGCGCGCTGCCGCGGCTCTATGCCGTCGCGCTCGTCGCCGTCGCGATCCTGTTCGTGCTGGTCACCACGAACCGGCGTCCGGCGGGATCGCTGTCGATGCGCGAACGCCTGGCGCCGCTCGGCGAGATTCGCGTGTGGCGCTTCGGTCTCTACTACTTCCTCGTGTTCGGCGGATTCGTCGGGCTTTCGCAGTGGCTGATGCCGTACTACGTGAACGTCTACGGCATGTCGGTCACCGCCGCCGGGTTCATGGCGTCGATGTTCAGCCTGCCGTCATCGCTCGTGCGTGCCCTCGGGGGCTGGCTGTCCGATCGCGTCGGCCCCCGTCGCGTGCTCTTCGTCGTGCTGGCCTCCTGTGTCGTCTGCTGCATCCTGCTCAGCGTGCCCCGCATGGACATCCAGTCGGCCGGACGCGGCCTGATGGCGCGCCGTCCCGGGGTCGTCACGCGCGTGACAGGCGACGAGATCGTCGTCGGCGAAGATCGCTACGCGGTCCAGCCGGTGCCGCAGACGTGGCTTGCCGATGTGCAGAAGCAGCGCGGGATTCTCGTCCTCCCGAAGAAGGCGTTCTGGCAGGAGCCGGTCGTGCGCGCCGGCGATCACGTCACGAAGCGGCAGCTGCTCGCGCGCGGCGTCACGCACATCTACTTTCAGGCGAACGTCGTCATCTTCTCGGGCCTGCTGCTGCTCACCGGCTTCATGATGGGCCTGGGCATGGGCGCGGTGTTCAAGTACATCCCCGACTATTTCCCGACGCAGGTGGGGGTCGTCGGCGGGATCGTCGGCGTCATCGGGGGGCTCGGCGGCTTCGTCTGTCCGATTCTGTTCGGCGTCCTGCTCCAGCGCACCGGGCTCTGGACGACGTGCTGGATGTTCTTCGCGCTCGTCGCGGCGATCTGCCTGGCGTGGCTGAGCCTCGTCGTCGTCCGCGCGTCGCGCGTCCCGCCGGCGCAGGCGTGACGCGCCGCGGCTCCCGCCGAGCCTGTGGGTCAGGGCTTCAGCCCTGACTGGGCGTGCGGACCCGGCGTATCGCTACGCCTGCGCGCAGGGCGGCGGCTGGTGTTCGGATCGCGTCTCCCGCTGATCCGCGCGGAAAAACGATCCTTCCGGCGCGTGCCTGACGATGCGGTGTCGGCTGGGGTTATCACCACGACAGTCAGCGATTGGCGATCGACAGCCCAGCTTTCATCGGGATCGCGCAAAGACTGCGCCGACACCGACCGGAACGCACTCCAGGACCGTTTTACCCGCTGACGCCGTCGCGCGTCTCAGAGGTCGACGCGATCCGAACACCAGCCGCCGCCCTGCGCCACCACGACGCCGGGCATTCCACTGCGGTCCGTGAAACGCGACGCGCATTGCGCGCGGATGTCATCTCCGGCGACGGGTGGATGCGGGGCATCGGTCCGCGAGCGACCTCCGACCCGCGCGACACCCGTCAGAGGACAAAACCGGCCGCAGGCGCTCCGGCCGCGTCGGCGCCGTCTTTGCGGACGGCGATCGGATCACCCGAGCGCCGCTTCAGTCGTGATCAAGCGCCGCACGCCACTCCAGCCGACGCGGTCAGCGTGAGGACACTCGCCGGAGGCCGGTTTTGCCGCGCGGCGTCGGCGGGAGCCGCGGACCGATGCCCCGCGTCCACCCGTCGCCGTCACGCGATCCGAACACCAGCCGCCGCCCTGCGGAGTGGACGCTGTCCGACCGCGTGCGCGCTCACGCGCGGCGCATCTCGCCGAGCGTGCGCTGAATCTGGTCCAGGCGAGCGAGCAGCTCCTGCTGGCGCTCGGCGTCGGACGTCATCCGGCGGCCGAAGAACGCGAGCGTGCCTCCCGGCTGCAGCACCGCGCGGTCCACTTCGTCGAGCGAATCGAATCCCTGCCGGTGCGCCGCCGCCTCGAGCTCGGCGACGGTGATCAGCTCCGCATCCAGGCGATCCTTCACCACGCGCCCGCCCTCGATCAGCGTCGTCGGGTCGCCCTCGATGAGCCGATCGACGCGTTCGTGGCGATAGAGGAAGCGGACGACGAGCGCATTCACCACGAGCAGCGTGATCGCGCCGACGACGCCGCCGGTGACCGAGTTGTCGTTGCCGATGATCGCGTTCTGGACCGTGTTGGAGATCGTCAGCAGGACGACGAGGTCGAACGGATTCAGCTGGGCGAGCTCGCGCTTGCCCGCGAGCCGCAGCCCGATGATGAGAAACGCGTACACGAGCAGCGGCCGGACGATTTTCTCGATGAGAGGAATGCCGGGCACGAAGAGATCGGTCCACACCATGAGGCCCTCCAGAGTGGTGAGACTACCGCAGGTGGTCAGGGCATAAAGCCCTGACCCACAAAGAGCATGAAGCGGTGTTTGGAAGCTCTGTGGGTCAGGGCTTTACGCCCTGACCGAAGGCATGCCGCAGGATGACGACCATGTCGATGCTGCCCGCGACGACACCTGCCAGCAGGAGGGCGGCACCGGCGCGCACCACCACGGCGACATCGGTCGCAAAGCCGAGCGTCAGGATCGGCACGGCCACGATCCACGCGAGCGCGCTCCAGCGCTGCGCCGCGCGCAGCGGCATCGCGTGCGGATTTGGCGGCAGTCCGCGCTCGTGCCGATCCGCGAAGGCGCGATACCACGCGAACATCGGCAGCAGCCGCAGCTCGACGCCCGCGACCATCTGCGCGAGGAATCCGACGAGGCCCAGCACGCCGTACGCGAGCTGCGCGCGGAGTGCCGCGCTCGAGGGCGGCAGAAAGGCGAGCGCGACGCCGATGACGGTCGCCGCCATCAGCGAGAGAAACGCGCTCCCCACCTGGATCATTCCGTAGTCGGGCCGCGGCATCGCCGCGGGCGGCGGCCGGCGGTCGCGCCGCATCCGGATGACCGAGCGGAGGAACGACACGACGGCCGCAGCGGTGACCAGCGCGAACACGCCCGTCCAGCGCGCGCGGAGCAGCAGACCCGTCGCGACGCCAAGCACGCCGGCTTCGAGCAGGACGGCCGTCATCCATGGGCCGCGTCCGGACGGCATTGCGGCGGGAAGCAGCATCGGGATCAACCGATAGCCGACGCCGAACACCATCATCGTCGCCCAGCCGATCGCCGCCAGGTGCGCGTGTGCGTAGACGTTGGCCAGCACGTAGCCCGGCAGCACGTGCCTTGACTTGTCGAACCCAAGGAGCACCCCGAAGACGGCGGCGATCAGAATGTTCGCGAACGCGAGCCAGAGGTGCAGCCTGACGAAGCCGGGCACTTTCGCGCGCCCGAGCGCCACCGCCGTGCGCGCGACGACCATCGCGATGCCCGTCAGCGCCATCAGCGCGGACCACGCCATGCCGCTGAACTGCTCGATCCAGAAGTGGGAGACCATCCCGGCCGCGCCGATCGCGAAGATCGCGAACGCCCAGTAGTCGTATGCGCGCGCCGGTAACGTCATCCGCAGCGCCATCGGCCCGACGATGTACAAGGCGCCAAGGATGGAGGCCGTAATCCAGCCGAGCGTGACGAGGTGCACGACCGCCAGCAGTCTCGGCTGATAGACGAACGCGGCGAGCTGCCCGGGGTAGGCGGCCACGGCCAGGCAGGCCAGGGCGAGCGCCACGCGGGCCAGGCCGAAATACAGCACAGGCACCAGCCGGGGCGGCAGTTGATCGAGTTTGTCCATGCGCAAAGAAGCGGCGGCCGAATTATTCCACGCTGTCTTCTACTGGAGGACCAGCCGTGCCGCTCAATGCCTGTGAGCTGGAAATCGATCTCTTCTGCCGCGGTCTTCGCGTGCCCGACAGCGTGTCGCTGGAGGGGGCGCGCGGGATCTCACGCACGCGCGCGGGTCTGGGCTCCGGACTGGAGCTGACGATCCCGACCGGCTCGCGCCTGAAGCCGGCGATCTGGATGAACGCGCCGGTCGTCGAACCCTTCGTCCGGCATTCCCCATACGAGCTCGCGGGCTCGCCGGAGGAGGGCTATACCGTCGTGGACGCCCGCGGCGGCCATCGCTACCCGGTGTCGATTCCGCGGGAGCCCGCGTGGTATCAGCAGCTGACGTCGCGCGACGTGCCGATGTCGCGGATCGGCGTGCTGCAGGGGACCTATCTCGGCATCTACATCAATCCCGTCTGCGCGTTCTGGAACTACAAGGACCCGCTGAACTGCCGCTTCTGCACGACGGGGCAGAACGTCGGCGACCAGGAGGTTGCGACGAAAACCGTCGCCGACGTCGTCGAGACCTGCTGGGCCGCGAAGCGCGAGTCGGGCATCACCTTCGTCCACTTCAACGGCGGGTTCCAGGGATCGCGCGGCACCACCTTCGCCGAGCCGTACATCCGCGCGATCAAGGAGGAGGTCGGCCTCCTCGTGGGCGTCCAGCTCACGCCGGAGCGCGACTTCGGCAACTACGACCGGCTGATCGATCTCGGCGTCGATCATCTGTCGTTCTGCATCGAGTTCTTCGATCCCGAATGGTTCGCGCGCATCTGCCCCGGGAAGGCGCGCATGCTCGGGCAGGATCTGTTTCTGGACGCGATGGACTATTGCGCGTCGAAGCTGCCGCGCGGCGCCGTGTCGGGGGAAATCATCGCGGGCGTCGAACCGATCGAACACACGATCGCGGGGCTGGAGCGGATCACGTCGGCGGGCGCGTTCCCGACGGTCTGCATCTTCCGGCCGACCGTCGGCTCCGACATGGAGGACTGGCCGCCGCCCACCTACGACGACATGCGGATGGTCATGCAGGCGATGTACGACGCGTGCCGGCGGCACCGGATTCCGATCGGCCTCGCGCCGAACATCGAGGTCAGCCTCGTCGTGAATCCGGACGATGCGGCGCTGCTCGCGCCGCGGACGGCGGGCTTCTATGCGTACGAAGCGTCGCGCCGGGCGCTGCGGACGATCGCGCGGCCGCTGTTCGCGTCGCGCATGCGCGCGCGTCCGCGCCGGAAGCTGCCGCCGCGCCCGGCGGCGTCCGCCGGACGCGCGTAGTGCCGGGTCAGTACTCGGCCATGTCCTCGTCGGGATAGCAGTAGAGCCACCGTTCGCCGGGTTCCGCCGACGCGATCACCGGATGCCCAGAGGCGTGCGCGTGCTTCGTGGCGTGCCGGTTCGGCGAGGAGTCGCAGCACAGCGTGACCCCGCAGGTCTGACATGTGCGCAGATGCAACCAGCGCGAGCCGATCTTCACGCACTCCTCGCACACGTGCTGCTTCGGGCCGCGGACGGTCGTGATCGCCTGGAGGTGCTGACAGCTCATCGCGCGCGGCCTTTCGACGCCGGCGTGAGATCCTCCCGCCGCTCGAGCGCCGCGCGATCCCAGCCGGCGAGATCGGCCGCTGCCTCGTACGTCGTCTGCGCGAACGCCAGCAGCGTTTCGTCGGGATCTTCCGCGCGGGCGACGCGTTCGTACGGCAGCAGGAACTCTCCCATCGCCGCGTTGTAGGACGCGCCTTCCGGCTCGACGCGCGCGGTCTTGTAGCCGGCCGGCTCGGGATACGCGTACGAGTAGAAGACCGGCCCGCACGCGTCGCTTCCGGGCCAGAAGCCCAGACTGCTCACCTCGTGCGAGTACGCTTCGCGCGTGACCCAGTCCGCGACGTGCAGGCCGCCGCCCGGATGCGGCGGCGCGGCGCGACCCGAAAAGCGCGTCACCGCGAGGTCGAAACTGCCCCAGAAGAAGTGGACCGGGCTCACCTTGCCGATGAATCGTGCGCGGAACGCCGTGAAGACGCGTTCGGCCTGCACGAGTACCCGCCAGAACCGGTTCACGGCATCCGGGTCGTACGACGCGTGTTCACGGTCGCGGTCGAACGGCACCGTGGACTCCACCTCCACCGGCGTCGTCCAGATCCGGACGTCGATGCCCGCGTCGTGCAGCGCGGCGACGAGCGACTGATAGAAATCCGCCACGGACATCGGGCGCAGCGGAAGCTGCTGCTTCCGTCCGTCGCTCGTCTCGATGACGAGGACGTGCTCGATGAAGTCGAAATCGATCTGAAACGTCCGCGGCCCGCACGGCATCGGCGACGTCGTCAGTCCGCGTGCGGTGACGTACAGCGGCACCTGCCACCAGTGATTGATCATCGGCGACTGGGCCATACGGATCTTGCCGACGATCTGCGTCCACATGTGCAGCGTCGCGTACGTGTCGCGCCACGACGCGAACGGAAGGTCGGGCCAGATCTCGGCGCGGGTGAGGGGCGAATGGCGATCGGACATGACGATTTCCTGTCAGCCCATGAAGGGCTGACCCACCCGCCTTCGCGGGCAGGCAAGCATGTGGGTCAGGGCTTCATGCCGTGACGTTCAGCGTGCCGCGGCCGACGAGGACGCTTCGGCCGCCGACGCGTACGTCGATTATCCGTCCGTCGCGCTGTCCGATGGAAATGTGAATGCGGCTGGGCCGCAGCATCGCCGAGCCCTGGAGACTGACGAAGCCGGCCGCCTGTTCCGGCGTCAGGCACCCGTGGCGAACCAGATAGCAGCCGAGCGGTCCGCTGGCGCTGCCCGTCGCCGGATCCTCCGCGATGCCGAGACCGGGAGCGAGCATCCGGCTGTAGACCGCCTCGCCCGCGGCGCCGGTGCGATCGAGTGAGAACACGAACAGCCCGTGCGCTTCGACGCCATCATCGTGCAGGCAGGCGGCGAGCGCTGCCGGGTTCACGACGACGCGGTCCACGGCGGCGCGCGTATCGAGCGGGGCGAACAGGAACGGCACGCCACAGGAGACGACCTGGATTGGAAGATCGGCTGTAAGGCCGCCTTCGGCGATCCCGATTGCCGCGGCGAACGCCGCGCGATGCTCCACGCGCGCGCCGAACGTCGGCAGCGGCTGCGTCATCCACGCGAAGTCGAGCGCCTTCCCCTTCCATTCGAGCGACACGGGCGTCGGCCCGATTTTCAGCTCGAAGACGCAGCGATCACGTCCTGGCGCGAGCCGCCCCTCTTCGACCAGCGCGAACGTGCTGCCGACCGTCGGATGGCCCGCCATCGGCAGCTCTTCGCGCGGCGTGAAGATCCGCATGTGCACATCGCCTCCGGCTGCGGGAGGGAACAGAAACGTCGATTCGGAGAATGCCATCTCGCGCGCGATGGCCTGCATCCGCGCGGTCGTCAGATCGCCGGGATCGGGGAACACCGCGAGCTGATTGCCCTCGAGCGGCGTGTCGGTGAAGACGTCGAAGTGGAGGTAGTGGAGAGTTCGGGTCATCGGAGCACACGGAGGAAACGGTTGCTAAAAACGAAGCATCGAAGCGAACGGAGATAACGGGGAAATTGCAACGTAGCAGAGACCACTAAGCCATTTCACGCCAAATCCTGGGCGGTCCGCTCTCCAGTTGCCAGTTGCCAGTTGCCAGTGCCGACGAAACCACATGGCACGAACACGATCACCTGCGAGATTATCGCGCGCGTCAGCGCGAACGCTTCCTCCGTTCCCTCCGGCTTGCTATCCTCTTCTCCAATGGCCAAACGCAAGAAATCCTCCTCCGGCTCCCTGTTCGACGCGCCGGTGGATGTCGATACGCCCGCCGGGCCGCCCGGCGACGACGCCGTGGCGCTGCACGAGGCGGCGCAGACCCGTTATCTCAACTACGCGCTCTCCGTCATCACTTCCCGCGCGCTGCCGGACGTCCGCGACGGGCTGAAGCCCGTGCAGCGCCGCATCCTTTTTACGATGTGGCAGCAGAACCTCACGGCCGACGCCAAGCACCGCAAGTGCGCGAAGGTCGTCGGCGACGTGATGGGGAGCTATCACCCGCACGGCGACGCCGCGCTGTACGAGACGCTCGTCCGCATGGCGCAGCCGTTCTCGCTGCGCTACCCGCTGGTCGACGGCTCCGGGAACTTCGGATCGCTCGACGGCGACGGCGCGGCCGCGATGCGCTACACCGAGTGCCGGCTCGCGCGCATCAGCGACGAGATCCTCACCGAGATCGACCAGGGCACCGTGCCGTTCCGTCCGAACTACGACGGCACGAAGACCGAGCCCGTGGTGCTGCCCTCGCGCATTCCCAATCTGCTGATCAACGGCGCGACGGGCATCGCCGTCGGCATGGCGACGAACATCCCGCCGCACAACCTCGGTGAGGTCTGCACCGCGCTCGTGAAGCTCCTCGACAATCCTGATCTGAGCAGCGTGCAGTTGTGCCGCTACGTGAAAGGTCCGGACTTTCCGACCGGCGGCCAGATGCTCAATTCACCCGACGAGTTGAAGCAGATCTACAAGACCGGATCCGGCGCGATCCGGCTGCGCGCGACGTGGGAAGAGGGGCCCGTCACGCGGGGAAACAAGACGATTTACATCACCAGCGTTCCCTACACGGTGAACAAGGCGACGCTCGTCGAGCGCATCGCCGACGTCGCGCTCAGCCGCAAGCTGCCGCCGCTCGTCGACGTGAAGGATCTGTCGACGGAGGACGTGCGGATCGCGCTCGAGCTGAAGCGCGACGCGGACGAGAAGATGGTGATGGCGTACCTGTTCAGGCACACGCCGCTGCAGACCAACTTCCTCGTCAACCTCACGTGCCTGATTCCGACCGAGAACCCGGAAGTCGGACGTCCGGAGCGGCTC
>DASSOM010000018.1:0-3555 GCA_035700625.1 Vicinamibacterales bacterium
GCCGTACGATGTGACGCCGTACAGCCCGAGCGCCGCCAGCAGCAGCGCGAGCGCGCCGAAGAAGCCCGCGAGGATCGCGACCAGCCGCTCCTGCGTGACCGACGCGCGCAGACGTTCCTCGACCTGGTTGTACGTGACGGACACGTCGCCGTTCACGCGCATGACGGCGGACGTGAGCGCGCGCGACAGCTCACCCGGCGCGCCGCCCGCCGCGCGCACGGTCAGCTCGATTTCCGGCGCCTGCTCCTTCAACTGCGCCAGCGGCGCATACATTGTCGGTTCGAAGCCAGCGCGCGCGGATCGGTACACCGCGTCGTTGACGACGCCGACGATCTGATACGTGTTCACCGTGGGCCCTGCCTCGAGGCCCGCGCGAACCGTCTGGCCGATGGGATTTCCGGGTTCAAGGAACTTGCGGACGAACGACTCGTTCACCACGATCACGAACGGCGCACCCGCCCGATCAGCCGCGGTGAACGTCCGCCCGGCGAGCAGGTGCATCCCGAATGTCGAGAACCAGTTGGGCGACACGATGTTCACCCACGGGGCACGTTCGCGCGGCGGCACCGCCGGACGCCCCGGCGGCAGCTCGAGGAGCGTGTTCCACCGCACGTTGCCGACGGGGACGAGCGCGGATAGCGCAGCGTCCGCGACGCCGGGGACCGCCGCGGCCTCCTGCCGCATGCGTTCGAACACCGCAAGCCGCGCTTCGTTCGGCACGCGGTCCGCCGGCACCTGGAGACTCGCGACAAGCAGCGGCCGCGGCTCGAACCCGAGCGACGCGCCGGTCAGGGACGTCAGCGTCCGGATGAACAGAATGGCAAACGCAACGAGGCTGAGGGAGATCGCGACCTGACCGACGACGAGCAGGTTGCGCAAGGCGAGGCCGCTGTCTCCCGCCATGGTGCGCGAGTCGTCTTCGTGCAGCGCGTCGTTCGGCACCAGCCGCGCGGCGCCGAATGCCGGTGCGAGCCCGAAGACGAGGGCCATCGCCACGCCGACCGCGGTCGTGAACGCAAGCACCCGCCAGTCGATCGACAGATCGAGCGAGACCGTCTGGCGCGTGCTGAGCTGACGGACGAGCAGCGGACCGGCCCAGCGCGCGAGAAGTAATCCGAGCGCCGCGCCGCCGAGGCCGAGCAGCAGGCTTTCGGCGAGCAGCTGCCGCGCGAGCCGCGCGCGAGAGGCGCCAAGCGCCAGGCGCAGCGTCAACTCGCGCCGCCGCGCCGATGCGCGCGCGAGCAGCAGGCTCGCGATGTTCGCGCAGGCGATGAGCAGGACGGCGCCGACGAGGATCATCACCGTCTGGAGCGGCCGCTCGTACTGTCCGCGCAGCCCGGACGCACCGGTGGACGCGGACACGAGTGACAGCGGGTCCTTCAGGTAGCCCGCCTGATCCTGCGCGTTCCAGTCCTGCGGAATCGTCGCCGCCCGGATGCGCGGCTGCCGTGCGCGCAGCGCGGCCTGCGCCTGCTCGATCGTCTGTCCAGGCTTCAGGCGTCCCATGATCTCGAGCCACCAGGTCGAGCGCCCGTCGAGCAGGCGCTCTTCTCCGGGGATCAACGCGTTGGCGTTGATCGGGAGGATGACGTCGATCGTGCGGCCGACGACAGGCCCGAAGAACTCGCGCGGCATCACGCCGACGATCGTGACGGGCAGGCGCTCGACGGTGATCTGCCGCCCGATGACGTCGCGCGCGCCGCCGAAGCGCTGCTGCCACAAGCCATAGCTGATGACCGCCGCCGGTCCCTGCGGCCCGCCGCTCCTCACGTCGTCCTCTTCGGTGAGGAGCCGTCCCATTGCAGGGCGGACGCCGAGCACGTCGAACATGCCGCCGCTCGCGAACGCGCCGTAGACGTAGTCGGTCTGCCCGCGATCCGCGAGGTTGAAGCGGCGGTCGCTCCACGCGAACGCGTCCTCGAAGATCTCGTGCCGCTGGGCGCGGATCTCTTCCCAGATTGGATTCGTCCACGTCCCCTCGTCGACGAGGACGAGACGTTCCGGACTCGCGACGGGCAGCGGCTTGAGCAGCAGCCCGTTGAAGATGGAGAAGAGCGCCGTGTTCGCGCCGATCCCGAGCGCGAGCGACACGATGGCGACCGCCGTGACGACGGGGGCGGCGCGGAGCGCGCGGAACGCATCGCGCCAGTCGACGATGAACATGCTGCGCATACGAGATCCTTTATTGACAGGTATCGACGGGGAGGTCTGCGGGCGTGCCGCACGGGCGGCGATGCCGTACACGGCGGCCTGAACGGTGGTCGTGATCCAGAATGCGGCGATGGCGCGCGGCGACGCGTTCGGGTCACGGCGCAGCGCGACGTACTCCGCGGCGAACGCGTGGCGCATGCCGACGCCGAAGCGGTCTCGGAACGCGCGCGGGTAGATCCGCAGCAGTAGCGCGTAGAGCGCGTCGGCGTTCATGGCTCGGCCTTGGGCGCGGCGCGCAGCCCCTTCATCATCGCGACGAGCTCGGTCAGGCGCTGCTTCTCGGCGGCGAGCACCTGCCGTCCGCGCCCGGTCAGCCGGTACGACGGACCGCGCCGCGGATCGTCCGGCGTCTTGCGGGCTGGTGCTTCCGCGACGAGGCCGGCGCCGATGAGCCGGCTGAGGTGGCGATAGAAGGAGCCCGTCTGCAGCGGGACGCGCCCCGCCGACTGCTCGCGGACGGCGCGCATGATGGCGTAGCCGTGCGCGTCGTGCTCGGCGAGGGCGAGGAGGATGTGGAAGACGGCCGGCTTGAGCGGGCTGGATATGTCCATACTGGATATGTCCAAAACGTCGCTATCCTAGCACGGGCGGACACCGCTCGCGCAACCTTTCATCTCCGCCCTCCGTCCAAGCCCCAGAGAGATAACCCCCACAATGTGGTTGAAGCGCGATCCGGCGGTCCTCGGCGATTTCGAACAGCTCGTCCTCCTTGGCGTGCTCCGCCTCGCAGATGCCGCGTACGGCGCGCGCATCCGGCAGGAAATCCACGAACGCTCGGGGCGGGACGTGTCGATCAACGCGGTGTACACGACGCTCGACCGGCTCGAGGGCAAGGGCCTGCTGCGCTCGTGGGTGGGTGAGCCGACGCCGGAGCGCGGCGGCCGCCGCCGCAAGTTCTACACGCTGCGTCCGGCCGGGCTTGCCGCGCTCAGGCACGCGTATCACGCCATCACTGCGATGGCGAGCGGGATCGAAGGGCGGCTCGAGAGCAAATGATCGACGTCCCGCCACGTCTGGCCGTCCGCCTGCTCGTGCTCCGGCTGCCCGCCGAGTGGCGCGACTTCGTGCTCGGCGATCTGGAAGAGGAGTTCCGGACGCGCGCGGCGGCGTCTCCGGCGTCGGCGCGGCGCTGGTTCTGGCGCCAGACGATCCGCTGCCTTGCCGCGCCGCCCCGCGACCGCGCCTTCACGGTGTCATCTGTCGATCCTCCGGGAGATTCGTTCATGCGTACGCTCGTTGCCGATATTCGCTACGCCGTCCGGACTTCGGCGCCTCGCGCGACGTGATCGGACGCAGCCTGCTGCTCGACGGCGAGCCCTACGTCGTCGTCGGCGTCATGCCGCC
>DASSOM010000019.1:0-4766 GCA_035700625.1 Vicinamibacterales bacterium
CAGCGCCGTCGCGCGCCAGCTCGAGCCCGAAGATCCGATGATCTACATCCAGACCGACGCGCCGATCAATCCGGGGAACAGCGGCGGCGCGCTGGTCGACACCGACGGCCGGCTCGTCGGCGTCAACACCCTCATCTACACGCAGTCCGGCGGCAGCGAAGGGATCGGCTTCGCGGCGCCCAGCAACATCGTCCGCAGCGTGTTCACGCAGATCCGCACGCTCGGGCACGTGCGCCGCGGCAGTGTGGGGGTCACGACGCAGACGATCACGCCGCTGCTCGCGGAGGCGCTCGGGTTGTCCGAACCCTCCGGCGTGATCCTCGCCGACGTCGAGCCCGGTGGTCCCGCCGCGAAGGCAGGGCTCCGGCCGGGCGACATCGTGCTCGCGCTCGACGGGAAGCCGATGGAAAACGGACGGCAGATGCGGGTGGATCTCTACACCCACGCGGTGGGAGACACCGTGCAGCTCGACGTGCTCCACGACGGCACGCGCCTGACGGTGCCGGTGACCGTGACCGAGCGGCCGGACGATCCCGCACGCCTGCGCCAGAGCTCCCTTGGACAGGCGCAGGCACTGCCGCAGCTCGGGATTCTTGCGCTGGATCTCACCGAGCGGATCGCAGCGCTGCTGCCGGATCTTCGCGCCGAGCAGGGCGCCGTCGTCGCGGCGGTGTCGCCACAGGCGCCGTACTCGCAGCAGGGGCAGCTCGAACCGGGAGACGTCATCCGATCGCTGAACGGCCAGCCGGTGAACTCGGTCGCGGACCTGCGCCGCGGGCTGTCAGCGCTGCGTCCCAATGCGGCGGCGGCGCTGCAAATCGAGCGCGACGGCGAGCTGCAGTATCTGGCGTTCCGGATCGCTCGCTAGCGGGCGTCAGCCGCCGCGCGTGTGCATCTCGAGGTGTGAGTCCTTCCGCAGCGCGCTCACGGGAATGAGCCGCGCCCGCGCCGGCGCGCCGAGCCGCTCCTCGGCGCCGCGGTCGGCGCGTAAGCGCCACACGGTTTCGACGAGCGTCTTCAGTTCGGCCGGCGACGCGCCTTCCCGCAGCGGACGCCGCAGATCGACGCCCGCGTGCGCGTACAGACACAGCAGCCACATCCCGTCGGCCGTCAGCCGGCTGCGATCGCAGCTCGCGCAGAACGGCTCGGTGGTCGACGCGATGATCCCGAACACCGTGCCGTCGGAGAGTCGGAATCGTTCAGCGGGTGCGGACGTCCGCTCACGCAGCGGTTCGATCGGACCGAAGTGCGCGGCGAGCCGCGACAACATCTCGGTGCGCGGGACGACCGCGTCGGGCGTCCAGCGCGTCGCGCCGCCGACGTCCATGTACTCGATGAACCGCAGCTCGGCGCCGACGCCCTTCGCGTACTCGAGCAGCGGCACCAGCTCGTCGTCGTTCACGCCGCGGATGATGACGGTGTCGAGCTTGACGCTGTCGAAGCCGGCGCGCACGGCCGCGTCGATCCCGGCCAGCACCGCGCGGTGTTCGTCGAAGCGCGCCAGCTCGCGAAAGCGGTCCGGATTGAGCGTATCGAGGCTGACGGTGATGCGATGCAGGCCGGCGGCGCGCAGCGCGTCCGCCTGCGGCGCGAGCAGGACGCCGTTGGTCGTGAGCGCCAGGTCCTTGATCGCGGGGCGCGCGGCGAGCGTCTCGACGAGGTCCGGCAGATTGCGTCTGAGCAGCGGTTCGCCGCCGGTGATCCGGACCCGATCGACGCCGGTGCCGGTCAGGACGTCCACGAGCGCGCCGATTTCCTCGAACGTCAGCAGGCTCTCCCGCGGCAGCCACACGTAGTCCGGCTCCGGCATGCAGTACTGACAGCGCAGGTTGCAGCGGTCGGTCACAGAGATGCGGAGGCTCCGCAGCGGACGATCGAAGCGGTCGTGGATGGCCATCGGCGGCATCATTATTATGACATCGCCCTTCGATGACCCGCATCCCACGCTGGTTCAAGGTCGCGTACACCATCTTCGTCGCGGTCCTGGTGCCCTACTACTGGGTCACCTACACGCCGTGGAACTTCCTGTATTTCTGCGACGTGGCGCTCCTCGTCGCCCTCGTGGGAGTCTGGCGCGAGAGTCCGCTGCTCGTGAGCACGCAGGCGATAGGCATCATCATCCCGCAGCTTCTGTGGATCACCGACCTTGCCACACGCACCGTCGGCCTGCCGATCACGGGCGCTGGCGGCGTCACGAGCTACATGTTCGATGCGCAGATTCCGGTCTTCGTCCGCGGTCTGTCGCTGTTTCACGGATGGCTGCCGATCGTGCTGGTGTGGCTCGTCGCACGGCTCGGGTACGACCGCCGGGCGTTCACCGTCCAGTCCTTCTTCGGCGTCGCCGTGCTGCTCGCGTCCTATCTGCTCGCGCCGCCACCAGGCGCTGCCGGCCTCGCGCCGGCCGCCTCGGCCAATATCAACTACGTCTACGGGATCGGCAGCCGCACGCAAACGTGGATCGCGCCGCATGCGTGGTTTCTTCTCGTCGCGACGGTGGTCATCGCCGGCTTCTACCTGCCGGCGCACTTGTGTTTCCGCCGCCTGTTTCCCACGCCCGAGAGCCGCCGGGCCTCGTACGCCAGAGCGCGCATTCTTTGATCAATAATGCCCGGGCGGAGCACCGAGCACCCAGCACCGAGCACCCAGCACCCAGCACTGAGAGGGAACAACCCAAGGAGGTTCCATGCGTCGAGCCGGGATTCTTGCGCTGATGATCGTGGCGTGCGTCGCCGCCGCGCCCATGGCGGAGCAGGGCGCACAGCCGGCGAAGGGGGCGAAGCCCGACGCGCGCCTGGACGCGTTCAAGCGCGAAGCGGTCGCCGACGTCGACAAGATGCAGACCTTCTCGCAGCAGATGGTCGATCAGATCTTCAGCTTCGGCGAGCTCGGCTTCCAGGAAGTCGAGACGAACCGCTACCTGATCGACGTGCTGAAGAAGAACGGCTTTGCCGTGGAGGAAGGGGTCGCCGGGATTCCGACCGCGTTCGTCGCGACGTGGGGATCCGGCAAGCCGGTGATCGCCCTCGGGTCCGACATCGATGGCATCCCGCAGGCGTCGCAGAAGCCCGGCGTGGCGTATCACGATCCGATGATCGAGGGAGCGCCGGGACACGGCGAAGGGCATAACTCCGGCCAGGCGGTGAACATCACCGCAGCGATCGCCGTGAAGAAGATCATGGAGCGCGAGCACCTGCCCGGCACGCTCCGCATCTGGACCGGCACCGCCGAGGAGCTCGTCGGATCGAAGGCGTATTTCGTCCGCGCGGGGCTCTTCAAGGACGTCGACATCGCGCTGTTCACGCACGTCGGCGACTCGCTCGCCGTGTCGTGGGGCGATCGCGCGGGCAACGGGCTCGTCTCGGTCGAATATTCCTTCCTCGGCGAGACCGCGCACGCGGCCGGCGCGCCGTGGCGCGGCCGCAGCGCGCTCGACGCCGTCGAGCTGATGGATATCGGCTGGAACTTCCGCCGCGAGCACCTGCGCCTCTCGCAGCGCTCGCACAACGTCATCCTCGATGGCGGCGACCAGCCGAACGTCGTCCCGCGCACCGCGTCCGTCTGGTACTACTTCCGCGAGACCGACTACCCGCACATCAAGGAGATGTGGGAGACCGGCGACACGATCGCCAAGGCCGCCGCGATGATGGCAGGCGTCGAGCTCCTGCCCACGCGCGTGCTCGGATCCGCGTGGCCGCAACACTTCAACAAGGTCGTCGCGGAGACGACGTGGGCGAACATCCAGAAGGTCGGCATGCCGCAGTGGAGCGACGCGGATCAGATGCTGGCGAAGGGGATCCAGAAGGAGCTGGGAAGCAAGGAAGAGGGCCTCAGCGCGAAGCTCCCCGAGAAGCTCCAGGGGCCCGTCGAGCGCAACATGGGCGGCGGCTCGGACGACATCGGCGACATCTCGTGGAACGTGCCAACGGTGACGCTGCGGTATCCGTCGAACATCCCCGGGCTCCCCGGCCACAACTGGGCGAACGCGATTGCGATGGCGACGCCGATCGCGCACAAAGGTGTGACCGCCGGTGCGAAAGTCCAGGCCATGACGATCCTCGACCTCGTCATGCGTCCCGAGCTGGTCCAGCAGGCGTGGGACTACTTCCGCAACGTGCAGACGAAGGACGTGAAGTACGAGCCGCTGATCCGTCCGCAGGACACGCCGGCGATCTGGCTGAACAAAGCGACGATGGACAAGTTCCGCCCGGAGATGCGCAAGTTCTACTACGACCCGTCGCGGTATCCGACCTATCTGGATCAGTTGGGAATCAAGTATCCGACGGTGCGGCAGACATCGACGGCGTCGGGGCAGAAGTAAAGACCGGGGCTTGTTAGGGCATTTCGTAGGTTCAGAAATCCCCGGGCCACCCAACCCGGTGGATCCGCGGCGGGACGGTACGCCGTCCCGCCTGTCGGGGAGGGACGCGTCAGTTCTCTTGGATACGAGATACCTGAATGACGAATGTTGGAGTCGTATGCGACTTCACCCCGGGTTGACCCACGACAACCTCCACGCCTTCGAGTTGCCGGGCCGGTGTGGCACCCAGATCGAAAATGGTGACGTCGATTTCCGAATTGGAATCCTGTTTGAACACGGGACGAAAGCCGAATCTCCCGCCCTCCTTGAGCGTGACCGAGGCCGTGTCGCCCTCATGAACGCTGAGCTGCGGCGTAGCTCCATTGGGCAGAGTGATACGCAATTCCACAAGTCGCGCCTTCGAACCGATTAGACCGATTGATGACCCAAACACAGCGGCGGCCGTGAC
>DASSOM010000020.1:0-21435 GCA_035700625.1 Vicinamibacterales bacterium
GGACGTCCGCGCGGCATCCGGTTCGGATCGCTCGTCCACGCGGCGCTCGCGATCGTGCCGCTCGACGCGTCAGAAGAAGTCGTGCGGCGGACGGTGGAGGTTCAGGCGCGACTGCTCGACGCGCCGGATGACGAGATGCGCGCCGCGATCGTCGTCGTGAATGCGGTACTGCAACATGATTTGATGCGCCGGGCGCGCGCGTCCGCACGCGTGCGGCGCGAGACGCCGGTCGCCTGGCGTCAGCCGGACGGCGTCTTGATCGAGGGCGTCCTCGATCTGGCGTTCGACGAAGGAGACGGGACAACGGTGGTGGATTTCAAGACGGATCACGAGCTCTCGGCGGGAGAGGCGCGATACCGCGCGCAGCTCCAGCAGTATCTCAACGCCGTGACGCGCGCGTCGGGCCGCCCGGCCGCGGGCGTGCTCTTCCGGGTCTGACGCCGCCGTGGTGCTCCTTGCGCTCCTCCTCGTCCTGCAGGCACCGGCCCCCGCCTGTGATGAATGGCACCAGTGCCGCGAGCTCGCGCTGCAGGCGGCCGCCGCGCACGAGTACGAGACGTTCCACGATCTTGCGTGGCGCGCCGTCCAGACCGGCCCGAAGAACGATCCCAACCTGATGTACATGCTCGCGCGCGCGCAGGTGCTGAGCGGACGTCCGCACGACGCGCTCATCATGCTGCAGCGGCTCGCCGAAGCGGGCGTCGCGACCGACGCGGCGACGAACGACGATTTCCGGCGGACGCGCGGGCTGCCGGGGTGGCCCGCGGTCGAGGCGCTGATCGAACGCGCCGCCGCGGCATCGGAGGAGGAGGCGAAGCCGGCGGCGCCGGAGCCCGAACCCAAGGCCGAGCCCGAGCCCGCGGACACGCCGGCGGCTGCCGAAACCGAGTCTGCGCCTGCCCCCGCGCCCTTCGAGGAAGCGCTGACCGTCACGCACGCGGCGTTCGAGCCCGCGGGCCTCGCATACGACGCCGTGTCGAAACGGTTCGTCGTCGGCGATGCCGCCGCGCGCAAACTCCTCATCTTCGACGAGCGTTCGAAGCACGTCGTCACGCTGGTGAGCGCGGCGTCCGCCGGGTTCTACGGCGTGAGCGCAATTGCCATCGATCCGCGGCGGGGCGATCTCTGGGCCGTCAGCTCCGGCGACGGCGGTGCCGCGATCCACAAGCTGCAGCTCGTGTCGGGGCGTCCGCTGTTCCTCGCGTCGCTCCCGACGTCGTTCGGCGATGCGTCGCTCGTGGACGTCGCCGTCACGCGCGATGGAACCGTGTACGCACTCGACGCGGCCGGGGCGCGCGTGTTCGTCGTCCGTCCCGGCACGCGCAAGGTGGACCTCGCGATGGACCTCGCGCTCGATGGCGTCCGCAGCCTCGCGCCGTCAGGGGACCGTTTCGTCTACGTCGCCTACGACGGCGGTGTCAGCCGCGCCGATCTCGGCGCAAATAAGGTGACGGCGCTGAGTGCCGCCGGCGGGATCGATCTCGCGGGATTGACACAATTGCGGTGGCATCGCGGCTCGCTCGTCGGCGTTCGAGGCTCGGCGATCGTCCGCCTCGTCCTCGATCGCGCGGGAACGAAGGTGACGAAGCTTCAGGTGCTCGATCCAGACGCGGGCTCGGCGGCCGGCAGCGCCTTCACGGTGGACGGCGACGTGCTGTACTACCTCGCGATGGAGCAAGGGCACGCCACCGTCCGCCGCCTCCACCTCGAACCCTGATCCGAACCTCGCTCCTCGAACCTCGTCCCTCGAACCTCGCTCCTCGCTCCTCGCTCCTCGACACTCAGTACGTCACCCGAACCCTGTACTTCAGCGTCGCCGTGCCATCCGCCGGCACCGGCACCGTGAACCCTGCCGCCCACGCATTGCTTTTCGTCCACTCGTGCGACGACCGGAGCATCCGCCACGTGCCGCCGATCGGTTCGTTCACCTCGACCGTGATCGGCGTGTCCTTGTGATTCCTCAGCGTGATCGCGTACTCAATCTCGTACACCGCAGCGGCGATCTTCTCGAAATCCACCTGACGCCGCTCGCAGACGACGTCGAAGGCATTGCCGATTTTGAGATTCAAGGTCTCGTCCTTGGGCGTGTGATCGATGCGGTCCTCGCCGACGAACTGCACGCGTCCCTTCGAGTCGGCCTGGTAGACGCGCACGATGCCCGCGGGCATGGGCATGCCGAGCCCGGAGCCCGCGTCGTTCTTGAACTGGTAGTACACCTCGACGTCGTCCGTGAGCGGCGAGCCGGGATGCATGGCGTTACGGTAGTACATCGCGTCGCCGTCCACGACGTAGCGTTTGCGGACGGGAACGCCAGTGCCTGTCAGCATGCTGATCTGCTTCGTCTCGTTGTTGTTGATCGTCGTCGGACGCGCGACGGTGTAGAGGTGGTACTCCGAAAACGATTCCTGCGTCATCGCGTCGGCCATCGGTGCCGCCGCCGCGCGCTCCTGGAAGAGTGCCTTGCGCATGGCGGTCTTGACGCGATTGAGATCGCCGGCGACGAGCTGCAGGGCGGCGTTGCGGAACGCGGTGCCGCTCCCGTTCGTGAGCGTCACCCAGCCATCGAGATCGGCCGTCTTGTCGCTGCTCCCGACCGTCAACACGTAATCGGACGACCAGGCGAGCTTCCCAGCCAGATACGACGCTTCGATCCGGTGATGCGTCGCGCCGTCGTTCCGCAGCGTCCAGATCAACGTCGGCCGGGTGAACAGGTTCGCGGGGACGTCGGGAAACCGCAGGTGATCGGCGCGCAGGCCGGTGACGATCTCGCCGCCGATCTGCCAGACCGGCTGCGCGTTGTACGAGAGCAGCCGCGCGCGCACTTCCTCCTCGCGCGTCGAGCCGTTCTCCTGCACCGTGCGTACGACCGTGACGTCGCGTCCTACGTACTTGTGCAGGAGCTTGTCGGGATCGAGCAGATCGTACTCGTAGTTCTGCTCGACAACGCCCACGCGCGAAGGCTCGGTGAGCGACCGGAAGTGGACCGTCGCGGGGTTGACGGTCGCGGCAATGTCCATGAACTGAAGATCTGACGTCCCGCGTGCGAGATCGATCTCACGCACGTCGCGGACGAGCGCCAGATCCGAGTTGTAAACCGTGACGGCCAGTGCGGTCTGATCGTCCAGCGTGCTGGTGCCGGCGCCGTGCTGCGCGTCGACCGCTGACGCAGGTTTCGGCTTGACGTGAGCCGGATGCGGACGAGGAATGAACCCGATCGCGAGGATCGAAGACAGCAGGACAAGTGGCGTTCGCATGACAAACGACTCCTTTCGCAGGCGCCGGCGGGGAGCCTCGAATGCGCCGCTGTCCTTAGAACGCCGGGTCCGGAATTTCTTGCAGGCGGGGGGCAGACCACGTCCGGCCGCCGTCCCTGGTCTCGAAGCGACGGCCGTCGCGGGTCACGACAATGGCGGTATCGGCGCCGGTGGCCGATACGGACGCAAGGTCGGTCGCCTCGGGAAATGGCACCCTGATCCAGGTGGTTCCGTCGATCGACCGGAGCACGCTCCCGCCGGATCCCACGAGCCAGCAGACGTCCGCCGACGGCGCGCTGCCGCCGGCCAGGCGGACGGCCGGATCGATGGTTTGCGGCGTCCACGTGGTGCCCGCGTCCGTGGAACGCTCCACCCGGCCCGTGGCCGTGAAGCGGATGCGGACGTCGGGATCCGGCGAGGGAACCTCCGTCCACGCCACATCGGCAAACCGCTGAGGCGCCGCAAACGTCTGTTCGGCTTTGCGGCGTTCCGCGGGAGCGGCGGCCGCCTGGTCAGTCGCGCCGGTGGATTGCCCCTGCGGGCGGCGCGCGCCTTCCAAACGCGGGGACGGAGCGGGGGCCGGTTTCTGCCGCCGGGCATCAGCCGAGCGGTCCTGCGTCGGCGCTGGCGGCGATGCTGGCTCCTCGGGCCGGCTCGCCGTCGTTCGCTCTTTCGCCTCGGGCGGAGCGGGTGATCGGGGCACGTCCGTGCCGACCGAGACCCACAATGCGACCGCCGTCGCGCCGGCCGCGATTGGCACGAGCCACGGCCAGCGGGATCGCCAGCTCGCGCGCGCCGGAACGGGCGGCTCGGTTCGAATCATCGCCGCGAGGACGGCCTGGCATCGCGCGCAGTCCGCCGCGTGCAATTCGGCCTTCTGCCGCTCGTCACGCGTCAGCGTGCCGTCGGCCCACGCGGCAATCGTGTCCGGATCGAGGCACGCGCCGGACGGCGGCGTGTCGACGCGCCGGCCGAGCCAGCGTTCGATCCCGCGGTCGCGATCCTGTTCGGTGCGCACGTCCTTCCCCTTCATATGGAACGCTCCGGATCGGAATCCTTGCCGCCTGGCGCGTCCAGCAGACGCGCGAGGTCGGTGTCCTCGACGTCTTCCAGAAGCAGCTCGAAGCAGCGGTCGATCTCAGCGGCGGCGAGCCCATCAGCGCGGAGTCGTGCTTCGACGTCCGCGCGGATGCCACGACGGGTACGCGTGAGGTGGCGCGAGACGGTGGCCTCGTGCTCCTTCAGCAGCCGGCCGATCTGCGCGAGCGTCAGGCTCTGCTGGTAGTAGCACGCCAGGCGCAGTCGGTCGCGCGCGGGCAACGCCGCGAGTGCCGCGCTCAGCGCCCGCATGATGGCCGCGACGAACCGCGGGCGATCCGGATCGATCGAAGCTGGCGCCGCTCGACGATCCGGCGCGTCCGGGTCGGGCAGCGGATCGAACCGGCGTTCACGCCGCACGCGATCGACGACGCGCTGCGCGAGCACCGCGCGCAGCCAGGTCGCGAGGCTGCTGCGTCCGTGATAGTAGCGGAACAGGCTCAGACGTTCGCCGTTCCGTTCGCGAAGCCCGTACAGGTCCGCGTACAACTCGTCGGCGATCTCGCGGCCGCCGCCGGACGGGTCGAGCGCATCGGCCGCGCGGTACAGCACGGGACGAAGCTCGCGGACGAAGTGCTCCCACGCCGCTTCGATGCCCGCGGCGCACGCGCACGCGAGCGCGAGGTCCTCGAGGTGCGTCGACTCGGCGACGCCGTGCCCGGCCGCGCGTTCGACGGCCCGCCGGAACTCCTCGCGCGGGAGACCCCAGCGCTCGGCGCGCGCCTGCCGGTACATCCGATCGAGGCGGCGCTCGTCCATGTCAGAAGATCTTGTACGCGGTCAGGCGAAGGACGTTCGTGCCGCGCCTTCCGGTCGTCCCGACGCCCTGAAAACCGTGGCCCCACTCGGCGGCGACCAGCAGACCGAAGGGGGCGGGCATCTCCAGGCCGCTGCCGACGCCGGTGAACGATCGGTATCCGCGGCCGAACCCCGGGTCGTGCACCAGCGCGGTATCGACGAAGCCATCGAGGCGGATCGAGCGTCCGGCTGCCCAGGCGATCGCGCCGCGCGCGACGGCGCCGCGATCGTACCGCACGAGCGCGGACGGATAGCCGCGCAGCGGGTTGTCGAACGTTCCGAACGTGTACCGGCTGAAGCGATCCAGATCGCGGCCGCTCATCCAGGACGCTTCGAGTCGTGTCGCGAGGCGCGGCGACCACGCCATCGATCGGCGCGCGTCCGCTCCGTACCGCTGAAATGTCGCGCCGTGTGCGCGATCGCCCGGATCGAAACCCCATGCGCGCCAGCCGCTCCGGCGGGCCGGCGCCCACCACGCCGAGAGCTGCCAGCCCGCGCGCTCGACGTCGACGCCGATCCGCATCGCGTGCACGATCTGATCGGCCGGGACGAGGAACGCCGGCGACGTGGTGTCGGCGGCGCGGTACTGCGTGAACGAGAACGCATATCCGGCGCGCAGCGAGACGCGCGACCCGAGCGGGCGCACGATCCAGACCGAGGCCTCGGCCGGCCGCTGACGAACGTTCTGATCGTATTGTTCGCGACCGTCGTCGAAGAGCCGGTCGTTGTAGGGGACCGCGATCGCGAACGCGCGGCCGCCGGCTCGCCATCGCGTGCCGAACAGCGACGGCGACGAAAACGCCGCCTGCGCGTACGATCCCGCGAGCACACCCGTGAACTGCGTGCCCGTCCCGAAGAGATCGAAGTCGACGTAGCTCAAGCCCGCAAACGGCAGCGGTTCGGAGATGTTCGGATCGCGCAGCACGCCAAACAGGACCGTTCGGACGCGCGCGGCGCGATCGCCCACGACTCTCGCCGTCGACGGGGATGCCGTCGCGTCACCGGTGCGCTGCAGATAGCGATAGCCGTCGGGCGTGTCGCGGAGCATGATCGCGCCGGAAGCATAGGCCTCGCCGCGGCGCACCTCGTAATCGGCTGGATTGACCTCCTGACGATCGACGATCAACAGGCGATGAATCGGGGTGCGGAATCCGGCCCCTTCGTACGTCTGCCGGACGTCCGATCGCGCGAGCAGCCACCACCCGTCATCCGTCGGGCGGTAGTCGTCCGTCTGCTCGGACGCGGTAATCGGTCCGCTGAGGCCGGTCTGCACCGCGGAGAGCCGCACGATCGCGAACGTCGCCGTGTCGATCCACGCGCGGCCGGCGAATCCGGATCGGCGGCCGTCGCCGGGAGTGAACGCGACGACATAGCAGGATCGGTCGTCCACGGTCTGCCGTCCGGCGAGCCGGTAGCGATACGCGCCGGACAGTGCGATCGCGAGCGGCAGCTGCGCGACGCGCTCGGGCTCGATGATGGGGAGCCGCGGGATCCCGCTCGCGCGATACGCCGCGCCATTCACGCGGACGTCCTCCTGCAGCACGTCGGTCGCATCGCGTCCGGCGAACACGGTGGTGCGGCTGGTCACGGTGATGGGCGCGGAAAAGCCAGGCGCCTCGAACGTCAGCGTGAGCGTCCCGGCGGCGATCGACGATTGGATCGCGGAAGTCTGCCGCGCCGCCTGCGCCTGATGCCGCGCGACGATCTCCTCGACCGTGAGCGCGCGCGCACCGCGGACGTCCGTCGTCTCGGCCACGCCGGCTTCCGAACGGACGCGGGCGAGTTGGACGCCGCCGATCTCGATGCGGTCGACGTCTTTGGTGGCGGCGGCGGTCTCGATTCGAGCGGAGGTCTGGCAACCCGACACGATCGCGACGCGGTCGAGCGTCCTCGGATTCAGGAACGTGGGCAGCGCGGTGCCGGCACAAGTCAACGCACCGTCGCCGATCGGCACCAGCTCGTGCGGGAACCACGACTGCAGCGCGGCGGCCGCGCCCATGACGCGCCGCGCCATCGCGGGATCTTCCGGCACGGACCACGCGTGCACATCGTCGCGTGTGTTGCCGCCGCTGATGAGTATCGCGTTGACATTTTCGAGCCGCGCGATGCCGCCGGACGGCAGCGGCGTTGCACGCCAGACGGGATGGCGCAGCCCGGCATCCCGATCCCGTCCGTCCCCGAGCGTCAGATACGCATCGACGTAGGCGTCGAGGCCGCGTGCGTTCAACGCGTCGATGACGTCGGGGCCCCCGGCGAGCACGAGCGTGGTGGCCGTGCTGGCGCCGCGCGCCTGCACGAACGCGCGCTGCAGCGCGAGCGCGATCGTGTCGGGATCGCCGTGGCCTGGCTCGAGCACCAGCGCGTCGCCGCCTGCGGTCAGGAGCGGGCTCGACGAGTCCGGCACGCCAACCACATCGAAGCCGACGCGGCCGCCGCGCCTGCGCAGCGACTGGAATGCGTCCGCCCACTCCGACGCCGGCGCGGACGCCTCGACGCGCAGCAGCAGCCGGAGTCCGTCGAGCCGTTCCGGCGCATCACCCGCCTGCGCGGGCGACAGCACGAGCACCGCGCACGCCGCGCACGGCGCCGGCTGCGCCCGGACGGACGTCGCCACGAGCACCGCGAGCGCCATCGAACCCAGAACCTTGACCATGAACCTGAACCCTGAACCTCGAACCCCTCTGATAGATTATCGACCGTGTTGAACCGCGTCCTCGGCCCCGCCGAACAGGACCTCATCCGCGACGAGCGCCGGCTGCTGTCGACCCTGCGCGACACGCTCGTGCGGTTCGGCGCCAGCTCCGAGAACCTCGCGCCGCTCGAACGGTCGCTCGAGCAGCTCGACGAGATTTTCCTGCTCGTCGTCGTCGGCGAATTCAACGCCGGAAAGAGCGCGTTCATCAACGCGCTGGTGGGCGCGTCGGTGATGGAGGAAGGGGTCACGCCGACGACCGCGCAGGTGACGCTGCTGCGGTACGCCGACCAGCGCTCGACGTCCGCGCTCTCGACCCAGTTCATCACCGTCGGCGCGCCGGCGGATCTGCTTCGCACGATTCATATCGTCGACACGCCCGGTACGAACGCCGTCATCCGGGAGCACGAACGGATCACGGCGGAGTTCGTGCCGCGCGCGGATCTGGTGCTCTTCGTCACGTCGGCGGATCGTCCGTTCACCGAGACGGAGCGCGCGTTCCTCGAGCAGATCCGCGAGTGGGGGAAGAAGGTCGTGTTCGTCGTGAACAAGATCGACATCCTCCCGGGCGATCGCGAGCGCGAGGAGGTGGTAGCGTACGTGTCGGAGAACGCGCGGCGGCTGCTGGGCGCCGCGCCGGAGGTGTTCGCGGTCAGCGCACGCGCGGCCTTTCGCGCGAAGCACGGCGAGCCGACGCTCTGGGCGCCGAGCGGGTTCAGTCCGCTCGAGCGCTACATCCAGTCGACGCTCGACGAATCCGAGCGCGTGAAGCTGAAGCTGCTCAACCCGCTGGGTGTCGGGCACGCGCTGGCGGAACGCTATCGCGCGGCCGCGCGGGAGCGCATCGCGGCGCTCGCGGAAGACGTCGCGGCGCTGGACGAGGTGGAGACGCAGCTGGCGTTGTACGAGAAGGACACGATGCGCGACCTCCAGGCGCGCATGTCGGAAGTGGACAACGTGCTGCTCGAGATGGAGCGGCGGGGCCGCGACTTCTTCGAGGACACGCTGCGCATCGGCCGCGTGCTCGACCTGCTGAACCGCTCGCGCGTGCAGCAGGCGTTCGAGCAGCAGGTCGTCGCCGAGGCGCCGCAGCAGATCGAGCGGCGCGTGCAGGACCTCGTCGAGTGGATGGTCGAAACGGATCACCGGCAGTGGGAGCGCGTGATGCGCCATCTGTCGGAGCGCCGGCGCGCGTACCGCGATCGGCTCGTCGACGATGACGAGGCGCGCGGATTCCTGGACGAGCGCCGGCGGCTGCTCGAGTCCGCGCGGCGCGAATCGCAGCGCGTGGTCGACACGTACGATCGCAGGCGCGAAGCGAGCCAGCTCGCCGATGGTGCGCGCAATGCCGTGGCGGCCGCGGCGGCGGCCGGTGCCGGCGCGCTCGGCCTCGGCGCCGCGGTGACGCTCGCCGCGAGCACCGCGGCCGCGGACGTGACCGGCATTCTGCTCGCGAGCGTGATCGCGGCGCTCGGCTTCTTCATCATCCCCGCGAAGCGGAAGCGGGGCATGGAGCAGATGCGGCGCAAGATTGCGGACCTGCGCGATCGGCTGTCGGTGGCGCTGCACAAGGAATTCGAGGGGGCCATCACGCGCAGCGCCGCCAGAATGCGCGAGAACATCGCGCCGTACAGCCGGTTCGTCCGGGCGGAAACGGGGAAGCTGCAGGAGACCGACGCCGAGCTCGGCCGCGTCACCGACGAGCTGGACCGCCTGCGCCATCGCATCGACGCGTTGTAGGGAACCCTTCGTGCTATACTGCGACGGTCAGGTGGCAGCAGAAGTCCTTCGCACTGTCCGCGCAGAGTCAGTTCACTCCCGCACAGCAGTCACGAGCTTTTCTCCATCACGCCAGAGGCACTCAGACTAGAGAGACCCAGGCAACGTCAAACGATGCGCGGACGTTGACACTCCGCCATCACAGGTCCCGGCGCCGCCGGGGCAGGAGCAGTCAGAACCCATGGCTCGGAGACTCTACGTCGGGAATCTTCCCTACACCACCGGGGAGCAGGATCTTCAGGATCTGTTCTCGAACGCCGGCACCGTCGAGAGCGTCAACGTGATGCGCGATCAGGCGACCGGGCGCGCGCGCGGCTTCGCGTTCGTCGAGATGGCGACCGACGAGGACGCGCAGAACGCGATCAGCACGCTGCACAACTCGCCGTTCGGCGGGCGCAACCTCACCGTCAACGAGGCGCGTCCGAAGGCAGCGGGGGGTGGCGGCGGCTTCGGCGGCCCGCGCCGCCGCTCAGAACCCCGCTGGTAGTCACGCCAGCAGCACGTCCACGCACGCGGGATCATCGAGGTCCCGCGTGACGTGCGCGCCGCGCGCGCGGCGCAGCCCCGCGATCGTCATCCACACGCCGGCCGCGATCGCACCGGCCGCCAGCCATCCCTGATACGTTCCCGCGTTCCACCGCGCCTGCAGATCCTGCTTCAACGCTTCGGCGCGCACCCGCGGATCCAGCCGTCGCTGCAGTTCATCCATCTTCGAGTCGAGGTTCGCCCGCGTGTCGCGGATCCGGTATTCGAGCGTCTCCGGATTGTCCGCCACGGGACCGGTGATGTCGGTCATTGCAGGTTCTCCTTCACGCTGTTGATGGTCCGCGGCAGCGGACGGACGTCGCGCGCGACGCCCCGCGCGATCATCAGCATCACGCCGCCGGCAATGCCCAGCAGCACGCCGACGATCGCGAAGCCAATCCACGGCGACCAGTTCATCGCGGACGAGATCCCGATTGCGATCGCCGCGAGCAGGAACATCGCGCAGAACCAGAGCGCCGCGCCGCCGGCGCCGTACGCCATCGCCGCGGTCGACGCCTTGCTGAGCTCCTGACGGATCTCCGCCCGGGCCAGCGCGACCTCTTCCCTGAACAGTTCGCGCACGTCGTCGAGCGCGCCGCGCATCAGTTGGGTTGTGCTCTTCTCGGATTCGTGCATGGACCCCCTGCCGACAATCGATGCAAGGGGTGGTGCCTCGGCAGAATGCGGAAATCAGCCGCCAGCCGCCAGCCTTCAGCTGCCAGCTCAAAAGGAAAGCGTCCTCCTTTTAAGCTGGAAGCTGGAAGCTGGAAGCTGGAAGCTGGAAGCTTTTTTCAGCCGACGCGGTCGACGAACTGGCGCCAGCGGAGCGTCGTGCCGGCGTCTTCAGCGACGGCGACGCCGCACACGTACGAGGTGCCATCCTCGCCGCGCGCGGACCACACGAGCTGCGCGCGGATGCGCAGACGCAGCTCGGGCAGATCGATCGTCACGCGCGCCGGCAGCGTGCTGTCCGCGCTCGGCAGTTCCATGCGCAGCCCGCCGTAGCTCACGTCGACCACGCGTCCGCTCGATCCGGCGACGTTGACGGGAATCTGATCCATGACGCGCTTGCGTGGCCAGCGCTGCCGCCGCTTGATGCCGGCAATCTGTTCCGCGACGACCATCAGGAACGACTCGGCGTCGGCGGCGCTGCTGATGACGGCGATGCCGTGGCGCCACGCGTCCATGTCGAGGACGTGCGGATCCTGCTCGGTGATGATCATGCCCGCCAGCTCGGGATGTTTCGTCCGGCACGCGAGGATCATCTGCAGCCCGCTCGCGGTGCCGACGCGCATCGGCACGATCATGAGATCGGCCGGCCAGTGATCGAGGCGCAGACGGGCCTCCGCGGCGGTCGACACGCCGACCACCGAGTACTCGCGCTGTCGCAGCATCTCGACGAGGCGATGCAGTCTCAGCGGATCGTCCTCGAGCACCAGCACGCGTGGCGCACGAAAATACACGCAGGTCCTCCACGGATCGCGGCGGAACGGGAGCGTTCGTTTCCTCGGGAGCTGACGCTATTATGGCGCGGATCGGCCGGTCCGGGCTACGCAAAAAGCCGGACGTCCACCATCTCGCCGGCCTCGACGACGTCCACCTGCACAGGGATTTCGAAGTAGCCGTCGGCCAGCGCCATGCTGGTGATGTCCCCGGAGGCCTTGAAGGCCGGCACGGCCTGACCGTCCTGGAGGCGCACGGTATAGAACTGATGGCGGCCGGTGGTGGACACAACCCGCCGCGCCAGCGGCACGCGGACGACCTGCGGCCGATACTCGGGCAGCCGCGCCATCCGCCGCAGCAGCGGCACGAGAAACAGATACCCGTTCGACAGGCACGAGGTCGGATAGCCCGGCATCCCGACGAAGGGGGTACCGCCGATGCGTCCGAAAGCCGTCGGCTTGCCCGGTTTCACGGCCACGCCGTGGAAGATCACCTCGCCGCGGCGCTGCAGCAGATCCAGGATCAAGTCCCGCTCGCCGACCGAGCTGCCGCCGGAGAAGACGAGCAGATCTTCGCCGGCCGCCGCGTCCAGCGCCGCCGACAGGGCCTCGATCGTGTCAGGCACGGTGGGCCGCGTGACGGCGATGCCGCCGTGCGCGGCGACGATCGACGCCAGCGTGAACTGGTTGATGTCGTAGATCTGTCCCGGCTGGAGGACCTGCCCGGGCGGCACGATCTCGTTGCCCGTCGAGACGATCGCGACGCGCGGCCTGGCGAACACTTCGACGTCGGTCGCGCCGATCGCCGCGAGCGCGCCGATGCGCGCCGGTGTCAACACGTCGCCGGCCGCGAGCAGGGGCTGCCCGCTCCGGATGTCCGCCGCGCGCGCGCCGACGTGCTGCCGCGGATACACCGGCGTCATCACGCGCACCTCGTCGCCGCCGGCGACACGCTCCGTCTCCTCGACCATCACGACGGCGTCGGCGCCGGCGGGCATCGGGGCGCCGGTGGCAATCTCCACGCATTCGCCACGCGCGATCGCGCGGGACGGCACCTGGCCCGTGTAGATCGTGCCGACGAGGCGAAGCGTCTTCGGGTCGAACCGCCCCGCGCCAAAGGTGTCTTCGGCGATGACGGCGTACCCGTCCATGGCGGCGCGATCGAACGGCGGCACGTCGGCGGTGGCGACGGCCGGCGACGCGAGCACGCGGCTGTTCGCGTCGCGCAGCGCGACGCCCTCGGTCCGCTCGATCGGCGGCGCCGAGGCGAGGACGAGCGCCAGTGCCTCCTCGACCGCGATGGTTTCCCGAATCGGCCTCATCGATGCAGCTCGCCGGTGAGATGCCGGAGGACGGGCAGGATCAGATCCGTCATCGCCAAACGGACCGCCGCCTCGGATCCCGGCAGCATGAAAATCGCGGTCCGTCCGATCGTGCCGGCCCCCGCGCGCGAGAGCATCGCGGCCGCGCCGACCTGCTCGTAGCTGAGCATTCGGAAGAGTTCGCCGAAGCCGTCGAGCCGCTTGTCGAGCAGCGCGTCCAGCGCTTCGAACGTCGAATCGCGCGCGGTGACGCCCGTGCCGCCGGTCGTCACGATGGCGTCGACCGCCTTCGTCGTGCGCGCGGCGACGGCGGCGACGATCTCGCGGACGCGCTGCGGGTCGTCCCGCACGATCTCGCGCGCGTCGACGACATGTCCTGCCGACGCGAGCAGCTCGGCGATCGCGCGTCCGCTCGTGTCCGTCTCCTCCGTGCGCGTATCGCTGATCGTCAGCACGAAGCAGCGGACCTGCGCGGCGTCGGCCGCGCCGTGCGGGCTCACGTGCCGATTATAGTACGATCCGCGTGATGTCTCTGCTCCGCTTCGCGGCGCCGGCGGCGCTCGCGTGCGCGATCGCCGTGACGGCGGCCGCGCAGAAGATGGAAGATGCGCCCCTGACGCTCGACGCGGCCGGGAAGCGCTGGGTCGGGTCGACGCTGAAGAAGATGTCGCTCGACGAGAAGGTCGGGCAGATGCTCGAGGCGTCGTTCGGCTCCGAATTCCTCGCGAGTGATTCGACCGAGTACGACACGCTGGTCCGCGAGCTGCACGAGGACCACCTCGGCGGCTTCCACGTGTTCGGCGGGAGCGAGGCCGCGCCCGACGTCCTGCTGAACCCCACGTACGGCAGCGTGCGCCTCGGCGATCCGCTCGAGGCGGCGTCGATCATCAACCGGCTGCAGTCGCTCGCGCGCGTGCCGCTGCTGATCACGGCGGACTTCGAGACCGGCGCCGGCTTCCGGCTGACCGGCGCGACGCAGTTTCCGCGGCTCATGGCGTTCGGCGCCGCCGGCGACGAGCGTCTGGCCTACGAGGCGGGGCGGATCACCGCCGTCGAGTCGCGCGCGATCGGCGTCCACGTCAACTTCGCGCCGGTGGTCGACGTCAACGACAATCCGCGAAATCCCGTCATCAACACGCGATCGTTCGGCGAGGATCCGCAGAAGGTCGGGCAGCTCGCCGCGGCCTACGTCCGCGGCCTGCAGGCGGGCGGCATGATGGCCACGCTGAAGCATTTCCCCGGGCATGGCGACACCGATGTCGACTCGCATCTCGGGCTGCCGATCATTCGCGACCCGCGCGCCGAGCTGGAGAAGACGGAGCTGCCTCCCTTCGAGGCCGGCATTGCCGCGGGCGCCGCGGCCGTGATGACGGCGCACATCGAGATGCCCGCGCTCGATCCCACGCCGAACACGCCGACGACGCTGAGCCGGCCGATCGTGACGGGCGTGTTGCGCGGCGACCTGGGCTTCGGCGGGCTGATCTTCACCGACTCGATGCAGATGGCGGGCGTGACGAAGCTGCACGATGCCGGCGAAGCGGCGGTCCTCGCCGTGAAAGCCGGCAACGACATCGTCCTGCACTCGCCGGACAACGGCGCGGCGTTCAAGGCCATCGTGGCCGCGGTGAAGGCCGGCGACATTTCCGAAGCACAGATCGATGCGTCGGTCACGCGGATCCTCGACGCGAAGGCACGCGCCGGCCTGAACCGGGTGCGCACCGTGAATCTCGAGGCCATTCCCAACATCATCGGCGGACGGGCGCACCAGGCGGTCGCCGACGAGGTGAGCCAGCGATCCATCACGTTGATCAGGGACGAGCGGAACCAGGTGCCGCTGACCGTGTCGCGCGACGCGGAGGTGCTGTATCTGTCGGTGCTCGACTATCCGTCGGGATGGCGGATTGCGTCGCCGAGCCGGACGTTCATTCCGGAGCTGAAAGCGCGCTGGCCGAACGTGACGGCGATCGAGCTGTCGGATCACACGAGCGCGTCCGAGCTTGCGCTGGTGCGCGCCGTCGCGCCGCGCTACGACGCGATCGTCGCGTCCGTGTTCGTGCGCGCGTCATCCGGCAGCGGCCGCATGGATCTCGCGCCGCAACTGCAGCGCACGCTCAGCGCACTCGCGCGCGACACGGCGCAGACGCGCCGGCCGTTCATCACGGTTCTCTTCGGCAATCCCTACACGGCGACGTTCCTCACGGACCTGCCGTCGCTGCTGCTGACGTACGACTTCTATGATCGCCCGGAGCGATCGGCCGTTCGCGCGATTGCGGGCGAGGCGGCAATCGGAGGCAGGCTGCCGATCGCGCTGCCCGGCGTGGCGGCGGTGGGATTCGGACTGCAACGGCCGGGTCCGCGGTGACGCCGACGCGTCAGGTTTTGACTTCCACGCGGCGCTCCTCGATACTGTCAACAGCGCGCTGACAGGGCGCCTCCCACCCGCGGCAAGGGAACACTCCCACCTGTTGTGGTCTGAGTCGTGTGCAATCGCACCTTCTTTCAGCCTGGTTTTCAGCGGGGCACAGGCGATTCATGAAAGGAGGTTGCCGTGACCGCGTCCAGGTCTCTCCCACCTCGTCCGTCGCTCGAATCTCTCCGGAAACAGGCGAAAGCCTTTGCGCGCGACGTCGCCGCGGGGGACGCCGATGCGGTGGCGCGTGCGCGGGCGCAGCTGCCGCACGTCAAACTCCCGCTGACGCAGCGGAATGCGCAGCTGGTCATTGCGCGCGAGTACGGCTATGCCGGCTGGCAGGACCTCACGGCCGAAGTGCGCAAACGCCTGGACCACGATCTGGACTGGGCCGTCGCGCAGGCGCGGCGCGTCATTCACGACAACGACGTCGAACGGCTGAGGCACCTGCTGGCTGATTATCCCGCGCTGCTGTCCTGGCACGGCCACGACGATGATGGCGGCCTGGTGGGACTGGCGACGGACTCGTACGGCGACAGCTTCGACGCGGTCAGCGAAGCGCACTTTACCCGGGCGGCCTGCGCCGAGGTGCTCATCGACGCCGGGGCGCCCGTGACGCCGTCGGTCGTCGAGCGCATCTCGAAGTCCCGCGCCAGGGGCCTGCTGGAGCTGTTTCGGCGCAAGGGGCTCCTGCCGCGCACGCTCAAGTTCCACGCGGCGCTGGGCGACGTCGATGCCCTCCGTGCGGCCGTCGAGGGGAACGAGGCGAACGCCGGCGATCTGGCGACCGTCAACGACGCGTTCATGGTCGCCTGCAATTTTCAGCACGAGGCGGCCGCGTCGCTCCTGCTCGACCGCTCCCTCGCGCTCGATGCCGAGCTTCGCGGGCAGGTCGAGGGAAGCATCGGCCGCGCCGGTTTCCTCGCGTACTTCATCGACATGCGCCCCAGTCACGCGACGGAGATCGGGTTGTGGAAGGCGTTCGTCATGGAGCAGGTCAGCCGGGCGGTCTCCTCCTGGAGTGGACCCGAGACCTCGGTGGCGTCGCCGGAGGGGGACAGCGACCTGGAGGCATTCGTTGGCCTGCTGCGGCGCGAGCCGTGGCTGCTCGGCGAAGACGTCGTGGCGTTTCAAGCGGAAATCATCGAGCGGGCGACGATGAAGGACCGCGGCGCATTCATCAGCGCGCTGCTCGACCTCAATCCGGCGATTCTGCGGCGGCAGCCGCCGCCTCCATCGCAGGCCATCGAGTTCGCCCTGACCTACGCCCGGACGCACCTCATGCGGCTGCTCACCCGCATCTGGCCGCTGCCCGACGACCTGCCGCATGCGGCAGGGATGGGCGATCTCTCGCGCGTGACGCGCTGGTTCGACGAGTCCGGCGCGCCGGCGCTGAGGGACGTCGACCGGCATTATCCCCGCAGTCCGTACATGCCCAGGGCCCGGGTCGAGGAATACGAACGCCAATGGGGTCCCCACAGCGTGCAACGCGTGCTCGATTCGGCGTTCGCGTGGGCGGTCATGAACACGCATCTGAACGTCGCCGCGTTCCTGCTCGATCACGGCGCGGACATCAATACCCGGTGGAGCTCTCACGAACCGGCGAGCATCCTGCACGAACTCGTCTGGCACGCGAACTACGAGTCCATGCGGTTCTTGATCGATCGCGGCATCGACATGACGATCCGTGATTACCGCTGGAACAGCACGGCGCAGGGTTGGGCGTTGCACGCCGCGAAGGACGCGAAGATGGCGAAGTGGCTGGAGGAAGCGGAGCGGCAGCGGGGAGGGAAAGCCCGGTGAGGGGAAAATGGCGCGCCCTGCACGACTCGAACGTGCGACCTCCTGGTTCGTAGCCAGACGCTCTATCCAACTGAGCTAAGGGCGCGGCGAAACTCCGATTATACCAGCACCAGCCGCGCAACACAGCCATGCCCCCGCACCTCGCCCCTCGAACCTCGAACCTCCCACCTCGTTTGATAGGCTGTGATTTTGCAGCTGGCGCGGCGCGGATTCCCGCGCGCGCCCGGAAAGGAGCGGATCGGATGTCGAGATCTCCCGCGGCGGTGCTGCCCGCCGCCGCCCTTGCCGTGCTCCTGCCGATGGGCTTAACGGCGGGCTTCACGAAGTCGATGCGTGCGGAGGCGCCCACGCGTCCGAATCTGCTGGTCGTCACGTTCGACACGACCAGAGCCGATCGGATCGGCAGCTACGGGTATCCCTCGAACACACCAAACATCGACCGGCTCGCGCGCGAGGGGGTGCGCATGGCGCGCGCCTACACGCCGTCGACGCAGACGCTGCCGAGTCATACGTCGCTGTTCACCGGTCTCTATTCGATCACGCACGGCGTCGTCAGCAACGGGCAGATGCTGAGCGGGGATGCCGAGACGCTGGCGGAGGTGCTGAAGCGGCACGGCTACGCCACGGGCGCCATCGTCGGCGCGGCAACCCTCATCAGCGACTTCCGTCTGAACCAGGGATTCGATACCTACGACGAGGAGTTCGGCGGCACGTGGGTGGAGCGCTCGTTCAAGTCGCTCATCCGTTTCATGTCGCGGGCGAAGCTCAACATTCCTTCCACGCGTCCGGCGCAGGAGGTCGCGCACCGCGGCCGGGCCTGGATTGCGAAGCACGCAAACAGGAGCAAACCGTTCTTTCTCTGGATGCACTTCTGGGATCCGCACGAGCCATACGAATTCCATCCCGACTTCACGCATCCGGCGATCGTCCGCAGCGAGGGGAAGGAGAACGAGTACGGACAGAAGGAGGCGAACTACGTCAACGAGATCGAGTTCACCGACCACTATCTCGGCACGATTCTCCACCAGCTCGACAGACTAGGCGTGAGCCAAAACACCCTGGTCGTCTTCACCGCCGATCACGGCGAGAGCCTCGGCGAACACGGCTATCAGGGCCACCGGCAGGAAGTGTGGGACGACATCCTCCACATCCCGATGATCCTCCGCTTTCCGGCGCGCCTGCCGCAGGGGAAGGTCATCGACACGCCCGTGATGTCGATCGACGTGATGCCGACGGTCCTGAAGCTGCTCGGGATCTCGTACTCGTCGCGCGATTATCAGGGGCAGGACATCTTCCAGCTCGGACACACGCCGCGCAAGGTGTTCGCGATTGCCGTCGAGCTGTTCACCAAATCGCCAATCCGCCGCGCGGTCATCGAGGGCACGCGGAAGTTCGTCCAGTCGGACGCGAACGGGCAGAACGCGTTGTACGACCTGAAGGCGGATCCCGAGGAGCAGCACAACCTCCTCGCGGCGCCAGGGCCGCGGCCGACGGACGTCGCGCGGATGCAGGGGGATATCGCGACGTGGTACGAGACGTTCGCCAATCTGTCGGTGGACGATCCGCGCCTGACGCCCGAGCAGCTCGAACGGCTGCGAAGTCTCGGGTATATAAAGTAATCACCGATCGCGCGAGAGCGACGACAGCGCGAAGCCGCCCACGACCGCGACGATCAGGCTGCGCAGGCGGCGCGCGAACGACACGGTGAAGCCCGCGGCCGCGGGCAGGCCGACGATCTCGAACATGATGGCCAGCACGCCCTCGGCCGCGCCGATTCGCGCCGGAATGAAGAAGAACGCCGTGTTTGCCAGCTTGCTTCCTGCCTCGATCAGCACCGGGTAGACGAGCGGAAACGCCAGCGCCAGCATCGTCATCATCAAGTACAGCTCCACGATCAGCACCGTCTGCGCGCACACGTCGAACAAGACGATGCGAAGGAGGCGGAGGGGCGAGTCGCGCAGGACGTGCAGGAGCAGATCCTCCATCCGGCTGACGCGCACGGGATCGAGGCGCCAACGCCGGCGCAGCATGGGGATCGCGGTGAGACGGCCGAGCACGGCACCGATCAGGTGGACGCGGAACACGATCGCCAGCACCGCGACGGCGAGGAAGAGGCTCATGCCGGCGATCGTGGCGGCGACGCCGGTGCGGAGCGCACCGTGGAGCGGGAAGCGCGCGTACAACACCACGAGCGCGGCGACCGAGAACGCCGCCGCGAGCAGCGTGTAGACGAGATACTCGGTCAGGCTTGCCGCGAAACCTTCCTCGGCCGTGAGTCCGCGCCGCTTCAGGAGCCACGCGCGGGTGGGCTCGGCGAGGAACGGGCCGGTGAATGTCAGATAGGCGACGGTCTCGCCGGCGACGCGGATCCAGAGCAGCTCGTGATACCTGACGTTCGCGTGGATCGGCAGGCACAGGCGGAGCGCCGCGGTGCGGAGCAGCTGGTGCCCACCGTAGAGCAGGGCGATGGCGAGGAATCCCCAGCCGAGATCCAGCAGCATGCCGGCGATCCGGCCGAGCCCGAGGCGGTAGACCAGCAGGACGAAGAGCGCCAGGCCGGCCGCAAGAAAAACACGCCGGATCATGCCGAACCAGGAGGCACGGCGCGATTATAGCCGCCGGTCCCCGATGGTATGATCCGAACCGTGGTTCGGTTGTCGAACGGCCGTTCACTTTCGCGACCCGGCCCGGAGCGGGCGCGCCGCCGCGCGGACCTGCGGCGCCGCGAGATCCTGCGCGCCGCCGCCCGCATTTTTCGCGAGCGCGGGTTCGCGCTGACCGGCATGCGCGACATCGCGCAGGCGGCCGACCTGTCATCCGGCAATCTCTACCACTACTTCCGCGGCAAGGACGAGATTCTGTTCGCGTGCCAGGACGAGTCGCTGGACCGCCTGCTCGAGGCGCTGCGCCGCGTTCGACGCGGCGACGGGCCGCTCGGCGACCGGCTGCACGCGCTCGCGATCGCGCATCTGCACTGCCTGCTCGACGAGTTCGAGGGATCGGCGGCGCACTTCGAAGTGGACGTGCTGCCGCCCCAATTGCGGAAGCGGATCGTGGCAAAGCGCGACTTGTACGAGCGCGGCACGCGCGCGCTGGTCCGCGAGGGGGTCCGCCGCGGGGATCTGCGCGGGGACGATCCCGCGATGATGACGCGAGCGTTCTTCGGCGCGCTGAACTGGACGGCGCACTGGTTCCGGTCCGGCGGCCCGCAGTCCTCGGACGTCGTCGCCGCAAAGGTGGCGAGCTATGCGGTGGCGGGCCTTCTGGCGAGAGGAGACAACGATGGCGCAGCAACGGGACGGAAGCGATCGCGCGCACGCGGCCGCGCGGCTGCACGTTAACGGCGAGGCCGTCCAGGTTTCGTTCGCCGCCTACAAGACGCTCCTCGAGGTGTTGCGCGAGGACCTGCAGCTGTGCGGCACGAAGCACGGGTGCGAGCTGGGCGAGTGCGGTGCGTGCGCCGTGCTGCTCGACGGCCAGCCGGTCCTGTCCTGTCTCGTGCTCGGCGTCGAATGCGACGGCCGTGAGATCGTCACGGTCGAAGGGCTCGCCTGCGACGGCCGGCTCCATCCGCTGCAGGACGCGTTCGCGGATCTCGGCGCCGCGCAGTGCGGCTACTGCACGCCCGGCATCCTCGTCACGGCAAAGGCGCTCCTCGAGCGCGTGCCGAACCCGACGCGCGATCAGATTCGGGAGGCGCTGTCCGGGAATCTCTGCCGCTGCACCGGGTATCAGCAGATCTTCGAGGCCGTCGAGGCGGCCATCGCCGCGGGAGCCAGGTCATGAGCCGCGAGCACCGGCTCGTCGGACGTCCCCGCCGCCGCGTCGACGGCCGCGCCAAGGTCACCGGCCAGACGCGGTTTGCCGACGACGTGATGCTGCCGCGGATGGTGCACTGCAAGCTGCTCCGTTCGACGATCCCGCACGCGCGGATCCTCCGCATCGACACGTCACGCGCGGCGCGGCATCCGGGCGTCCACCTCGTGCTCACGGGGCATGATCTGCCGGTGCCCTACGGCATTCTCCCCGTCAGCCAGGACGAGCACGCGCTCGCCCTCGATCGCGTCCGCTTCGTCGGCGATCCGGTCGCGGCGGTGATCGCGCGCGACGAGCTGACGGCGTTCGAGGCGCTCGATCTCATCGACGTCGAGTACGAGCCGCTGCGGACGTTCGCCACTCCGGAGGAGAGCCTCGCTCACCCGGAGCCGCGCATCCACGAGTACGGAAGCGCGGGGAACGTGCACAAGGCGGTCTCGCTGGCGTTCGGCGACGTGGATGCCGCGCTCGCCCAGGCTGATCGCGTCTTCGACGA
>DASSOM010000021.1:0-8500 GCA_035700625.1 Vicinamibacterales bacterium
AGGACGGGATTGCGCAACGTGACCGGCGCCGCCTCGAACTTGCGACGATACGCATCGAGCTCGGCGAGTGAATCCCACAACCCCTGGTTCCTGGCGCCGCGTTGGATTTCCGGCGTGACCGGATCGAGCAGCCGATGTTCGGCCAGCGCGCGAAAGGTCGTCTCGGCGTAGCCCGATCGCAGGATCTTGTAGTACTCCTCGAGCAGCCGCGCCGGGGCGGCGCGCCGGATTTCGTGCCGATGCGTCGCAATCGCGTCGAGCACCGGCTCGTCGATGGTGAAATCGAGCCGCGCCGCCATGACGACCGCGCGCAGCATGCGGACGGGATCTTCGAGGAAGCGGATGTTGGGGTCGCCGATGCTGCGGATGATCCGCGCCTCGAGATCCTCGAGGCCGCCGACGTAGTCGATGATCGAGAACGTGCCGATGTCGTAGAACAGCGCGTTGATCGTGAAGTCGCGGCGGAACGCGTCCTCCTCCGGCGTGCCGAACGTGTTGTCGCGGTGAATCAGGCGGTCGTGGGCGCGCACCTTCGCGAGATGCGTGGCCGTGGCCTGCGCCTGCTCGGTCGGCGACGCATCCTCGGTGGCCACCGGCTCGGGCGCGGCTTCGATCTCCTCGTCCACTTCGGGGGGCAGCTCCGACGCCTCCACCTGCCGACGGAACGTCGCGACCTCGATCGTCTTCGGGCCGAACTTGACGTGCGCCAGCCGGAACCGCCGGCCGACGATCCAGCAGTTGCGGAACAGCTTCTTGATCTGGTGCGGGTGCGCCGACGTGCCGATGTCGAAGTCCTTCGGCCGGCGATGGAGCAGCAGATCGCGCACGCTGCCGCCGACGAGGTAGGCGATGTGGTGATGTTCGTGCAGGCGGTAGAGCACCTTCAGGGCGTCGGGATCGACATCGCGTCTGGAGATCGCGTGCGCCGATCGCGGCACCACCGTCGGTTCGACCATCACGGCCATTATAGCATCAGCCCTGCGGCCGGGCCGCGCAACTACAACAATCTCATGGACTTAGGGCAACTCGCCAGCTGTGCTACCATCCCGGGATGCATCGCGGGCTGATCGGGCTGCTGCTGTTGGCGATCGCGGCGGGCCCCGCCCGCGCGGCCGCCCCCGATCAAATCGGCGTCGCGCGGCGCCTCTACAACGAACAGCAGTACGATCGCGCGCTGCAGGTGGTGCGCGAGATGGAGCGGGCGCACGGCGAGACGGCGCCGCTGCGTCTGCTGGTCGGCCGGATCGAGCTGGAGATGTACCGCCAGAGTGCGCGCCCGGAGGATCTCGAAGCGGCGCGCGTGGCGCTCCGCGCGATCGACGGCCATCTCCTTGACGCGCGCGAGCGGCTGGAGCTGACGATCGGCCTGGCCGAGCTGTTGTATTTCGACGATCGCTTCGGCGCCACGGCCGAACTGCTCGAGCCCGTGCTCGACGCGACCGCGCTGCTCGGCAGCAGCGCGCACGAACGTGCGCTCGACTGGTGGGCGACGGCGCTCGATCGCCAGGCGCAGACGAATTCAGGCGCCGCGGACGCCGCCTATGCCCGCATCCTGACGAAAATGGAGGCGGAGCTGCAGAAGGATCCCTCGTCGACGCCGGCAGGCTACTGGCTGGCGGCGGCCGCAAGAGCCTCGGGCGATCTCGATCGCGCGTGGGCCGCGGCGGCCGCCGCGTGGGTCCGTGCGCCGCAGGCGCAGGATCGCGGGGCGAGGCTGCGCGCCGATCTGGATCGGCTGGTCAGGCAGGCCATCATCCCGCAGCGCGCGGCGCGGCTGCAGGTGCGCGATCACGGTCAGGCGCTCGCCGGCATGCTCAACGAATGGGAAGCGTTCAAGGCGCAGTGGGCGCGCTGAGCGTCAGTTTTTCGCGTCCTTCCAGTTCGCGCCGATCCCGACGTCGACGGTGATCGGCACCTTCAGCGTCACCGCGGATTCCATCAGCGACGCCACCGCCTCCGCCGCCTCGTCCTTTGCCTCTTCCGGCGCCTCGAACAGCAGCTCGTCGTGGACGGTCAGGATCATGCGGACGCGTCCGCCGGCGATGCGCGGGAGCGCGGCGTGGACGTCGATCATCGCCTTCTTCAGGATGTCGGCCGCCGTGCCCTGGATGGGCATGTTGAGCGCCTCGCGCTCCGCCGCCGCGCGGACCTGAAAATTCTTGTTGTTGATGTTCGGAATGAGCCGCCGCCGCCCGAACATCGTCTTGACCACCCCCGTGGACCGCGCGGTGTCGAGGATGCTGTCCATGAACGCCTTGACCGAGGGGAACCCGGCAAAGTACGCGTCGATGACCGACTGCGCCTCCTGCCGCGACACGCCGATGTCCTTGGCCAGCGTGGCCGCGACCTTTCCGTAGAGCAGCGCGTAGTTGATCATCTTCGCGCGGCTGCGCAGCTGGTGCTTGCTCAGTCCGTGGTTCGGGCCGAAGACCCGTTCCGCGGTCCGGTCGTGAATATCGATCTTCTGCCGGAAGGCATCGACGAGCGCCTCGTCGCCGGAGAGGTGCGCGAGGACGCGCAGCTCGATCTGCGAGTAGTCGGCCGAGATCAGCACGTTGCCGGGATCGGCGATGAACGCCCGCCGGATTTCGCGTCCGAGCTCGGTGCGGATCGGAATGTTCTGCAGATTGGGATCCGAGCTGCTGAGCCGTCCCGTCGCGGCGACCGCCTGATTGAAGCAGGTGTGCACGCGGCCGGTCACGGGATCCACGATTTGCGGCAGGGCATCGATGTATGTGCCCTTCAGCTTCGACAGCGCGCGCCATTCGAGAATCAGCTTCGGCGCTTCGTGCACGTCCGCCAGCTCCTCGAGCACTTCGTACGCGGTCGACGGCGCCTTGTTCTTGCCGCTGCGCTTCAACGCCGGCAGCTTCAGCCGTTCGAACAGCACCTCGCCGAGCTGTTTGGGGGAGCCGATGTTGAACGACCCGCCGCACAGCTCGAAGATTCGCGTGCTCAACGCGTGCAGTTCCATATCGATGTGCTGGGACTGCATGGCGAGCGCGGGGCCATCGATCCGGACGCCCGCCTGTTCGATGTCCGCGAGCACCGGGATGAGCGGATGTTCGAGCGTGCGATAGACCTCGTCGAGTGATTCACGGACCAGCAGATTCCGCAGCGGCGCGGCGAGCTGCAGGGCGAGATCGGCGCGTTCGCCGGCATAGTCGCGCGCCGCTTCGGGAGGAATCGCGGCGAACGAGACCGCCTTCGCGCCGCGGCCGCAGACCGCCTCCTCGGAGAGCGCCTTGTAGCCCGTGTGCTCGAGCGCGAGATCCTCGACGGTGTGCTCCGACCGCGTCGCATCCAGCAGATAGCTGGCGAGCATCGTGTCCAGCTCGAGCCCGCGAAGCGAGACGCCGTGCCGCGCGAGCACAATCGTGTCGAACTTCAGATCGTGCCCGACCTTGCCGATGCGCTCGTCCTCCAGCACCGGACGAAGCAGGTCGAGGACGTCGGCGGCCGAAAGCCCGGCGCCGTCGAATCCGAGGCCCGTGCTCGCGGCCGCGAACGGGACGTAGCGGGCCTGGTGCGGCGCCGTCGAGATCGAGAGGCCGACGATCGAGGCGCGCATCGCGGAGGGCGCATCGGGCAGCACGCGGAGGCCGAATCGCTCGACCTGCGCCAGCTCCGCCGCCAGCGCGCGCACGTCGTCGAGCGTCCCGACGATCGCGTAGTCCTTGCCGACGGTCTGCGCGTCCGGCGCGAATTCCATGACGAGCGACCGGAAGCCGAGGCGCGAGAACAGCGCGAAGGAGCGCGCGCGATCGGCACCGCGATAGCGGAGGGCCTCCGGGTCGAAGTCCACGGGGCAGTCCGTGTGAATTCGCGCCAGCGTCCGGCTCTGACGCGCGTCCTCCGCGTGGTTCAGCAATCCTTCGCGATAGCGCTTGTTCGTCACCTCGGACGCATGCTCGATCAGCGCGTCGAGCGTGCCGTACGTGGCGATCAGGTCGCGCGCGCCCTTTTCCCCGATGCCGGGCACCCCCTTGATGTTGTCGATCGAATCTCCCATCAACGCGAGCACGTCGACGACCTGCTCGGGCGTGACGCCGAACTTCTCCTTGACGCCGGCGGCATCGTACCAGGTGCCCTCGTCCTTCGGGTTGTAGACCTTGATCCCGTCGTGCACCAGTTGATAGAAGTCCTTGTCGCCGGTCACGATCGCGACCTCGAAGCCCGCCGCGATCGCCTTCGTCGCGAGCGTGCCGATCACATCGTCGGCTTCGAAGCGCTGCGACGTGAGGATGGGCACGCCCATCGCCTCGCACGCTTCATGGACGAGCGGGATCTGTTCGGCCAGATCGCCGGGCATCGGCGCGCGATTGGCCTTGTAGTCCGCGACGATTTCGTCGCGGAACGTCGGGCCCGCGAGATCGAACGACGCGGCGATGTACTGCGGCTGCTGATCGTTGATCAGCTTGCGCAGCATCGTGACGAAGCCGTAGACGGCGTTGGTCGACTTGCCATCGGGCCCGGTCAGCCCGCGGATCGCATGGTAGGCGCGATACATCTGCGAGCTGCCGTCGATCAGGTACAGACGCGGCGGCGTGGTCA
This sequence comes from Vicinamibacterales bacterium, assembly GCA_035700625.1. Classification (GTDB taxonomy): domain Bacteria; phylum Acidobacteriota; class Vicinamibacteria; order Vicinamibacterales; family 2-12-FULL-66-21; genus DASSOM01. The sequence continues at coordinate 4,555 of DASSOM010000021.1, forward strand.
TGAGGGCGGGAACGTTCAGTATATCATTCGAGGAATGCGCCTCCGGACGCGTGCGGCCCTGCTGGCCCTCATGCTGCTGGCGGCCGGCGTCGCGTCTGGCTGCGACGGACGGCTGCTCGGCCGCCAGTACGAGTACGAAGAAGATCTCACGCTCGCGCTCGATGGATCGGCGACGCTCGTCGTAAACGCGTCGTCGGCCGCCCTCGCGGCGCTGCGCGGGATCGACGCCGGCGCCATCGGCGACGGCGCGCGCATCGATCGCGAGAAGGTGCGCGCCGCGTTCACGTCGCCGTACGCCGAAGTGACGCGCGTCAGCCGTCCGTGGCGCCGCAACGGCCGGCCGTTCGTGCAGATCCGCCTGCGCGTGCCCGATGTCCGGCAGCTCTCGAAGGCGCCGGCGTTCTCGTGGTCCACCTACGCGCTCCAGCAGCAGGACGATCATTACGAGTTCACGCAGACCGTCGGGCGGTCCGCGTTCAAGCCGGGCACGCTGCCGAAGGTCGGCTGGGACGGCAGCGAGCTCGTCGTGTTCCGCCTGCACCTGCCGAGCCGGATTCAGTACCACAACGCGCGCGACGTCGACACCAACGAAACGCTCAGCGTCGAGCGCGGCAACATCCTCATCTGGGAACAGCATCTGGCGGATCGCCTCGACGGCGCGCCAATCCACATCGACGTCCGGATGGACAGCCAGTCGATCCTGTACCGCACGCTCTGGCTGTTCGCGCTCGCGTTCATCGCCGCCGTGATGGTGATCGGCGGCCTGATCTGGTGGACGGTTCGGAAAGGCGCGAAGGCGCCGACGATGCCGTCGGCGTGACGGATGTCGGAGGTCGGATGTTGGAGGTCGGAGGTTACGGGGGACAGTGCGGTAGTCGGGTGGAGGTGAAATGTGCGAGGTCGGCTTGCCCACCGGCCTGCCCGCTGAAGCGGCGGAGCTGCGGAGGTGGGAGCCGCGCAGCGGCGGAGGTGGGAGGTGACGGGCTCGATATCAGAGCAGCGCGATCGTGATGACGCCGGCGGCGATCAGTATCAGTTGGCGCCCTGCACCGGACGTCCCGCCACGGTGGAGATCGGGAATCAAATCCGCCATCGCGACGTAGAGAAAGTTGCCCGCGGCGAACGCGATGACATAGGGGAGCGCCTGCGGCACGGTCCTCGATGCCGCGATCATCGCCGTCGCGCCGAGAATGCCGCCGGCGCCCGACATCAAATTCAACATGAACGCGCGGCCGCGCGAGTAGCCGGCGCGGAGCAGGATCGCCACGTCGCCGACCTCCTGGGGGATTTCGTGGGTTGCGACGGCGATGGCGGTCGTGATCCCGAGCGGGAGCGACGTAACGACCGCGGCGGCGATGACGGCGCCGTCGGCAAAGGTGTGGAACGCGTCGCCCAGGATGACCAGCGATGCCGCCGTGCTGTGCACATGGCACTCTTCGTCGTCATGGCAGTGGCGCCACAAGACGAATTTTTCGAGCACGAAAAAGCTCAGAATGCCGCCGATGAGTGTGAGAAAGACGGGCCGCGACTCGAGTTCGTCGAGGGCTTCAGGCAGTAAGGCGAGCAGGGCCACGCCAAGCAGTGTCCCCACCGCGTAACTGATCAACCACGGCACGAGCCGCAGCCGCAGATTGTCTCCGAGCAGAAGAAAGATCGATGCGACGAGCAGCCCGCCAAGGCTGCCGAGCACGCTTAACCCTACCGACGCGGCCAGCGGATGCACACGCCAGATGATATCCGTAAGCGCCGGCGTCCCGGTCCGCGACCTCCCGCCTCCGCCCCGCCGCCGCGCCTTCCACCCCGGTACGTCACCTCCGACCTCCAACCTCCGACATCTGCTCTATCGCGACGCCACGTACCCCCGGCGGGCCCGCACGTGGTACGACCCGCGGACGTCCACCCGGATCGTGTGCCACTGGCCATCGTGTTCCCCGGGGGCGGGATACCCGATGTAGTACTGCCGGCTCAGTTCGTCAGCAATGCCGGCCGTAGCCGGATCGAGATCGTGCGCATCGCGGATGATCTCCGTCCGGCCGCCGCTGTCGTCCGTGATGTCGCGCAGCGCGGCGACGTTCACGCGGTCTTCGGGGCCGGGCTGCCAGCGTCCGCCGCCCACCGGTCCCCGCGGCTGCGGCGGCAGCGGCGACGGAGGACGCCCGCCCGGCATCGGGAACGGCAGCGGGATGGGTGGCCGCGGACGCCGCGGAGGCGGCTGCGGAAACGCCTGGCGCATGTACGACCCTTCCGCGCGGCCGTCGATCCCGATCGCGTAGACGAGCACCTCGGTCTGGCGGATCAGCTGCTGCAGCGCGCGGACGTCGGTGTTACTGCTCGTGTCGTTGCCGTCGGAGATGATGACGAGCGCCTTCTTGCGGTGCCGGCCGTTCTGCGCCAGCGGGATCGCCGCCGCGACGCTGTCGTAGAGCGCCGTCCCGCCGCGCGGGCGGATGCCGGAGAGCGCGTCGCTGATCTTCCGCTTGTCGCTCGTCCATCCTTCGACGAGCTCCGGTTCGGTGTCGAAGCGGTAGAGGAACACTTCATCGGCCGGATCGAGCAGATCGAAGAGGAAGCGGTCCAGGGCGCGGCGCGCCGCGCGCATCTTCTCGCCGTCCATGCTGCCGCTGGTGTCGAGGACGATCCCCAGGCTGACCGGCACGCGCTCGTTGCTGAAGTGCGTGATCGCCTGCTGGCGATCGTTGTCGTAGACGCGGAAGTCCTCCTGCCGCAGACCGTCGACGAACCGTCCCGACCGATCCGTGACGGTCGCGGTGACGTTCACGAGCTCGACGCCCGTCCGGAAGCGGAACGCCTGTGGATTGTCGCCTTGGGGAGGCTGCTGCGGCTGCTGCTGCGCGGAGACGAGTGCGCCCGCGGCGGCGATCGCAACGGCCAGAACCGGAATCGTCACGGCCCGCATGACGTCACCAGGTCCCCCGCGCCATCGGCGGCTGTCGTCGGTCGACGTGCGCGATGACGCGGCCGTCCGATCCGCGGAAACTGATGCGATACCTCGCGACGGCTCCGGCGGCAGGCACCGTGATCACGAACGGCGATTCGTCGCCGCCCTGGAGCGTGGTGAAATCGAGCGGCGCGCTCCCGCTCGCGAGGGCGGCGCCGCCGGCGTCGTACGTCGTGGCCACCGCGCTGATGTTCGAGAGTGGACGCGATCCGCGCGGGTTCTGAACGAGCCCCGTGATCGTCAGATCGTCTCCCTGCCGGGCATCGCGCAGCGACAGCAGCTCGAGACGGGTCGCCGGCGCGGACGTCACCGCCGGGCCGGATCGGCTGGCGGACGCGCGAGTCAGCAGCAACAGCACGGCCGCCGCCGCGACGAGCACCAGCGCGGCGATCACCGCGCCGCGCCGCGGCCATGGCGACGGCTCAGCCGGAGCGGTGAACAGATCCGCCACCTTCACCGGGGTGTCCGATCGGCGCAGCGGAAGATCTGCCGGCGGCGCGATCGCGGTCGGGACATGCGGCCGGACCGGCGCGCGCGCGACCGTCGGACGTCCGTTTCGCGCCGCGAGCTCCACGAGTGCCGCCACCCGCGCGCTGGATCGCCGCCGCTCGTCGCGCAGCAGCCGCCAGACGACGACGCTGAGACTGATCGCCATGGCCATCGAGAGGAGCGTGACGCTGACGAGCGTGCCATCCATGAGTGGTGATCCTTGCCAGTTGCCAGTTGCCAGTTGCCAGTTTCCAGTTGTCCGTGCCAGTTCGCAGGCCCGATCTTCAGGTCGGGCGTTGTTCGCTCCTAGCGGAGCTTGAATTCCACGGCGACTTCGACGATCACGTCGACGGGCGTACCGTGGCGCGTGGCGGGGGAGAACCGCCATTGCCGCACCGCATCGACCGCTCGCTGATCCAGGCCAGCGCCGAGTCCATGCAGGAGCTTGACGTCGCCGACGCCGCCGTCGCTCCGCACGACGATCTCGAGGACGACGTC
>DASSOM010000022.1:0-2998 GCA_035700625.1 Vicinamibacterales bacterium
TGGGGCATGTTCTACGACATCAGCAAGCTCGAGATGCCGCGCGGCGCCTGGGGCGCGGAGCACTGGATCGACTACCACTACACCCTGGACACCTTCGACTGGCCGTCGATCAGCTGCGACGGACCCGTTGGCACCGGCTGCCCCGGCACGTTCATCGAACTGGCGGATCGCCGGCACGTCTCGAACGACCGCGAGAACTCGCTGATCGATCCCGATCTGAAGCCGATTCGGACGCAGGAGTTCACGGTCGGTGTGGATCATGAGCTGAGCCCGACGATGTCGGTCGGCGTCCGCTACTCGCACAAGTGGCTGGACCGCACGATCGAGGACGTCGGCATTCAGGTCGCCGGCGTCGGCGAAGTGTTCATGATGGCGAACCCGGGCTACGGGATCGCCGAGTTCACACTGGCAGGCACCTGTGCGACCTGCCCGGCGCAGCCGCCGGCCAAGCGCGTCTACGACGGCGTCGAGTTCCGGCTGCGCAAGCGCCTCTCGAACCGCTGGTCGATGATCACGAGCTATCTCTGGAGCCGGCTGTATGGCAATTACTCCGGCCTGGCCAGCTCGGACGAGAACGGCCGGAACAGCCCGAGCGTCGACCGCTTCTTCGACGGGTTGTACATGTCGTTCGATCAGAACGGCCAGCCGGTGTACGGCCGCCTGGGCACGGACCGCCCGCATCAGTTCAAGATGCAGGCGACGTACGACTTCCCGTGGGGCACGCAGATCGGCATCAACTACTTCCTCGCGAGCGGCACGCCGATGTCGAGCACGATCTCGTTCAAGAGCGTGCCGGTGTTTCCGTTCGGCCGCGGCGACATGGGGCGCACGCCGGTCTACAGCAGCACCGACCTGCTCGTCGGCCACACGTTCCATCTTCCCGGCACGACCGAGCTGAACGTGAACCTGAACGTCTTCAACCTGTTCGATCAGGACACGGTCACGCGCTACCGGACTTCCCGGTATCGTGACGACCTGCCGGATCTGACGGACGCGACGTTCTTCCAGGGCTTCGACGCGATCGCGATCGCGAACGCGAACCCGGACATCCGTCCGGATCCGCGCTTCGGCCTTGCCGACCAATGGCAGGGGGAGCGCACGATGCGGGTGCAAGCGAAGTTCATGTTCTAGTTCGACGCGGGCGGTGCCACGAGTCCGTGGCGCCGCCCGTCCTTCCCTCGCTATTCCCGCCCGCGCCATCAGTCCATTTTGGTAGGATGGCGCGCATGACCCGACTGAAGATCTGTCTCTGTGCGGTGGCGTTCGTCACAGCATTCGTCCCCGCGCGCGCATCGGCCGAAGTCGATGCCCGCATGCTCCGCTACCCGGCGGTGTCGAAAACCCAGATCGCCTTCGTGTTCGCCGGCGACATCTGGCTCGTGCCGAAGCAGGGCGGTACCGCCGTGCGACTCAGCTCGCCGCGCGGTCAGGAATCCTTCCCGCGATTCTCACCCGATGGTTCGAAGATCGCGTACTCCGCGAATTACGACGGCAACACCGACGTCTACGTCGTCCCCGCCTCGGGCGGCGAAGCGACGCGCCTCACGTATCACCCGATGGCCGACCGCGTCATCGGCTGGACGCCGGACGGACGCGTCCTGTTCGCTTCCGGGCGCGAGAGCGGACGTCAGCGCTACAGCCAGTTCTTCACGGTCGGCGTCGACGGCGGATTGCCGACGAAACTGCCGGTGCCGTACGGCGAGTTCGCGGACTACTCGCCCGACGGCCGACAGGTCGTCTACATGCCGATGTCGCAGGACTTCCGCACGTGGAAGCGCTATCGCGGCGGCTGGTCCCCGGATTTGTGGCTGTTCGATCTGAAGACGTTCGCGTCGAAGCGGATCACGGAGGATCCGGCGAACGATGCGCAGCCGATGTGGCACGGCAACACCATTTATTTCCTGTCGGACCGCGGCGCCTCGCAGCGCAACAACATCTGGGCCTATGACGTCTCGAGCGGCGCGACGCGGCAGATCACGCACGTCACCAACTTCGACATCACGTTCCCGTCGATCGGGCCGGACGCGATCGTCTACCAGGCGGGCGGCCGACTCTATCTGCTGGATCTCGCGTCGGAGCAGGTGCACGACGTGGCGATCAACGTGGTGACCGACGAACTGACGCTGCGTCCGCGCACCGTCGACGCGTCCGAGTTCATCGTCAGCGCCTCCGCGTCGCCGACGGGCAAGCGCGGCGTGTTCGACGCGCGCGGCGACGTGTTCACCGTGCCGGCCGAACACGGCGCCGTCCTCAACCTGACCCGGTCGAGCGGCGTCGCGGAGCGCTTCGGCCGTTGGTCGCCCGATGGGAAAACGGTCGCCTACTGGAGCGACCGGAGCGGCGAGTACGAGCTGACGCTCCGGCCGGCGGACGGTTCCGGCGAGGAGCAGACGGTCACGTCGCTCGGCAAGGGCTTCCGCTACGCGCCGTTCTGGTCGCCGGACAGCCGCAAGCTGGCGTTCATCGATCAGGCGATGCGGATCCGGATCTACGACCGCGACACGAAGAAGGTCACCGAAATCGATCACAGTCCCGACTGGATCGGCCACGGCGGCCTCGACAACTTCCGCTTCCAGTGGTCGCCGGATTCGCGGTGGCTGACGTACGCGCGGCCGTCGGCCAGCTCGCAGAACGCGATCTTCCTCTACGACACGAAGGCCGGCCAGCTCCACCAGGCGACGAGCGGATATCTCAACGACTCGCAGCCGACGTTCGATCCCGAGGGCAAGTACCTGTACTACGCCTCCGACCGCGCGTTCCAGCCGGTGTATGGCTCGTTCGACACGAGCTGGACGTACGCGAACCCCACCCAGATCATCGCCGTGCCGCTGCGCAAGGACGTGAAGTCGCCGCTCGCGACGCGCAACGACGGGGAGGAGACGAAGGAGGAGACGAAGGAGGGGGACGAGAAGAAGGAGAAGAAGGAGACGGAGGAGAAGGCCGAGACGAAGGAGAAAGAAACCAGCGAGACGAAGGAGGCGGCGCCGGCGCCGGTCGA
>DASSOM010000023.1:0-9251 GCA_035700625.1 Vicinamibacterales bacterium
ACGGTGTGCAGCCGCTCGACCCGACGACCTTCATCGCCGTCGCGCTGCTGATGACGGCCGCCGCGCTGCTCGCCGCGTATCTCCCCGCTCGCCGCGCCGCCCGCGTCAACCCCATCGAACTGCTACGGGCTTGACCCCGCATCCCGCACCCCGCATCCCGCACCTCGCACCTCGCCCCTCGCGATCACCGAAATATCCCCTTAATCCCCCTCCCAATCGCCGCCAACAACCCCCGAACCGCCCTCTGAATCTCCTGCTTCACCGACCCTTCGTGCAGCGGACACAGCCGCGACGGCACGTCGTCGCCGTCTTTGAAGTACTCGACGTACGTCGGACATCCGTCCACCGGCTTCAGGTACGACACCTGACATAACTCGACTTCGCGCAGTCCGGACGGGACCGCGAATTCGCGAGGCGGCCGGCGGGCCGCGGCGCGGCGCATGAAGTCGGCCCAGATCGGCAGTGCATAGCGCGACCCGTATGCGTTGCGCGCGATGGTCGCGGGCTGATCGCGTCCGACCCACACACCGACGACGACAGACGAGGAGAAGCCGACGAACCACGCGTCCTTGAAGTCGTCGGTCGTCCCCGTCTTGCCGCCGATCGGAAACCTGATCCCCCACTGCGAGCGAGCGCTCGTCGCCGTGCCGCGTTCGACGACGTCCTGCAGCATCGAGACCATCTGGAATGCGACCTCGGGCGTGAGGACGCGGTCCGCGACGGACGGGTTGTCCCACGCAACGGCGCCGTCGGCGTCGGTGACGCGGACGATCGCGCGCGGCTCGACGCGCAGGCCACCGTTCGGGAACATCGCGAAGGCGGCGGTGAGATCGAGCGGCGTGACCAGGCCGGTGCCGAGCGAGAGCGACGGCACGTCCGGCAGATTGCGCAGGCCGACGTCCGACGCGAGCCGCAGCACGGGACGCGATCCGATCTGCTGTTGCAGCAGCGTCGCGGCGCGGTTGTTCGATTCCAGCAGCGCCGCGCGGAGCGTGAGGCTGTCGGGATCGTCGCCGTCGGCATTCCGCGGCGCCCACTCGTCCGGCCCCTGCGGTGTAATCGTCGACAATCCGTCGAGCACGCTGACCGGCGAGTAGCCGCGGCTCAGGGCGGCCGCGAACAGCAGCGGCTTGAACGCCGACCCGGGCTGACGCCGGCTGCGCACGGCGCGGTTGAACTGCGACTGCGCGAAGTCGCCTCCGCCGACGAGCGCGAGGATGTCGCCGTCGCGCGGATCGATCGCGACGAGCGCCGCCTGCAGGCCCGACGCGCGGGCTCGCCTCAACCCCTGCGAGACCGCCCGCTCGGCGGCATCCTGCAGCTCCGGCACGAACGTCGTCTGGACGCGCCAGTCGGGCGGATGATCGCCGCCGAAGCGGTCGCGGAACTGCTGGCGCAGAAATTCCTTCGCGTAGCCGGCTCGCGCCTCGTCCGCGCGCGGGTACGGACGGATGCGGATGCGCGCGCGCCGCGCCGTCTGTTCCTGCCGCGCCGTGATGAAGCCTTCCTCGCGCATGCGCTGCAGGACGATGCGGCTGCGCGCGACGGCGCCGTCGAGATTGGACCACGGGGAAAGCGCCGACGGCGCGCGGATCAGCCCCGCGATCAGCGCGGCCTCCGCAAGCGTCACGTCGCGCGCGGACTTGCCGAACAGATTCCGCGACATCGTCTCGACGCCGTAGACGCCGCCGCTCAGATAGATCCGGTTGAGATACAGCTCGAGAATCTGATTCTTCGTCAGCTCCTGCTCGAGCAGCAGCGCGAGCACCGCTTCCTGCGCCTTGCGCGCGAACGTGCGCTTGTTCGAGAGGAACAGCGTCCGCGCGAGCTGCTGCGTCAGCGTGCTGCCCCCTTCGAGCTGACCGCCGCCGCGCGCGTCGCGCCACAGCGCGCGGCCGGTGCCGATCGGATCGATGCCGAAATGGAAATAGAAGCGGTGATCCTCGATCGCCAGCACGGCGTGCTGCAGATCCGGCGCGATCGCCTCGAGCGACACGTCGCGGCGCTGCTCGTCCATCCGGAACCATGGACGGCCACCCGCGGCGAGAAACCACGTGTCGCCGACGCCGCGCCGCAGCTTGTTGATCGCCCAGCCCTGTCGAACGGACCACACGACCGCCAGCGCCGTGAACACCACCAGCGTGGCGAAAAGCAGAGCGAAGAAGCGCCGCGTGAAGCGGCCTCGGGGACGGTTCACGCTCCCGCGCTCCGGCGGCGGCGCGCGTGCAGCACGAGCGACAGCGCCGTGTAGTACGCGGGAAACAGCAGCGACCACCAGACGAGCGTCCGCGGCGGGGACGGCATCAGCCAAATCATGACGGCAATGGCGGCGCCCCAGATGACGCCGGCGGTCACCGTCACGCCGCGGAGCACGGGGGTGCGCGAGGGATAGACGTAGCCGACGCGGACGAAGATCAATCCGCTCAGGAGGATGAGCACGGCCGCGTTGATCCACGGGCCGGCGGCCAGCAGGTGCAGGTAGAGCGCCACGATATTCCAGTAAGACGGAAATCCCGTGAAAAAGTGATCGCTCGTCTTCGCGTCCGTGAAACTGAAGCCGAAGGCGCTGCTCAACAGGACGATCGCCGCCACGCCGAGCGAGGCCTCCGCCGGGAGGTCCCCCGCGCGGTCGAGCAGCACGATCGGCAGGAAGACGAACGTCACGTAGTCCACGATGTCGTCGAGATGGGCGCCGTCGAGGTGCGGCAGCACCTCCTTGACCCGGGCGCGCCGCGCCAGCAGCCCATCGGTGGCGTCGACCATCGTCGCCGCGAACATCGTCGCGAAGGCAAAACGGTAATCGCCGGCGAACACGGCGCGAATGCCCACGAACGCGAGCACGGCGCCGGCCGCGGTGTAGAGGTGGACGAGGGCCGCGGACGCCCGCGACGCAATCGGCTGAGCTGGCATGTCAGGTGAGAGGCTGGTAGAATTGCACCACACTCCAATCCCCAGCGGGGTGTCCTTTTTTCAACCCGATTTCAGCCGTCGCCTGAGACCCAGGCGCCGGGAGTCTGCGTGGGCGCAGGCGCGATCCGTCGCGTTCGTCCGCCGGTCTCGTCAGACAACAACGCCTGTGCTGCCACCCCTGTTCCGCCGCCCCCGCGCGCTGGTCGCCATCGCGCTCGGCCTCCTCCTCGCGCTGACCGCCATCGTCTACACGGTTCGCCCGGCCGAACCCGCCGCGACCGTGCCGTTTTCCGAATTTCTGCAGCGCATCGATCGGGGCGAGGTGGCCCAGGTGCGCTTCGTGGATCGGGCGCTCGACGTCGTGTTTCGCGACGGCGAGGTGGCCCACACGGTGCCGCCGCCGCAGTTCCTGACGGCCAATGGCGCGTTCGTGACCGACCTGGCGCGCAAGGGGATCCTCATCGATGTGGTCCCGGGACCGGAGCCTGGCACGCTCAGCTTCGGCGCGCTCGCGATTGCCGCCGCGTTCCTCGGTCTGCTCGGGTTCACCGTGTACCGCACGACCGCCGGGCGCATTCACACGCCGGGCCGCGCCAAACTCGCCGAACGCGGCGAGCAGGTGATCACCTTCCAGGACGTCGCCGGCGTGGACGAGGCCAAGGACGAGGTCAAGGAGATCGTCGACTTCCTCCGCGAGCCGGAGCGCTTTTCCGCGATTGGCGGACGGATCCCGAAAGGGGTGCTGCTCGTCGGACCGCCCGGGACGGGCAAGACGCTGCTCGCGCGATCGATCGCCGGCGAAGCGGGCGTGCCGTTCCTGTTCGCGAGCGGATCCGACTTCGTCGAAATGTACGCCGGCGTCGGCGCCGCGCGCGTCCGCCGGCTGTTCAAGGACGCCCGCCGCCACAAGTCGTGCATCGTGTTCATCGACGAGCTCGATGCCGTCGGCCGCAGCCGGGGCGGCACGTCGCTCAGCCACGAAGAGCGCGAGCAGACGCTCAACCAGCTCCTCGTCGAGATGGACGGCTTCCAGGGGCATCAGGGGATCGTCGTCATCGCGGCGACCAACCGGCAGGACATCCTCGATCAGGCGCTGCTGCGTCCCGGACGGTTCGATCGACAGGTGACCGTCGGCAATCCCGATCTGCGCGGACGCGAAGCGATCCTGCGCGTGCACACGCGGCGGATCTCGCTCGAGCCGGGCGTGGAGCTGCGGAGCGTCGCGCGCGGCACGCCGGGCTTCTCGGGAGCGGACCTCGCGAATCTCGTCAACGAAGCGGCGCTGCTCGCCGCGCGCGCCGGGCGCACGACCGTCGTCCAGGCGGACCTCGACGCGGCGCGCGACAAGGTGCTGATGGGTGTGGAGCGACGCTCGATCGCACTGAGCGAGGCCGACCGCGTCAACTGCGCCTATCACGAAGCCGGCCACGCCGTCGTCGCCGCGCTGCTCCCGATGGCGGATCCGCTGCACAAGGTGACGATCATCCCGCGCGGACGCGCCATGGGCGTGACGATGCAGCTGCCCGAGGCGGACCGGCATACGTACACGAAGGATTATCTCGACACGCAGATCGCCGTGCTGATGGGTGGACGCGTCGCCGAAGAGCTGTTCATGCGCCACATGACGAGCGGCGCGTCGAACGACATCGAGCGCGCGAGCGACATCGCCCACAAGATGGTGTGCGAGTTCGGCATGTCGCCGCTCGGGCCGCTCGCGTTTCGCAAGGCAGCCAACAACGCCTTCGAGTCCGACAAGGGGCACACGATGAGCGAGTCGACGGCCCGCCGCGTCGACGAGCAGATCGAACAGGTGGTCCTGGACGGCTACCGTCGCGCGCACGAGCTGCTCGATCGCAATCGCGAGGCCGTCCGGCTGATGGCCGAAGCGCTGCTGGATCAGGAGTCGATCGACGCCGACGAGATCGCGGCGCTCATGGCCAAAGCCGGCGCCCGCGCCTAGCATTCCGACGTATCGCGTTGGCGCGCGGCGGGTGGCGCCAGACGGGGGCGTCCTATGATGGAAGCGCTCGCGGCCGCCGCGATTCTGGGCGGCCTCAACACGATCGGCGACTACGCGACGGCCGTGCTCGAGCTGCAGTCGCGCCCGCTCTACGCGCTCGCGCGCGCCGCGGTGATCGGCTACTGCCTCGGCGGCATCGTCGGCGCCCGCGCCCGGCAGATCTTCATCGGCGCGATCAGCGGACTCCTCATCGGCATCTTCGTCGGCATCGGGTATCAGGCGCTGACGCCGTCGCTCGGATGGCGCGCGCTGCTGGTCGCCGCGCCGGTGTTCTGGATCGGATTCAGCTTTCTCGAAACGGTGCTGCACGGCGACTCGACCGCCGCCGCGGCGCTCCTTCGGGGACTGGCGGCGGCCGCGGTCTCGGGGCTGGTCTTTTACGTGATCGCGTCCGCGTGGCCGGAGCCCAAGCCGAACGATCCCAATCTCGCGCGGCTCCTCGTCGTCTGGATCGGCGGGTTCTTCCCCGGCTTCCTGCTGTTGTTCTGGAAGCGGCTCTGACTACAATACGCGTCGATGTCCCGGCCGGACGACCGTGTCCCCCTCGATCGGTTCCCGCGGTCGCTCTGGATCACGGCGATCCTGCTCGTCCTGACCGTCCTCTACGCCGTCCTCCAGGTGGGGGGCGTGCGTCCCTATCTGTTTCCGGCCGGACACGGCGCGTGGATCGAAGGCGAGGTCGCCAGCGCGACGCCGTTCATCGCGCGTCCACCTGATCTGCGCGCGCAGGTCGCGCCCGGCACCGTCGGACGCGTCGCGCCGGCGAGCCCTGCCGATCGCGCGGGGGTGCGCGCGGGGGATCGCATCGTCGCGGAAGTCGGCGAAGACGGCGATCAGATCATCTTCACGTTCCCCTTCACCATCGAAGGCTGGCGCGCGGCGTACTGGCTCGGGGTGCGCGGCCCGATCGTCCTCGTGCGCGGCAACGGCGAGCGCGTACCGCTCGCGCGGCCCGCGGTGTGGCGCTCGGACGCGGACGGCTGGGCGCGCCGGCACCTCGGGATGATTCTCCAGATCGTCGTCTTCACGGCGGCGGCGATCGTGCTGGTGCTGCTGCGCAGCTCCGACCTCACGGCGCTGCTCTCGGTGCTTGCGCTCGCGCTCAGCGCCGTCGCGGGCGGCGGCCCGCTTGCCGGCGTCGAAGGAGTGCTGCCGCTCGGCCGCGTGTTGACCGTATTCACGTGGATGGCAGGGCCGATGGCGTTTCCGATCATTGCGCTGGCCATCCTCCACTTCCCGTCGCCGTCTCCCCTGCTGAAGCAGTACCGCTGGATCCCGGTCGTGCCGCTCGCCGCGGCGGCGCCGATGATCGGGCTGTCGGCCTGTTCGTCGCTGTACCTCGTCGGCGTCGATGGCCTCGCGGGCGCGGCACAGTGGGACGCCGTCCATCCGGCCGTGTACTACACGTCGTTTGCCGTCGCGCTCGCGATCAACGTCCTCGCGATCGTCGAAGGCATCTACCGTTACCGATACAACCACGACGCGAACGAACGCCGGCGCATCCGGATGGCGGTGTATACGGCCGTTCCGGGCGTCCTCGCGTATGCGGTCAAAGAGGGGATTCCGATCGTGGCGCGACTCGCGGGATTCGACGGGCCGGCGTATCCGGACGGCGTCGCGGCCGTGCTGCAGGCGGGTGTGCTGCTCCCGGCGTTCGGGTTGCCTTATGCGGTTGGCGTCAAGCGCGTGCTCGGCCCACGCGTCGTCCTCCGGCGCAGCATTCAGTACGCGCTCGCGAGGCGCACGTTGACTATCCTCGCCATCCTGCCGGCGGCGGCGCTCGTCCTCTCGCTCATCCACGACAGCAACCGCACGCTGGCGCAAATCGTGACCAGCGGGTCGGTCGTCTACATCCTGCTGTTCGCCGCGACGGTGGCCGGCATCCGCTATCGCGATCGCGCGCGGCAGTGGCTCGACCAGCGGTTCTTCCGCGAGGAGTACGACGCGCGAAAAATCCTGTTGTCCCTCGCCAGCCGCGTCCGGTTCGAAACCGACCCTGCCGATCTGGCGTCCCTCGTCGTCCACCAGCTCGATGAGGCGCTGCATCCGGACATGGCGGCGATCCTCGTGGGCGGCATCGAGCCGGGCGTGCTGACGCCGGTGGCGGTGCTGCACGGCAGCGCGGGTCCGCTGCCGCTCGATGGCGGGCTCGTGACGATGCTGCGCTGGTCGGAGGAGCCGCTCGAAGTCTTCCCGCAGGACCTGCGATCGCCGGCGCGCCGGCTGCCCGCGTCCGAGCTGGAATGGCTGGCGACGAGCGGGGTCGTCCTGCTCGTGCCGGTGATGGATCAGGCCCGCGCGCTCGTCGGCGTGATCGCGCTCGGCGGAAAGCGATCGGAGGAGCTCTACAGCGACGAGGACCGGCAGCTGCTGGCCAGCGTCGCGGCGCAGATGGGGCTCGGCTTCGACGTCGCGCGCCTCCGGCAGCGCGCCGCGGAGGCCGCGGACGCAACGGTGCTGGTGGAACCGATCGCGCCGCCGATGCACGAATGCCCGCACTGCGGCCGCTGCGAGGACCACACCGTCGCGACGTGCCCGGCGGACGGTACGGCGATGCAGCCGGCACGGTCGGTGCCGCGCGTGCTCGAGAACAAGTACCGCATCGAGCAGCTGCTCGGCCGCGGAGGCATGGGCGCGGTGTATCGCGCGCGCGACATGCGGCTCGATCGGCTCGTCGCCGTGAAGGTCGTCCGCGCCGAGCTGCTCGGCGATCCCGAAGCGCGACGGCGGTTCCGCCGCGAGGCGCAGATCGTCGCGCGCCTGCAGCATCCGTCGATCGTCTCCGTCTTCGATTACGGGACGCTCCTCGATGGCGGCGCGTATCTCGTCATGGAGCTCGTACGCGGCGAGGATCTGCGCTGCGTCCTGCAGCGCGAAGGGCGGCTCTCCGGCGACACGACCGTCCGCATCCTGTCGGCCGTCTGCGCCGCGATCGACGCGGCGCATCTGGAAGGCGTCCTGCATCGCGATCTGAAACCGGAGAACATCCTGCTGCCGGTCGGCGGCATCGATGCGAAGGTGCTCGACTTCGGCGTCGCGAAGCTGCTGGTGGACGAACCGCAGAACGCCGCGGAACACTCGGGCGGGACGACCTTGACGATGGCGGGGGCGATCGTGGGCACGCCGGCGTACATGGCGCCGGAGCAGCTGCGCGGCAATCAGCCCGACGCGCGGACGGACGTCTTCGCGCTCGGCGTGATCGCGTGGGAGATGCTGACCGGCGAGCTGCCGTTCGGCCGCGCGTCGCTCGCGGAAGTGGTGCTGGCGCAGGCGCGCGGCGAGCCCGAGGCGGCGCCGGGCACGATGTCGCCGGCGCTGGAGCGTGCAGTACGGATCGCCCTGGAGATGGATCCGGAGCGCCGGCCGTCCACGCCGGGGGTCTTCGCGACGCTGCTGCGGTCAGCGGTCAGCGGGGAGGGATAGCCCAGCGCTGTCCGCGATCTGCCGGGCTGACGTCTACGCCTGCGCTGAGAGGCGGCGTTCGATCTCGGCGAGCGCCGCGGCGATGTGCTTGAGGCGCACCGGGTTCGACGTCCCCTGCTGCTGGCGCTGCAGGTCCGCGCGCGCGAGCTTCAGCGATTCGACTTCCCGCAGCTTGTCGGGATCGATCGCCGGCTGATTTCCCGTCCGCCGCCGCCGTTCCGCTTCCCGCTCTTCGATCTGTTCCTGAATACGCGCGTCCGCGTCGACCAGGCCTTCTCCGGAGTCACCCATCTCTTAAGAATACAGAATTCAGGCCGCAGAATACAGAAGTCAACGTCAACAAAACGCGATGCCCGCCCTACGTCACAATAGGGCTGTGGCCCGCGACGGCGTGCTCGAGCTGTTTCATCCGGCGGTCGCCGGCTGGTTCCGCGCCTCGTTCTCCGCGCCCACGCCGGCGCAGGCGCAGGGCTGGCCCGCGATCGCGCGCGGCGAGTCGACGCTGATCCTCGCGCCGACCGGCAGCGGCAAGACGCTCGCGGCGTTCCTCTGGGCGATCGAGCGGGTGATGTTTCCGCCTTCGCCGCTGCGCGGCTTCGGCGGGACAAGTGTCAGCCCTGAAAGGGCTGACCCACAGAGTCCGGCCAAATCTGAAAAGGTTGACCCACAAGCCGGGCAGGCCGGCCGCGTCGCTCGTGTGGGTCAGGGCTTCAGCCCTGACCACCCGCGCGGCGCTCGCATCCTCTATATATCTCCGCTGAAGGCGCTCGCGGTGGACGTCGAGCGCAACCTGCGCGCGCCGATCGCCGGGATCGCCAATCAGGCCGCGGCGATCGGCGAGCCGCACCACATGCCGGCGATTGCCGTCCGCACCGGCGACACGCCGGCCGCCGAGCGC
>DASSOM010000024.1:0-3402 GCA_035700625.1 Vicinamibacterales bacterium
TCCGCGATACACACGTGGTCGATGCCGACACGGTGCTCAGCGCACAGACGACGCGGGTTCCGGTGCAGGACGGACATACCGCCCTGCTGTCGATCGCGCTGGACACGAACCCGTCGATCGATGACGTAAACGAGGCGCTCGCCAGCTTTCGCGGACCGGCGGAGGTTGCGGACCTGCCGACGGCGCCGGCAGCGCCCATCGCGCTCGTCGCAGGAGATGACAGACCACAGCCGCGCCTGGACGTCTGGGCGTCGGGCGGCATGACCGTGACCTGCGGACGGGTTCGCGGCTGCCCGGTGCTCGGCTACAAGCTCGTCGCGTTGGGACACAACACCGTGCGGGGCGCGGCGGGTGCGGCTCTGCTGAACGCGGAACTGCTCGTCCGGCGGGAACACCGTTTGCGAGAGACCGCAGCGGAGGCCGCATGTTCAACGAACCCGCCAGCACACGCGCCGTCGCCCGCAACGTTGTCGCCGGCTTAGCCGGCGGCCTCGTCGCGTCGTACGTCATGGAACGTTTCCAGGCGTCGCTGTCGCGCCTTTCGAACGGCCATAACGCTCAGTCCGAAGACGAGCCGGCAACATACAAAGCGGCGGATGCCGCCTCGCGGGCTGCCGTCGGACGGGCCGTCCCGCGCGAGAACAAGCCGGTGGCCGGAGAAGTCGTGCACTATGCGTTTGGCGGCGCCGTCGGAGCGATCTATGGCGCGGCCGCGGCTCGATCGAACGCGGTGACCGCGTGGGCGGGTCTTCCGTTCGGCGCGACGCTGTGGCTCGTAGCGGACGAGATCGGCGTGCCGATGGCGGGATTCTCGAAAGCGCCGAGCGAGTATGCGTTGGGCACTCACCTGTCGGCGCTCGCCGCGCATCTCGTCTATGGCGCGACCACGGAGACCGTCAGAAGGCTGCTGACGCGCGTCAGCGATTCGCGCCGGCCCTCTGCTTTTCCTCCTGAATGAACCAGTCCACTTTCCGTTCCGCAAGGTCCATCGGAACGGCACCGCTGGACAGAATCATGTCGTGGAACCGCCGGGGATCGTACGCGGGCCCCAGCGCCGACTTCGCTTTCTCGCGCAGCTCCACGAATTTCCGCATGCCCATCTTGTAAGCGAGCGCCTGGCCGGGCAGATCGCAGCAGTAGCGAAGCGTTTCCGTCCCGATCTCCGTTTCCGACTGGATCGTGTTCTCGCGCAGATAGGCCATCGCGCGCTCGCGCGACCAGCCAAGCAGGTTCATGCCGGTGTCCACGACGAGCCGCGACGTGAGAAAGGCATCGGCGAGCAGCCGGCCTGCGCGGTCATACGGATCGCGGTACATGCCGAGCTCTCCCGCCAGGAAGGACGCGTAGTCGCCCCAGCCTTCGAGGAACGCCGTCGACAGCGATTCTCTGCGGAACGGCGGAAGTTCCGCGTTCTCGTACTGCAGGTTGATCTGGAAATGATGTCCCGGCACGAGCTCGTGCGCGATGAGCGAGCCGGCCCACAGAAGCGTCCGGTCTTCGAGATGGCTGCCGTTGTATTTGTAGTAGCCGCTCGGATCCTGCGGCGTCGGCGCCTGGTAGTAGCCGAACGTCATCCCCGGCTCGAGCTGCAGCTCGAGCCGCTTGACGCCGAACGGCGCCTTCGGTTGCCGTCCGAAGACTTCCGGAATCCGGGGGAGGATTCGGCGCTCGGCCGCCATCAGGCGCTCGCCCACTTCTTCGGGCGTTCTGGCGTAGAAGCGCGGGTCCGTGCGCAATGACGTGCGGAACTCCGCGAGCGTGCCGGTGAAACCCACCTGGCGCCGGATCGCGTCGAGTTCGGCGTTGATCTTGTCGATCGCCTCGATCCCGATCCGGTGGATGTCTTCTGGCGGGACGTCGAGGGTCGTCTGACGCCGGACGAGAAATCGATAGTAGTCCTCGCCGCCGGGGTATTGCGACAGGCCCACGGCCTCCGGTGCGCGAGCGGCGTAGTCGCCCGCGAGAAGCGCCGCGAGGCTGCGCGCCGCGGGCGCGACGTCCGAGTCGATCCGCGATGCGACTCGCAAAGCGAACGCGGCGCGCTCGCCGGCGGGCAACGCACTCAACCGATCGTCGGAGACGCGGAGGAGGTTTGCGTCGCTCTTTGCCGAGAGCGGAGCGAGGGTGTTTGCGACAAGCGGCAGCTCCGGCTTCGGGATGCGAATGCCGCGCTCGGCTTGCGCGCTGAGCTTCGCCGCGATCGCGCGCAGGAACGGCCCGTATTGCGCCAGCAGGTTCTCGTATCGATCCGTGTCCGCTCGCGACCGCAGCGGAGCGGCCGTGAACACCTGATTCACGCCGAGAAACTGAAAGGTATACGGCGTTATTGGAAACGTCAGCCAGTAGTAGCGAGGCGCCTCTGCGAGAGCGTTCCCCTCCTTGCGGAGAATCTCGAGCGACAGGTCTTCTTCGTGCGTGAGGTCGGCGGCGGACACGCTCCGCAGTGATTCGACCAGCGATCGCCCGAACGCCGCGTCGGCTTCCGCCTTGCCGAGCGATACATCCGGCAGCTTCTCGATCGGCAGTCCCCGTCGTGCCCGAAGGGCCAGGCTTTCGCGCTCCAGGAATGCTTCGTACGTCGCCTGGGCTTTCTGAAGCGCTTCGCGCGACGGGTTCTGCGGCGGCGACGACGAATCGGGGCTGAACGCGGCCGACGCGAGAACGACGAGGAGCGCGGCGATGGCGGGAGACGAGGATCTCATGCGGGCCTCCGTGAACGCGTCAGCGAGAACAGGGGATCGGGCGCGCGTTGCCCGAGCGCCGCGAGCGCTGTGATCTCGCCGACGGCAGGTCCGTGCTTGAACCCGTGACCGGACCCTCCTCCGGCGATCCACGTATTCGCCGCGTCCGGATGCCGGTCGATGACGAAATGATGGTCGGGAGAGTTCTCGTACTGGCAGACGCGGGACTCGACGAGCGGCGCACCAGCCAGCGCGGGAAACCGCTTCGCAACGTAGGCGCGCGCGGCCTCGAGGGTCTCTGGCGTAGGACGGCGGTCACCGTCGGTCGGCTCGAACGACGGTCCGCGCGCATCGTCCGCGATCTTGAAGCCGCGGCGTTCGTTGCCGGGGATCCCATAGAAAAAGCGCGGCACTTCGACCCATACCGGGAATCGATCCTCATCGAACCGGGTATCGCCCGCGGGCGCGCCGAAGTAGAAGACCTCCTGCCGCGTCGGGGCAATGAGATGCCCGAGCAGGTCCGGAAACATCCGCGGCAGCCATGGCCCGCAGGCGAAAACGAACAGGTCGGCGGAGAGCGAACCGCCATCCGACAGGCGCACCGACTCGAGGCGGCCGGACCGGACCCGAGGCGCCTCGACGGCCGCGTGACGATACGTGCCGCCTTCGCGGACGAATCCTTCGACGACCCGCGCGCAGGCCTGGCGCGCGAGCAGGTATC
>DASSOM010000025.1:0-2402 GCA_035700625.1 Vicinamibacterales bacterium
AGGGGGTCGCGGCCGAGAACTGGCTCGAATGCTGCGGCGAAATCCTGACGGGCCCGGGGTACTTTCCGCACCTCGAGCCGCGGGGCAACGCGACCGCGTTCGTCGTCAAGAGCTCGCCGTCGGATCGCGCCACCGCCTCGCGCGTCGCGTTCCAGCTCCTGATGGAAGGGGCCGATGAGCTGGTACGGATCGCGACGCCGTACTTCCTGCCCGACCGCGCGCTGCGCCGCGCGCTCGTTCGCCTCGCGCGCGACGGCATCGCCGTATCCGTCATCGTGCCGGACCGGCGCACGGATCAGCGGTGGGTCCGGCTCGTCAGCCGGCGCATGTGGGGAGAGCTGCTGCGCGCCGGCGTGCGCATCTACGAGTACCGCGGCATGACGCACGCGAAGGTCCTCATCGTCGATCGGCTCTGGAGCGTGCTCGGGACGACGAACATCGACAACCGCTCGTTCGAGCACAACGACGAAATCAACGTCGCCATGCGGGATCCCGACGTGGCGAGCCGCTTGCTGAAGGACTACCGGCAGGACCTGCGCGACAGCGAAGAGATCACCCTTGCCCGGTGGGAGCGGCGGCCGCTGTGGGAGAAAGTCGTGGGTCCGTTCGTCTGGATCCTGGAGCGGCAGCAGTGACCGAAGCGACGGCCGGCCGGCCGCGCCGCTTCGTCGACGTCCGCATCGCGACCTACAACATCCACCGGTGCCGCGGCATGGATCGCCGCGTGATGCCGTCGCGCATCATCGACGTGCTCCGCGAGATCGACGCCGACGTCGTCGCGCTGCAGGAAGTGATCGGCGCGGGCGTCGGCGGCGCGGGTCAGGCCGAGGAAATCGGCGCGGCGCTCGGGATGGGATGGGTGATGACGACGGTGCGCCAGCTGCGGCAGCACCAGTTCGGCAACGTCGTCCTCAGCCGCGTGCCGATCGTGCATCACAGCCACTACGATCTCACGTGGCGCACGTGCGAGCCGCGCGCGTGCCAGCGCGCCGATCTCGATTTCGACGGCGCGGTCGTGCACATCTACAACGTGCACCTGGGCACCGCCGTCCTCGAGCGGCGCTACCAGTCCGGCCGGCTCGCCTCGTTCGTCCACGATCGCCGCGTCACCGGGCCGAAGATCATTCTCGGCGACTTCAACGAGTGGATGCGCGGGCTCGCGACGCTGACGCTCTCGTCCCTCTTCGAGAGCATCGACCTGCACAAGCACCTGCGCCGCCGGCGCACGTACCCCGGCATCTTCCCCGTCCTGCACCTGGATCACATCTACTACGAGGGGCACGTGGAGGTGCACGGCGTCGAGCTGCCGCGCACGCGCCGCGCGCTCATGGCCTCGGATCACCTGCCACTCGTCGCCACGCTGCGGATCGGGGTCTGACGCAGGCAGCTGCCAGCTTCCAGCCGCCAGCCTCCAGCCTCCAGCCGCCAGCTTGCAGCATCCAGCGCCCGATTTTCAGCTTGATGCACCCCACCCCGATCGTCACCTCCGACATCCAACATCCGACATCCGAGATCCGCCCATTGACGAGGTCGATACCAATGTGATATCACTTCACTATCACAAGGAGGATCGCCGTGATTCGTGAACGCGAACGCGCCGCCGTCTCCGGGTTCCTGATGTCCGCGGTTCTGCTGACCGCACTCATCCTTCTCGTCTGGGCGCTGATCCGCGCGAGCCGCGCGGAGGATGTGCTCGCGATCACCCTCAGCTCCATCGGCCTCGCCGTGGTCGTCTTCCTGGCCTCCGGCCTGTTCATCGTCAATCCGAACGAGGGCAAGGTGCTGCAGCTGTTCGGGCGCTACGTCGGCACCGTGAAGCACGCGGGCCTTCGCTGGGCGAATCCGCTGTACACCAAGCGCCGGATTTCACTTCGCGTCCGGAACTTCGAGAGCGGCCATCTGAAGGTCAACGATCACGACGGGAATCCGATCGAGATTGCGGCCGTCGTCGTGTGGCGTGTGGTGGACACGGCCGAGGCGCTGTTCCAGGTGGACGACTACCAGAATTACGTGAAGGTCCAGAGCGAGGCCGCGCTCCGCAACCTGGCGACGAGTTATCCGTACGACATCCACGACGAAGGCATGTCGCTCCGCGGCAACACCCTGGAGGTGGCCGACCACCTGAAGCGCGAAGTCCAGGATCGGCTGACGCGCGCGGGCGTCGAGGTCATGGAGTCGCGCATCAGTCACCTCGCCTACGCGCCGGAGATCGCCCAGGCGATGCTGCAGCGCCAGCAGGCGGGAGCCATCATCGCCGCGCGGCAGCGGATCGTCGAAGGCGCGGTGGGGATGGTGGAGATGGCGCTCGAGATGCTGTCGCAGCGCGACATCCTCGAGCTCGACAACGAACGCAAGGCCGCGATGGTCAGCAACCTGCTGGTGGTGCTGTGCGGCGAGCGCGG
>DASSOM010000026.1:0-12587 GCA_035700625.1 Vicinamibacterales bacterium
ACAACGCCGGGCACGTCGTCGCGAGAATGAGGGCCGCCGCCGCGATGGAGTTGCGCATCGGAACGCTCCCTGGAAGAATGCCGCGCCGCGCATCATACTCCCAATAGTCGTCCGGAAGGTCATCGAGCTTCGAGGAATGGCCCAAGATGTCGGAACTCTGGATTGACGCGGATGGTCTGCGATTGTTCAGCATCGACGCCGGCGCCGGGCATCCGATCGTCATGCTCCACGGCGGCATGGCGAGCCATGTGGCCGCTACACGGACGATCAGAAGATGACGCTGGAGCGGATGGATGCGGTTGCCCGCAGGGCGTCCGATGAGGGCATACAGGTCCTCAGGCCGCTGTACGCGAATCTCCCGGCGGCGATGCGCGAGAGGGCGCTCGCGATGATGGAGACGTTCGATCCTGCGAGCGTCGTGGCGACGAGCCGGTTCCTCTCCTCGGGCGCGCAACCGTTCGCCTCGCCGGCCGACCTGTCGTCGCTCCGAATGCCCGCGCTTTTGGTGCGCGGCGATGATCCGCTGCATCCGGCGGAGGTCTCCGATCTTTATGCCGCGAGCATTCGAGACTGCACCGTCCTGCCAGCCTCCACGGTGGATGTGGCCGCGGAGATTGGTCTCTTCGTCGATCGCTGCGCGGGCAGCGGCGCCGCGGGCTGAGCGGTGGCATGGCCGAGCTGACACGTCCGCTCACCCGTCTGAACGCGACCGCGATGGTCGCCGGCACCATCATCGGCGCGTCGATTTTCGTCCAGCCATCGGAGCTCGCGCGTCATCTCGAGACGCCCGGCGCCATCATCGGCGTCTGGCTCGCCTGCGGCGTCCTCACCCTGTTCGGCGCGCTCGTGTGCGCCGAGCTGGCGTCTTTCTTTCCGCAGACGGGGGGCGTCTACGTGTTTCTGCGCGACACGTTCTCGCCGCTCGCGGGCTTCCTCTGGGGCTGGGCGATGTTCTGGAGCGTGCACAGCGGGATCATCGCCGCCATCGCCGTGGTCTGCGCACGCTATGTCGCCGTCCTCGTGCCGATGGGGGACACCGGGATCCGCATCGCGGCCGTCGCGGTGATCGTGCTGCTGTCCGCGCTGAACTATGTCGGCGTGAAGGCGGGCAGCGGTACGCAGACCGCGTTCACGATCGCGAAGATCGCGGGCATCGCCCTGATCGTCGCGATCGGGTTCACCTTTGCGGTTCCGGCCGCGACAAAGGTCGCGGCGACGAGTGCGTCGACCGATCCGGCGTCGGCACGCGAGTTCCTGCTCGCAACCGTGGCCGGCCTGTTCGCGTACGGCGGCTGGCACATGGTGACGTACACCGCGGGCGAGACGCGGATGCCCGCGCGGACGATTCCGTTCGCGCTGCTCACCGGCGTCGCCATCGTCACCGTGAGCTACGTGGCACTGAACCTGGCGTACCTGCGCATCCTGCCGGTCGAGACGGTGCGCTCGTCCACGCAAGTCGCGGCTGACGCCGCCAACGTGCTCATGGGCCGCGGCGGCTCGACGGTGATGGCGGCGCTGGTGATCATGTCATCGATTGGCGCGCTCACCGGCATCGTGCTGACGGGGCCGCGGGTGTACTACTCGATGGCTCGCGACGGCCTCGCGCCGCGGTGGCTCGATGCGGTCCATCCCGTCTTCCGCACACCCGCACGCGCGATCGTCGTCCAGGGCATCTGGAGCGCCGTGCTCGCGGCCACCGGCGCCTACCGGCAGCTCTTCACGCGCGTGATCTATACCGAGTGGCTGTTCTTCGGTTTGATGGCCGTTGGATTGTTCGTGCTGCGCCGGCGTCCCGGCTACGCGCCGCCGTACCGGACGTGGGGCTTTCCCGTCGTTCCGATAGTGTTCATTCTCTCGGCGGTGACGATCGTCGCGAACCAGTTCGCGAGCACGCCCGCTGAGGCCGCGGCCGGCCTGGGCTTCGTCGCGCTCGGCGTGCCGGCCTACTATCTGCGGCGCCGCTGACCGCTACGTTCGTTTCCGCGCTTCCAGATCGTCGAGCGTCCTGGGCCAGTCCTCCCGCAGCAGACGCGACAGCGAGCGGTCCGACAGGAGCCGCCCGCCCGTCTGGCACCGGCTGCAGTAGTTCGCTTCGTTCCGCGCGTAGACGATGCGCTGCACGGGCGCGCCGCAGACCGGACATGGCTTGCCGTACCGGCCGTGGACGGCCATCCCGTCGCGGAAGGCCGTGACCTTCTCGGGGAACTCGCCGCCGGCCTCCTGCTGGAGCCGCGCGGTCCACTGTGTCAGCACCGCGCGCGTCCCGTCGAAGAGCCGTTCGACTTCTTCGTCGCTCAGCGCGCTGGTCAGCGCCATCGGCGACAGTCGTGCGGCGTGCAGGATCTCGTCGGAATAGGCGTTGCCGATGCCGCTGAAAATGTGTGGGTCCGTCAGCGTCCGCTTGAGCGTATGGCGCTCGGCTCGCAGGCGCGCCGTGAACACGTCGAGCGTCGCATCGAGCACCTCCAGTCCGCGCGGATCGAGCGCCGCGACGTTGTCGGGCCCCTCGACGATCACGATCGATGCCTGCCGCCGCGATCCGGCCTCGGTGAGGATCGCCGAGCCGGTGGGGAAGTCGAACGCGGCGAGCCCTCCCTTCTTTGGCAGGGCGGCGCCGCGTTCGCGCCAGCGCAGGCGTCCGGCGATCATCAGGTGGAGGACGACGAAGAAGTCGCCCTCGAGCGCAACGACAATCCGCTTGCCCATGCGACGGACGTCGCGCACATGGCGTCCGGCGAGCGCCGCGGGCGGCGGCTCGATGCTTCGCACGACGAACGGATTGCCGAGCCGGAGCTGCTCGAGCGGCTGCCCGAGCACGCGCGGCTTCAGCGCGCTGACGTACAGCTCGATGTCCGGAAGTTCTGGCATGGACGCGATCGCGTCGTGTTTAGAACGTCCCCTCTCGAGGGCCGCGCGCGGCGCGGGCGATTTGCCTAATCGCGCCGAGGTGGTACGCGAGATGGCCGATGCTGCCGATCATGCCGCACAGATCCGCTTCGGACGCCTCGCGGGGCGTGTTCAGCGTCTGCAGCCAGGCA
Source organism: Vicinamibacterales bacterium (assembly GCA_035700625.1). Classification (GTDB taxonomy): domain Bacteria; phylum Acidobacteriota; class Vicinamibacteria; order Vicinamibacterales; family 2-12-FULL-66-21; genus DASSOM01. The sequence goes on from DASSOM010000026.1 coordinate 3,039, forward strand.
TGCGCTTCATCGCGCAGACCGCTGCGGATGTTCTTCCACGCGGCCTCGTCCACGCTGGAGACTTTCCACGCCGCGTCCCACGTGGCGTCCGCGAACGGGTTGCCCCCTTTCGCTGCCCACTTGTTCATGAGGGAAAGCCCGTAGCGCAGATGCTCCGCGTGCGCGGCGATGGTAGCGCCGTCGTTCGCCGATCGCGACGCGTCCGCGGCCGACAGCGCGTCAAGCGACCGCAGCAACCCCGTGTCGCCGCGGTTGAGCATGAATCCTCCGTCGGTGCCCGTGCCGTCCACGAGCTCCGAGAACAACCGGGAGAGTGCCGTGTGCAGGTTCGTCGTAGGCATCAAAGGAAATATACGCTGGATGACCGCCGCGCCGACGTCAACATCTCGTCCATTCCGGTAGACTGAACGGATGCCACATCCGACCGTGTCGTTGAAGTACATGAAGCTGGATCGCGAGGAACCGTGCGGCGTCTGCGGGGCCTCGTTCAACCCGTCCGAGGACTCCGGCTCGCGCGTGTTGACTATTCGCAACGGCGAGGAGCCGCCGTTTGCCGCGCTCATGTGCGGCGGCTGCCACTCGAAGTGGTCGCACGGGACGACCGTCACGTTCCGCCAGCCGATTGCGCTCTAGCCGCGTCTGCGGACGCGCCCGGTCATAATCCCGTTGTGGCGTTCTCCTGCCGGCTGGCCGCGCTGGACGACGTACCCGAACTGCGCGCGCTGATGGAACGATCGATCCGCGGGCTGATCGGCGCGTACCTCGACGCGGCAAGCGTCGACGCATCCTTCGAGATCATGGGCGTTGACACCAGCCTCATCGAAGACGGCACCTACTTCCTCGTCGAGGAAGACGGGGCTGTCGTCGGCTGCGGCGGGTGGAGCCGCCGCGCGACGCTGTTCGGCGGCGATCACTCGGCGCGGCGCGACGCGCGTCTGCTCGATCCGCGGACGGAGCCGGCGCGCATCCGCGCGATGTACACCGATCCTGATCACGCCCGGCGGGGCATCGGCCGACTGGTGCTGTCGCGCTGCGAGGAGGCCGCCATGCGCGAACAGTTTCGATCGCTGGAACTCGTCGCGACGGTCGCGGGCGAGCCGCTGTACGCGGCTTGCGGGTTTACCATCGTCGAGCGCATCGACGTGCCGACGTCCTCGGGCATCACGATCCCATGTGCGCGGATGGTGAAGCAGCTGACGCCCGTGCAGTAGCGCAGCGCGGCCGACCGTGGCGCGCATCTTGCTCGATTCGCCCCGGTAATTCTCCGTACTTACAGAATCGGTGCTGACGGCCGTGTCTACGGACCGGCAGAGCACAATTCCGTACGGGTGATTTCAATCCGGTAATGGACTGCGTGATGCGATCATGACCCGGGAACCTGCCCCGCTCCGCGGAGCCGCGGCAATCTACGTGTATGCCGTGATCCTGGTCGGCGGCGCCGCCCTGACGCACTCGCTCTGGGATCTCTCCCGGCTGCCGTTCCAGCCGCTCTGGCTGATGCTGGCCGGCCTGACCGTGGGCACCGGCTGGATCACGCTCCGGATTCCGAGCACGGGGATCAGCTTCTCGATCTCCGACACGTTCAATATCGCCGCAGCGGTCCTGTTCGGTCCGTCAGCGGGAGCGATCACGGCGGCGCTCGATGGCCTGGTCCTCACGTCGAAGGTTCGCTTCACCCGCCGGACCGCATACCGACCGCTGTTCAATATCGCCGTGTCCGCGATCGCGATCTGGCTCGCGGCCCATGTCTTCCTGACGCTCGCGGGCGGAGCACCGCTGCTCGACGGGCGCTGGGCTCCGGTGCGCCTCGTCGGGCTGTTGGCGGTCTTCGCGGCCGTGAACTACATCGTGAACACCGGTCTCGTGGCCGCTGCCGTCAGCTTCGAGCGGAGAACTCCGGCGCTCCCCCTGTGGCGCGAGCATTTTCAGGGCCTCTGGGTCACGCACTTCGGCGGCGTCTTCGCGGTGATCCCGCTCCTCCTGCTCGAGCGGCTGCAGCCATCGATCGGAGCGCTGAACCTGCTGGTGCTGCTCGTCCCGCTTCCCGCCATCCTCTACACGACGTTCAGGCACGCCGTCGGCCGCGTGCAGGACCACGTCGCCCATCTCGGCCAGGTCAATCGTGTGTACGTCGCCGTCATCGAGGCGCTTGCGCAGGCGGTCGACGCCAAGGACGAAGTCACCCACGATCACATCCGCCGGGTCCAGATGCACGCCATTCGGCTTGCACACGCGCTGGGCGTCCATGAGGAGGACCAGCTCCAGGCCATCATGGCGGCGTCACTGCTGCACGACGTGGGCAAGCTCTCCGTGCCCGAGCACATCCTCAACAAGCCGGGCAAGCTGACGCCCGCCGAATTCGAGATCATGAAACGCCACGCGCCCGCCGGGGCCGACATCCTTTCCGTCGTCGGCTTTCCCTATCCGGTCGTGCCGATCGTGCGCCATCATCACGAGAACTGGGACGGCACAGGGTATCCCGACAGGATCGCGGGCGAGCAGATTCCGATCGGCGCGCGCATTCTGTCGGTCGTGGACTGCTTCGACGCGCTCACCTCGGATCGCCCCTACCGACCGCGCCTCGACGATCGCGCCGCGCTCCAGATCATCGTCGATCGGCGCGGCACGATGTACGATCCGCGCGTCGTGGACGCCTTCCTGGAGATGCGTCAGGCGGATGCCGAGGACCTTGCTCGCGGCGCGTCGACGCAGCGCGCCGAATCAGCCGTACCGGCTGCACCGGCGACCACCCGCGATCGCGAGATGCTGGACCTCCACGTCTTCTGCGATCTCGGACGCTCGCTCGCTGCGGCCGCGTCTGTCGCGGATCTCGGCAGTGCCGTGTGGTGTCACCTGCAGAGCCGCATCCCCGCGTCCACGATGGTGCTCTACGTGTACGATCCCGCGAGCGACGAGCTCGTCGCGATCCATGCGGCCGGCGACGAGGCCGGTCATCTTCAGGACGTGCGCATGAAGATCGGTGAACGGCTCAGCGGCTGGGTGGCCGCGGCCCGCGAGTCGATCGTGAACTCCGACGCGCGCCTCGATCTCGACGAGCAGGCGCGCGAACGCAGCACGCTCCAGGCTGCTCTCGCCGTCCCCATGGAGGCGGACGACCGATGCGTCGGCGTCCTCAGCTTCTACTCTCCGCAATCCGGTACATTCGACGACGCGCACCGCCGGCTGGCGCAAGCGGCCGGTGACAGTGTGGCGCCGTCGATCGTCTCGTTGTCGTCGCCATCGTCGCCGGTGCGCCTGCCTCGCGGAACGCGCGACCGTCTCGAAACGGTGCAGTGATGTGCAGAACCGGCACGCCGGCCGGAATAGTTTGTCGATTCAACCACTTACGCGGCGTTTCCACTTGATCGTTGTTCCATTCGAGGGCACCGCGCCTCTGGGCAGAGCGCACACAATGCGGCCGTCCGGCTGACACCGTTCCCGCATCCGACTGACATCGTTCGAGTTTCCCAGCCTTCAGACGTGTGCGGTTCGTTCTGGCTCCTTCCTTGCTCATCCGGAGGGCATAACACACTGCTTGAAGTGTGCGGTTCTGATCCTAGGGGAAGGGTGTCGAATGTCGCGGAGCGTCCGCCAGCTAATCGGGTTCTCAATCGTTTTCATGTTGACCGCCGGCGTCGGGACGCTGGCACCGGTCAGCGCAGCCTCCGGCCACGGAAGATCGGCGCGACAACGGCCACATCGGCACCAGGTTGATCGACAGAAGCTGGATCGCCACCTGCGCACCTCCCTCGACGAAGGCGCACGCGGCGCACAGCGCGTCATCATCCGGACGCGCAGCGGCGCCGCCCGCACGAGCCTGGCGAACCAGCTTGCGGCGCACGGTGACCGCGTGCTCGGCGACTTCGATTCGATCGGCGCGCTCACCGCGGTCGTCCATCCTGAAGATCTCGACGCGCTCGCGGCCGCGGACGATGTGGTGTCCGTGTCGTCCGACGCCGTCGTCCACGCGAAGCTGCTCGGCGGACTCCTGGGAGGTCTCCTGCAGGTCGTCGGCGGGGTCGTTGAGACCCTCGGCGACGTCGTCGGGTCGGTCCTGCTGCCGAACGGTGCGGATACCGACGGCCCCGCGGTGGCGCCGGAAGTGCTGCGCGAGACGCTGGGGCTGAGCAGCTACGCGTCCGGGCACGGCATCGGCGTCGCGGTGATCGATTCCGGCCTCGAAATGTCCCCTGAGTTCTCTGGCCGTGTGCGCGGATTCTATGACTTCACGCACGGCGGCATCGCCACCTATCCCTACGACGATTACGGCCACGGGACGCACGTCGCAAGCACGATCGGCGGATCGGGCGAGCTGTCCTATTACAACAAGTACCGGGGCCTCGCTCCCGAGGTGACCTTCACAGTCTTGAAGGTGCTGGACGCGCACGGCGCCGGCTATACGAGCGACGTGATTCGCGCGATCGATTTCGCTGTCAAGTACCGCGAGTATTTCGGGATCGACATCATCAACCTGTCGCTCGGCCATCCGATCTACGAATCGGCCGCCAGCGACCCGCTGGTGCAGGCGGTCGAGCGCGCGGTTCGCGCAGGGATCGTCGTGGTGGCCGCTGCGGGCAACTACGGCAAGAATCCGGAGACCGGCGTCCCGGGCTACGCCGGCATCACGTCGCCTGGTAACGCGCCGTCGGCGATCACCGTCGGCGCGCTGCGCACGGAAGACACGGTGTCGCGCCGCGACGACTGGATTCCGGATTACAGCTCGCGCGGTCCGAGCTGGTACGACGGCTTCGCGAAGCCGGACGTCGTCGCGCCCGGCCACAACATCGTCGCGGCCGCGGCCAAGCACGGCACGTTCTACCACGACTATCCGCAGCTGAAGGCGGCCGATTCGGACTACATCCGGATGAGCGGCACGAGCATGGCCACGGCCGTGACGACGGGTGTCGTGGCGTTGATGCTCCAGGCGAATCACGACGCGCATCGCTACGATCCACCGCTGACGCCGAACGCCGTCAAGGCGATGCTCGAATACAGCTCGTTCGGTGTGAACAATCGGTCCGGCGCTGCCTACGATCCGCTGACCCAGGGTGCGGGAGCGATCAACGCCGCGGGCGCGATCCAGCTCGCGCGGGCCGCGGATACCTCCACGAGCGTCGGCCGGTACTGGCTCGACTCGACGCCATCGCCGTGGACGCGGATCGGAGGCGAGTACCTTCCGTGGCAGCAGTCCCTCGTGTGGGGCAACGTCGTCATCTGGGGCAGCAGCATCATCGACGTCAATCAGATGGCCTGGGGGTCGGTCGTCATCTGGGGCGCCGATAGTGTCACGATCAACGGCAACGTCGTGATCTGGGGCAGCAACGTCGTGTGGGACGACCCGCAGTCGTGGGCGAACGTGGTCATCTGGGGGGCCGACGCGATCGGGCAGACCGATGGCGAGGTCGTCATCTGGGGCGCCACGGGCGGGCTCTCGCCGGAGACCACTGCGTGGGGGCAACTGAACGGCGGCGAGAGTTCCGGCAGTTCCATCAAGATTCAATAGCGCGGCGGAGTGCCGTCAGCATACGATACGCCCGTGACCGGCATCGCGATCCTGATCGTCTTCGCGATGCCGGCCGTGATGACCGGCGCGGCTGGACAGCCGCGTTCGGAGCCGGCACAGCAGGTCACCGTCTGTGCGCTGAGAGCGCACCCTGCCGATTACGACAAGAAACTGATCGAAGTCAGCGGACTGGTCTCGCACGACTTCGAAGAGTTCCGCCTGTCAGATCCCGAGTGCACCGATGGCCGCGATGTGTGGCTTGAATACGGCGGAGACACGGGATCAGGTACTGTGTATTGCTGCGGCCCGACCCGGCGGCATCGCGATGAGCCGCTGATCCAGGACTCCACTTTTCAGCGATTCGACGCCCGCATCGGGAAACGCGGCAGGGTCGTCCTTCGCGCAACGCTCGTGGGCCGCTTCTTCGCGGGAGAGCCGGACCCGGATGCGCTCGGCGGATTCGGACACTTCGGCTGCTGCAGTCTTCTGGCGATTCAGCAGGTAACCGCGATCGATCGTGAGGGCGTCAGCGAACGCGCCTCGACGGACGGACAAATGTACGGACTCATCGGGAAGATGAAAGCGGTACCCGGGCAGCGCGACGCGCTCATCGACATCCTGCTTCAGTCGACCGGCAGCATGCCCGGGTGCCTCAGCTACATCGTCGCGCGCGACCAGACCGACCCGGACGCCATCTGGGTCACGGAAGTCTGGGACAGCCGTGAGAGCCACCAGGCATCGCTCAAATTGCCGGCCGTGCAGGCGGCTATTGCGAAGGCCCGGCCTCTCATCGCCGGCTTCGGCGAGCGGTTCGAGACGACGCCCGCCGGCGGTTACGGGCTGAGCAGGGCGAAGTAGCGCGTGACCTATGATGGACACATGTACACCCGACGAGAAGCGCTCGCCGCGCTGGCATCCGCCGCGGCGCTGCCGCTGATGGCGGGCTGCGGGCGCCGCGACGCGCCGGCAAGTGCCGTCCAGGCCGACACGAAGAAGGCGGCGGCCGCACTGCTCGACGAAATCGGCGGCGACCTTCTGCGTTTGTTCCCCGAAGCCGCGACGTCGCTCGGCGTCGACACCGGCTCTCGTGCGGCGCTGCGGTCTCAATTGACGGATCGATCGTCTGACGGCAAGGAGCGTATCGCGCAACAGGTCCGCGCCGGCCTGGATCGCGTCAATGCGTTCGACGTGTCCGGGCTCTCGCACGACGTGCGCACGAGCATGGATGTCGTGCGGAGCGCGTTCGCGACGGCCCTCGAAGGCTTCGCGCTTCCGTACGGCGACATCACCGTCGGCAGCTGGCGCAACACGCCCTACGTCGTCATTCAGAACGTCGGCGCGTACCTCGACATCCCCCGGTTTCTCGACAGCGATCACCGCATCGACAACGCGTCCGACGCGGAGGCGTATCTGGCGAGGCTGCAGTCGTTCGCGAAGCAGCTGGACGGGGAACTCGGGCGGATGCAGGCTGCGCGCGACGCCGGGCTCGTTCCGCCCGCCTTCCTCATCGACAAAGCGATCGCGCAGATGACCTTGTCGGTGAAGAACGCGCGGGAAGGCGGATCGCTCGTCGAATCGATCGCGCGCCGGACGAAGAACATCCCGGGCAACTGGGCGGAACGCGCGCGGTCGGTTGCGGCGAAGGAGGTCGCTCCCGCGCTGGAGCGGCAGCTCGCGGAACTTCGCAAGGAGCGCACCGTCGCCTCGGATGACCCCGCGATTTCCTCGCGCCCACACGGCCGCGAGTTCTACCGGTGGGCGCTCAAGGCCTCGACGACGACGAGTATGTCGCCCGACGAGGTGCACGAGATGGGGCGGAGCGAGCTGCAGCGCCTGCACGCCCGCATGGATGCCATCCTGAAGGAGATTGGCTACACGGACGGCAGTGTCGGCGTGCGCATGAAGGCGCTGGCGAAGGATCCGCGCTATCAGTTCTCCGACGGCGACAAGGGACGCGCGGAGATTCTGGCGTTCATCGACGACCGCCTGAAGTGGATTCGCGCGCAGATGCCGCGCGCGTTCAATACGCTCGTCAATCCGAACATGGAGGTCAAGCGGCTGCCGCCCGAAGAGGAGCCGGGCGCGCCGGCCGCGTACGGCGGCGCGGGATCGATCGACGGCAAGATCCCCGGCCGCTTCTGGATCAATCTCAGGACCCCTGATCTGCATCGGAAGTACGGTCTTGCCGACCTGACGTTCCATGAGGCGATTCCCGGCCATATCTGGCAGGGGGAATACACGCACGCGATGCCGCTGATCCGTCAGATGCTCGGGTTCAACGCGTACTCGGAGGGCTGGGCGCTCTACGCGGAGCAGCTCGCCGACGAACTCGGCGCCTACGACGACAATCACGTCGGGCGCCTCGGCTACCTGCAGTCGATTGCCTTCCGCGCCTGCCGCCTCGTCGTCGACACGGGCATCCACGCCAAGGGCTGGACGCGTGAGCAGGGCGTCAGGTTTTTCGTGGACGTGAACGGATCGAATCCCGAGGAGGTCGCGAGCGAAGTGGATCGCTATTGTTCCTGGCCCGGCCAGGCGTGCGGCTACAAGGTGGGGCACAGCGAGATCAATCGCCAGCGCGAGAAGGCGAAGGCGGCCCTCGGATCGAAGTACGACGTGAAGGCCTTCGACGATGTCGTGGTGCGTGGTGGGAACGTGCCGCTCGACGTGCTCGGGAAGAACGTGGACGAATACGTGCGGACGGCTGGGAGCTGAGATGGCGGTCAGCATTGTCCGGCTCGGGTCGCCGCGCCAGCCGCACGAGGGGATTCGCTTCGGCACCGTCCGGCGTCCGCCGCGCGGCGTGCCGAAGACGCAATATGCGGCACAGAACTGGTACGACGTCTGGCTGCCGAATCTGTCGCCGAGTCCCGAATTGTTCCGTCGCGCGCCAAGGGGAGAAGACGACGAGAGGGCGTGGGACGCGTTCAAGCGACGGTTTCGCGCGGAGCTGAAGAAACCGGAGGCGTCCCACCTGCTCGACGCGCTCGCGGCGTTGTCGCATACCGTTGACTTCGCGGTGGGCTGCTACTGCGAGGACGAGCAGCACTGCCATCGCGCCGTGCTGCGCACCGAGCTCAAGGCGCGCGGGGCCCGGATCCGCTCTTGACCACCCGGCCGCCGGTGAGGAAGCGGCGGTAGCCGCTGAACAGCTGCGTACGTCGCGTCGACTGCAGCGTCGTGCGGACGAGCGTGATCGATTCGATCGATGTGGGCAGCAAGACGGTCTCTTTCGGATCGTTGAAGCGCATCGCGTCGTAGCGGATCGTCAGATCGTCGCGATCGATCGTCACCCACGCCGGGAACTGATGCTCGCGCTGAAGCCGGTTCGGCACGCGAAGGTCGGTCGGACCCGCGAGATGGCGTTCGAGCCGCACCACATCGTGCGTCGCGGCGTCGATCCAGATCCGGCCGACGACGCGCACCGGCCCCGTCCAGTCGTAGCAGTCGTCGTGGCCGCGCTCGTCTTCGATGAGCGTCGGATGTCCCCGTTGAGGCACCGACGCGAAGTCGATCGTCAGTGCCGGACGTCCGAGCTCCGTCGCGTCGCTGACGTTCGTGAATCGATACTCGTCCCGATGCTCCGGCAGGAGGAACGCGAGCGGCACGGGCGAGAGCGGCTCGGGATCGGTGCACCCGGCGCGACCCTTCACATCGCTTGCGCGCGGCTCGCGTCCATTCACGCGTCGAACCACGCGCGTGACGTGCGGTTCCGACGACGTCCCCATCTCGACGCGCAGCTCCGACACGACCGTGCGGCCGAACCCCTGCAACCTCCAGTCGCGGTCGATCGGGAGGACCGTGGAGCGTTCGAGGCAGACGAGCCGCTGCGCACGTTCGTAAAACGCGGCGACGCGTTCGCCGACCTGCGCGATCAGCGCGGCCACCTCATGGTCATCCGGAAGGACACGGGCCGATGCCATCCAGCCCGAGCCGGCGAGCGTGAGCATAACGACGAGCCACCGAGCAGGGTCGGGCGGTCGCATCTGCGTCGCCTATCCTATCGCGTGCCTTGACCTCGTCCGTCGGCTCCGACTAGAGTGCCG
>DASSOM010000027.1:0-15088 GCA_035700625.1 Vicinamibacterales bacterium
GGGGCGGGGCGCGGGGCGCGGGGCGCGGGGCGCGGGGCGCGGGGCGCGGGCGCGGGTGCCTCGGGAGCTATATATGATGATACGAGATGTGAGTTTTAATCACTCATATAACTTGCTTGACATGAACTAATCATCCAGCTATATTTATGTCTGCTATTTCCTTGGGGGCCTGACAGGCGCCCTGGGGCAGATACAGGAGGACACAGCAATGACGTTGGTTCGTTGGAATCCCGCGCGTGATCTGGCGGCCATGGAAATCGATCGGCTCGACCGTATGTTCAACGACCTCTTCTCCGGCGGCGCGCAGTCGTGGCTGCCGGCGGTCGACATCTACGAGAACGCGAAGCATGAATTCGTGCTCGAGGCCGAACTGCCGGATCTCAAGCGCGAAGACATCGACGTGACGTTCGAGAACAACGTCCTGACCGTGCGGGCCGAGCGGCGCGCCGAGCGGGAGGACACGGTGGAGCGCGTGTATCGCCGGGAGCGGCAGCACGGCGTGTTCAGCCGGTCGTTCACGCTGCCCGCGACCGTCGACGCCTCGAAGATCGCCGCGAGCTACAAGGACGGTCTGCTGACGGTGCGCGTGCCGCAGCGGGAGGAGGCCAAGCCGAAGCAGATCGCGATCGAAGGGTGACGCGAGAGGCGTTTTCGGATAATCTGAACGGCTATGGTTCAGGACGCGGATCTGCCGGAGGCGCCGGCCGACGAGGCTGAAGCGCCAGTCGAGCCGGCCCCTCCCATCACCAGCCGATTTCTCTTCGTCGACGTCGCGGCGCAGCGCGCGAAGCAGCTGCGCCGCGGCGCGCTGCCGCGCCTCGAGCGGCCCCACGCCGCGGCGCCCCACAAGCTCGAACGCCTCGCGATGGATGAAGTGCGCTCCGGGCTCATTCAGTACCAGCTGCCGCCGACGCCCACGCATGCCGCGCGCGGTTGAGGTGTCCGGAACTTCCGGGCGCCGCGCCGCGTAACCGCATGTGAGGAGCCTTCGATGATCGAACTGTTCGTCTTCGGCGTGATCGCGCTCGCCGTGTTCGCCGTCTTTGCTCTCCTGCTGACGATCGGCTTCGTGTTCAAGCTGGCGTTCCGGCTGCTCCTGCTGCCGTTGCTCCTCCTCAAAGCTTTGATCTCCGGACTCCTGCTGATCACGGTCGGCCCGATCCTGTTCGTCGTCGGCGTGGTCGTCGCGCTCGCCGTCGGCGCGGCGCTGCTCGTGCCGCTGCTGCCGTTCCTGCTGCTCGCCGGCGTGATCTGGCTGATCGTTCGCCCGAGCCAACCGGCCATCGCGCGCTGAACGCGCCTCCGGTAAGATCGGCGCCATGCCGATCCGCCGACTGCTTCCGCTGCTCGCGCTCGCGGCCTGGGTCGCGCTGCCGCGGCCCCTCACCGCTCAGCAGACACCCGCGGCTCCGTACCGCATTCTGATCACCAACGACGACGGCGTGCATGCGCCGGGGATTCTGGCGGTGGCGCAGGCGCTCCGCGATCTCGGCGAGGTCACCATCGTCGCGCCCGCGGAGAACCAGAGCGCCAAGGGGCATTCGATCAGCATCACCGATCCGATTTACGCGGACGCCGTCACGCTGCCGGGCGGCATCGAGGCGACCGCGCTCAGCGCGACGCCGGCGAGCTGCGTGAAGGTCGGCGTCCTCGCCCTCATGTCCCACAAACCCGATCTCGTGGTCGCCGGCATCAACCGCGGCTACAACCTGGGGAGGGTGACGTACGTGTCGGGGACGGCGGGCGCGGCGCGCGAGGCGGCGTTGATGGAGATTCCCGCGATCGCGGCGTCCGTCGCGGTCGAGCAGACCAACTACGCACCCGCCGCGGCGATCGTGCGGGAAGTCGCGCGCCAGGTGAAGGCGCACGGGCTCGCGCCCGGCGTCTTCCTGAACGTCAACGTGCCGGCCGGGGCCGCCGACGCGATCAAAGGCCTTCAGCTCACGCGTCAGAGCAGGCTCACCGGGACGGAACACTTCGAGCAGCAGACGTCGCCGCGCGGGCGTCGCTACTTCTGGAGCGTCTGGCAGGAACCGACCGGCGACGTCGAGGGCACCGACGTCTGGGCAACCGAGCACGGCTACGCGGCGGTGACGCCGCTGCACGCCGGCGAGTTCGATCAGGCGACGTACGACGCGTGGAAGGGGCTACTCGCGCGCTAGCGTCGGCGCCCACCAGTGGGGCGGTCGCTCGCGCGCCCACGGCGTCGCGCGTTCGAACGCGTCGCCGATCCGCAGGAGCGTCGCTTCATCGAACGCGCGCCCGGTGAGCTGCAGACCGACGGGGAGCCGATCGCGTGTGAGGCCGCACGGCAGGCTGATCGCGGGCAGCCCGGCGAGATTCGCGCTGGCGGTGAACACGTCGGCGACGTACATGCGCAGCGGATCGTCGACGCGCTCACCGAGCGGGAACGCGGCGGTGGGGCTCGTCGGCAGCGCGACCACGTCGGCGCCCGCGCTGAACGCGTGCTCGAAATCGCGGCGGATCAGCGTGCGCACCTGCTGTGCCTTGAGGTAGTACGCGTCGAAGTAGCCGGCGCTGAGCACGTAGGTGCCGAGCATGATTCGGCGTTTGACTTCCGCGCCGAATCCCTGCTCGCGCGTCTTCGCATACATCGCGTCGGGCGATGGGGCCTCCACGCGGCGTCCGTAGCGCACGCCATCGTAGCGCGCGAGGTTCGAGCTCGCCTCCGCCGTAGCGACGAGGTAGTACACGGGGACCGCCAGCGGCGCATGCGGCAGGCGGACGTCGACCAGTTCCGCTCCCTGGCCGCGCAGCGTGTCGAGTGCCGCGGTGAACGCCTCCCGGACCTCCGCGTCGACTCCCTCTTCCAGCAGGTGCCACGGTACGGCGATACGCGTGCCGCGGACCTCCCCCGTCAGCGCGCCGGTGTAATCGGGCACGGGCACGTCGGCGGACGTGGCGTCCATCGGATCGCGTCCCGCGATCACGCCGAGCACGAGAGCCGCATCGCGCACGGTCCTGGTGATCGGACCGATCTGGTCGAGCGATGACGCAAACGCGATGAGTCCGTAGCGCGACACGCGTCCGTACGTCGGCTTGAGTCCGACAACGCCGCACATCGCGGCCGGCTGTCGAATCGAGCCGCCCGTGTCGCTGCCGAGCGCGACGGGGACGAGGCCCGCCGCGACCGCCGCGGCCGATCCGCCGCTCGATCCTCCGGGCGTGCGATCGAGCGCCCACGGATTGCGCGCGGGGCCGAATGCGCCATTCTCGGTGGAGGATCCCATCGCGAATTCATCGCAGATGGTGGTGCCCACCAGCACCGCGCCCGCCGACGTCAGCCGCTCCACGACGGTCGCGTCGTACGGAGGCCGATAGCGTTCGAGCAGGCGCGAGCCGGCGGTCGTCAGTTCGCCGGCGGCGCAGATGTTGTCCTTGCGGGCGATCGGCACGCCCGCCAGCGGGCCCGTCGGCCGGCGATCGACCGTTTCCGCTCGTGCGACGGCACTCGCGCTGACGTCGTGAAACGCGTGGAGTTCGGGATTGGCGTCCGCAATCCGCGCGAGGGTGGAACGGCAGAGGTCGGCCGCTTTCAGGTCGCCAGCCATCACGGCGGCGGTGATGGCGCTCGCGGCATCGGGCGGGATCATCCGCCCAGCACCCGTGGTACTTTGAAGAGGCCGGCCGTCTTGTCGGCGTCCGGCGCCTGATCGAACACCGCCTCCCGCGTGAGCGACGGACGCACGATGTCGTCGCGCAGCGGGGGAGGGGCGGCGCTCACGTGCGCCGTCGGCGGCACATCGCGCGTGTCGACCGCGCGGACCTGCTCGACGAACGCGAGCACGTCGCCGATCTGGCGGGCGAAGAGATCCTTTTCGGCATCGCTCAGTTCGAGCCGGGCGAGGGCCGCGAGGCGATCGACCTCCTCGCGCGAAAGGGACGGCATCCGCCGATGCTAACAAATCCATGGCGGAAGCGGCGAGGGATCGCGGACGCGCGGGAGATTGCCTCGTGAGGCGGCCTGCGGCCGTGGCCGGGACGTGGTACTCGCGCGACGCGGCGGCGCTGCGACGCGACGTCGACGCGTATCTCGCCGACGCGGCGGACCCGCCGGCCGGCACCATCCTGGCGCTCATGGCGCCGCACGCAGGATTGATGTTCTCCGGGCCCGTGGCCGCATGGTCCTACAAGGCGGCGTCCGCGGGCGCGTACGAGGCGATCGTGCTCGTGGGCCCTTCGCATTTCGCCGGCTTCGACGGGATCGCCGTGTACCCCGAGGGTGCGTTCGAGACGCCGCTCGGCCCCGCCGCGATCGACGCCGCGCTCGCGGACCGTCTGCTGAAGGCCGGGCGTGTCATGCATCCGCTGCCGGACGTGCATGGCGGCGAACACTCGCTCGAGATGCAGTTGCCGTTCGTACGCCGCTTGTGGCCCGACACGCCGATCGTGCCGCTGCTGATGGGATACCAGACGCGGGAGACGATCATCGACTGCGCGTCGGCGCTCGCGTCCGGGCTTGCCGGATCGCGTGCGCTGCTCGTCGCCAGCACCGATCTGTCGCATTACTTCGACGCCGCGCGTGCAATGAGTCTCGACGCGCGCGTGCGAGACTGTGTGGCGGCGTTCGACGCAGATCGGTTGCTCGAGTTGTTCGAACGCTATCCCGCCGGAGAGCGCGGCCGATACGTCGCGTGCGGCGGCGGACCCGCCATCGCGGTGATGCGCGCGGCGCGCGCCCTTGGCGGGCGCGACAGCGTCGTGCTGAAGTACGCGCATTCGGGCGACGTCTCGGGTGACCATCACGCCGTCGTCGGCTATCTGGCCGCGGCATTCGGAGTGCTGTCCCGTGCTCACTGACGCCCAGCGGCTGTTGCTCGTGGCCGTCGCGCGCGAGGCGGTCCGCGCCGCCGTGACGGGCGAGCCCGGAGCTGACGGCATGCCCGTCGTCGCGGCTCAGGCTTCCGGGGCCTTCGTCACGATCAAGCGCGCCGGGGAGCTGCGAGGCTGCATCGGCACGCTGCAGTGCCGCGCATCGCTCGGCATCGAGATCGCAAGGTGTGCCGTCGGCGCGGCGCTCGAGGATCCGCGCTTTCTGCCCGTCCAGCCGTCGGAGCTGTCCGACCTGACGTTCGAGCTGTCGATTCTCGCCCCGCTCGAACGGCTCGATCCCTGCGATCCCGCGCTGATCGAGATCGGCCGCCACGGCCTCGTCGTCCGGCACGGCCGGTGTCGTGGATTACTCCTGCCCCAGGTCGCGCCGGAGTGGAACTGGACGGCGCCGGAGTTTCTCGCGCACACGTGCCGAAAAGCCGGACTGTCGGCCGACGCCTGGCGGCGTGGCGCCGAGGTCTATCGTTTCGTCGCCGACGTCTTCGGCGATTGAGCGAGCAGACTGCGCAGCGTTTTCAGGTTCATTGCGTCGAACGGGTCCACGTCGGTACGCCGGCGGCGGTCCGACGATTCCTCCTTCGGCGTTTCCAGCAGCATCGGGAGGCCGTCGAACCGGGGATCGTTGAGGATGCGGCGAAACGGCTCGAGTCCAAGACAGCCGCGACCGATGTGCTCATGCCGATCGACGCGGCTGCCGCACGGCTTCTTCGAGTCGTTCAGATGAAACGCCGCGAGACGGCGCAGCCCGACGACGCGGGAGAACGCGCGGAATGTCGCGTCGTAGCCTTCCGGCGAGCAGATGTCATAACCCGCGGCGAGCAGATGGCACGTATCGAGGCAGATGCCGACACGCCGCGAGCCGCCGAGGCGTTCGATGATCTCGGCGAGATGCTCGAATCGATGCCCGAGATTGGTGCCCTGTCCGGCGGTGTGCTCGAGCAGGATGCGCGTCCGCACGCGCGGGCGCGATGCGAGCAGCTCCGACAGCGCTTCCGCGATGCGCCGAAGGCCGTCGTGTTCAGTGCCGGCGGTGAACGATCCCGGATGCATCACCAGACCGTCGAGTCCGAGCGCGTGCGCGCGATCGTATTCCTCGGCGAGTGCGTCGAACGATCGCTGGCGCAGCAGGGGATCCGCGGTCGCGACGTTGATCAGATAACTGTTGTGGGCGACGACGGGATGAATGCCGGTCTCGCGCACGCGGCGCCGGAATCGCAGGATTTCGTCCGGCGGGAGCACGCGGGCGCGCCACTGCCCGGCCGATTTGGTGAAAATCTGCAGCGCTTCGCAGCCCGCCGCCTCGGCGCGATCGACGGCGCGGAACAGGCCGCCGTTGATCGAGAGGTGCGCGCCGAGCCTGGGCATCCGACGATTGTCGCACGCGCCGCCCGCGCGTCCGGCCGTGGCAAGATAGGGCGCATGCGGCATCGTCTTGTCATCGTATGCGTGCTGGTCGTTGGGGTGCTGGGCGTGCCCGCGGCGCCGGCGTCCGCGTGGGGCTTCGACGCGCACAAGTACATCATGGACCGGGCCATCGCGCTGCTGCCTGCGCCCATCCGCCCGTTCTTCGAGCGCCATCGCACCACGCTCGTGGAGCATGCCATCGATCCGGATACGTACCGGACGGTCGGCTTCAAGGAAGAGCCGCCGCGCCATTTCCTCGACATGGATGCGTACGGGCGGTTTCCGTTCGGCGACCTGCCGCACGACTACGACGCGGCGGTGGCGCGCTACGGCGAGGATTTCGTGATCAAGAACGGCACGGTGCCGTGGCGGGCGGAGGAGATCTTCACGCAGCTCACCGACGCGTTCCGGCAGACCTCACCGTGGTCGCGCGACAACATCGTCCTGTTCTCCGCCGTGCTGGCGCACTACGCCGCGGACGCGTGTCAGCCCCTCCACGCGGCGAAGAACTACGATGGGCAGTTGACGGGACAGCAGGGGATTCACGCGCGGTTCGAAAGCGAGTTGTTCAGCCGCTTCGAAGATCGGATCGACGTCGCGCCGGCGCCGCTCGTCCGCATCGACAACGCGCGCGAGTTCATGTTCACGACGCTGACGGCGAGCTTCACGTTCGTCGAACCGATCCTCGACGCGGACCGGGCCGCCGCGAGCGGACGGACGCTCTACGACGACGGGTACTTCAACGCATTCTTCCCGAAGGTGCGACCGGTGCTCGAAAAACGGCTGGCGCAGTCGATCACGAATGTCGCGTCGTTGATCGCGGCCGCGTGGGAACGCGCGGGGCGTCCGCCGCTGCCCGCGAACGCGCCGCCGCGATCGCCGCGGCCGATCAGGTCGGGCGGTCGGTAGCGCGGCGTTCCGCCTCGCGCTCGCGCGCGTTGCGCTCCAGGACGTGTTCGATCGGCGCGAGCACGAAGAGCACGGCAAGCGTGACGAAGCCGCCGAGAATCGCCACCTGATACCGGCCCGCGCCCGCCGCCATCCCGAGCGCGGCGTTCACCCAGATCGTCGCCGCTGTCGTCAATCCATGCACCCCGCTGTCGGTGCGCATGATGGCGCCCGCGCCCAGAAAGCCGATGCCGGTCACGATCTGCGCCGCGATCCGCGTGGGATCCGCCGGCGCATCTCCCTCAATCCCGACCGACAGGATCGTGAACAGCGCCGACCCGAGCGCGATCAGGATGTTCGTCCGGAAACCGGCGCTCTTCCGCCGCAGCTCGCGTTCCGTGCCGAGCAGTGCGCCGAGCGCCGCGGCGAGCAACAACCGCAGCAGGATGTCCTGGGCGGGGAGAGAAGCAGGGAGCATCGGCGTATCGTGGCACTACGCTTGCACAGCTTGCGAGTCAGCGAACGGCAAGAGGGAGGACCGCATGCTCTGGACCATCGTCGTACTGCTGCTGATCCTGTGGGTGCTCGGCTTCGCATTGAATGTCGCCGGCGGACTCATCCACATTCTGCTCGTCGTGGCGCTGGTGGTCATCGTCCTCCGTCTGCTGACCGGCCGAAGGGTCTGACCCGACGGCACGATCAGGAATCGCGTGCGATCGACGGGCACCTCGAGGCCGGCCTGCCACTCCACGTCCCCCTCTTGCGGCACGCGCAAATCGTAGTCGCCGGCGGGGACGACGAACAGCGCGTAGCCGGGGCCGTCGATGCGCTTCGCGGCCGGGGCTTCGTGATCGCCCGGCGCGAACAGATCCACCTCCGGCAGCGGAGTCCCGCGGCCGCGCACTTCCAGGGCGCCAAAGCCGGACCGCAGATTGACGACTTCGAGGTGCCGGCCCGCCTCGTCCGGATACGCCATGACGACAAGGCGTTCCGCCCAGCGCAGGCCGAGCACGCGGCCGTTGCGCAGGTGGATGACCTGGACATCGTAGAATCCGGCGTCAACCGGTACCGTGAATCCCTCGGACGTCTTCTGCAGGCCGGCAATCGGCGCGCCTCGATCGCCTGCGGCGTAGACCTTGACGCGTGTATCCGCCGTGACATCGTCCATGCCGTCGAAGACGCGGACGACGAGCGTGAGGCGAGCGGGGGCCGCGAGCAGCGTGGCGGCCGCTGCCAGCGTCAGGAGCACGCGCATGCCGGCGATGTTAGGAACGCGATCGCGGGCTGTCAAGCACGCAACAATGGCCGGCTGTTATCGTAGTTTCCTTCGATGGACGTGTTTCTGGTGCCCGTGGGGCCGGATCGGTACGAGCTGTATTGCGAGGAGCCGGACGACGTGCCGCCTGAGGCACCTCCTTCCGGCGTCTTCCGCCGGCTGGTGTACCGCTTCAACCTGATGCTGGCGGAGGCCGAGCGGGAACGGCGGCAGGCCTCGACGCCGCGCCCGGGCGGGTGGCTCGTGCGCGTTCGCCGCCGCATCATGCGGTGGGTGGCGGAATCGATCGCGGAGCAGCGCCTGCTGTGGCAGCTGCGCCGCCGCCGCGAAGCCACGCTGGTCTATCCGGCCGACATTTCGGATCCGCACGCGCGCACGCTGCTGCGCCGCCACCTCTCGCACGATTTCGAGCGCCACCGGTTCTGGCTCGCGATCGACAGCCTCGGTCTGGTGGCGTCGGCGGCGCTGGTCCTCGTGCCCGGTCCGAACGTCGTCGCGTACTACTTTGCGTTCCGGATCGTCGGTCACTTCCTCTCGGTCCGCGGCGCACGCCAGGGCATCCGGTGCGTCACGTGGGCCGCGCACGACAGCCCGCCGCTTGCCGAACTCCGCACGATAGCGGCCACGCCGCCGCAGGAGCGCGCGGCGCGCGTCGACGACGTGGCGCAGCGGCTCCGTCTGGAGCACTTCGCCCGCTTCTTCCAGCGCATCGCCGTGCCGTGAGCGGCGGACGCGCCCGCGCTACGATCCGCGCGCCGTTCGTGGCATACTCCGGGCGTTGAAACTGCGAGCGTTGGCTGAACGCCTGGCCTGCCGCCTCGAAGGGGACGGCGACGTCGAGATCGCGCGTGTCTCCGGGATCGAGGAGGCCGGCCCGGGAGACCTCACCTTTTTCGCCAATCCGAAGTACGCGCCGCAGCTGCGGACCACGCGCGCGTCCGCGGTCATCCTCGGCGAGCATGCCGAGGCCGCGCCCTGCGCGATGCTGCGATCGCCGCATCCGTATCTCGCGTTCGCGCGGGCGGTCGCCGTCTTCGCCGATCGGCAGCGCCCCGCGGCGGGCGTGCACCGGCTGGCCGACGTCAGCGCGACGGCGCGTATCGCGCCCGACGCGTCGATCGGCCCCTTCGTCAGCATCGGCGACGACGTCGAGATCGGCGCGCGGACGATCGTCCACCCGCACGCGACCATTGCCCGCGGTGTCCGCATCGGCGACGACTGCGTCGTACACGCGCGCGTGTCGCTGCGCGAACGCGTCTCGCTCGGCCACCGCGTCGTCGTGCAGGACGGCGCCGTCATCGGCAGCGACGGGTTCGGCTTCGCGCGGCGCCCCGACGGGACGCACGAGAAGATCCCGCAGGTGGGCGGGGTCGTCGTCGAGGACGACGTCGAGATCGGCGCGAATACGACGATCGATCGCCCCGCCGTCGGGGAAACGCGGATCGGCGCCGGCACGAAGATCGACAACCTCGTGCAGATCGCGCACGGCGTGACGATCGGCCGCAACGTGCTGCTCGCCGCGCAGGTCGGCGTCGCCGGCAGTACGACGCTCGAGGACGGGGTCACGCTGGCGGGGCAGGTCGGCGTCGCCGGCCATCTGACCATCGGCAAGGGGGTCATCGCGACGGCGCAGACCGGCATTCCAAACTCGGTCGAGCCGGGATCGTTCATCTCCGGCTATCCGGCGATCGACAACCGCGAGTGGCTGAAGTCGTCCGCGGTGTTCCGCAAGCTGCCCGAACTGCGCAAGGCGGTCGCCGACCTGGAACGGCGCCTCGCGGCGCTGGAGTCGCGGCTGCAGTCCTGACAGTTTTGTCGCCCCATCCCTTCTCCCGTCACAGGTCCTGACCCGCGGGATCGGCGTGCGATAATCGATCCCACATGACCTCACACGTCCGTCTCAGCGGCAGGGTCGCGGCGGCGGCGCTCGCGGCCGCGGTCGTCCTGTCGTCGTTCGCGCACGCCGCCGTCAGGCCGCCCCGCCTGGACTACACCATGACGACGCTGCCGAACGGCATGAACGTCGTCTTTCTCGAGGATCATTCGACGCCGATCGTGCATCTGCAGATGTGGTATCACGTCGGGTCGAAGAACGAGCGTCCGGGCCGGACCGGCTTCGCGCACCTGTTCGAGCACATGATGTTCAAGGGCTCGAAGAACGTCGAGCCGGAAGGGCATCCCTCCTACATCTCGAGCGTCGGCGGGCAGAGCAACGCCTATACGACGGAGGACGCGACGGTGTTCTGGGAGACGGTCCCGTCGCAGTATCTGCCGCTCATCCTGTGGCTGGAAGCGGATCGGCTCGCGTCGCTGCGCATCGACGAATCCGTGTTCCAGACCGAACGCGAGGTCGTCAAGGAAGAGCGCCG
The DNA here is from genome assembly GCA_035700625.1 of Vicinamibacterales bacterium. GTDB lineage: Bacteria > Acidobacteriota > Vicinamibacteria > Vicinamibacterales > 2-12-FULL-66-21 > DASSOM01. The sequence goes on from DASSOM010000027.1 coordinate 10,792, forward strand.
GATGCGCGTCGAGAACCAGCCCTACGGACGCCTGCAGGAAATCATCTACGACCAGGCGTTCACGGTGCATCCTTACAAGCACCCGGTCATCGGAAGCATGAAAGATCTCGAGGCCGCCTCGATCGAGGACGTGCGCGACTTCTTCCATACCTATTACGTGCCGAACAACGCGACGGCGGTGCTCGTCGGCGACTTCGACTCGAAGCAGGCACTGGAGCTCGTGACGCGGTATCTCGGGCGCGTGCCGAAGTCCGATCGGCCGGTGCCGCGCGACATCCCGAAGGAGCCGCCGCAGACGAAGGAGCGGCGGGTCACGCTCGAGGAGAACTGGCCGCTGCCCGCGGTCGTCGTCGCGCATCACATCACCTACGACGGCCACCCGGATTCGTATCCGTTGCACATCGCGTCGAAGATCCTGTCGGACGGGCAGAGCTCGCGCATCTACCGCTCGCTCGTCTACGAGAAGGGGATTGCGCTCGCGGCGTTCGGCGGCGGCAACATCATCGAGGACCCGAATCTGTTCTTCGCGGTCGCGATCGTGCAGCCGGGGCACACGCCGCAGGAAGCCGCCGATGCGCTCATCGCCGAACTCGATCGGCTGCGCAACGAGCCGGTGAGCGCGGCGGAGCTGCAGCAGGCCAAGAACCAGTTCGCGCGGGACTACATCCTCGGGCGCGAGTCCGACCAGAACAAGGCGGATCAGCTCGGGCACGCCGTCGTGATCCACAACGACATCACGACGGCCGACGGCGAGTTCGAGATCTTCCAGCGCATCACGGCGGCGGACGTCCAGCGCGTCGCGCGGACGTACTTCACGCCGGAGAACCGGCTGGTCCTCACGATCCTGCCCAAACGCGCGGGCAGCGGCGGCGGGCCCGCCGAGGGCGGTGCGCGATGAGGCGAACGATCGCGCTGACGCTCACCGCTCTCCTGGCGACGGCCGGCGGCGCCGCGGCCCAGGTGAAGGACTGGCCGTCGGAGCGGCCGCCGCGGCCGCTCGAGGCGCATCCGGTGAAGTTCCCGCCGTACCAGGTGCGGACACTTTCGAACGGGCTGCAGGTCATCGCGGTGCCGCATCACGAGGAGCCCGCGGTCAGCCTCCGCCTGATCGTCCGCGCCGGCGCGGCGCAGGATCCGCGGGATCGCCCGGGCGTCGCGTCGCTCGCCGCGACGCTGCTCGACCAGGGCACGACGTCGCGCGACGCCGAATCGATCGCGACGACGATCGACTCGATTGGCGGTGCGCTCGGCACCGGCGCCGGCACCGACCTCACCTACATCAACGCGGTCGTGATGAAGGACAGCCTGGACCTCGCGCTCGATCTCGTGTCCGACGTCGCGGAGCATCCGGCGTTCGCGGCCGAGGAGATCGAGCGCCAGCGGCAGCAGATCATCTCCGGCCTGAAGGTCAGCTACGACGATCCCGAGTACCTCGCCGACATGGTGTTCGACCGGCTCGTCTACGGCTTCCACCCGTACGGCCGTCCGCAGTCGGGCACGCCTTCGTCGATCGCCGCGATCACGCGCGAGGATCTCGTCGCGTTCCATCGTCGGTGGTTCGGCGCGAACAACGCGATCCTCGCGATCGTCGGCGACGTCGAGCCGGACACCGCCTTTGCCGGCGCCGAGCGCGCCTTTGGCAGCTGGGGCCGCGTCGAGGTGGCCGCCGGGACGCCGGACGATCCGCCGCCTCCCACGCGCCGGCTCGTCATCGTCGATCGGCCAGGCGCCGTGCAGACGGAGATCCGCGTCGGCAACATCGCGATCCCGCGCAAGGACCCCGACCACATGGCGCTGGATCTCGCGGTGAAGATCCTGGGCGGGGAAGGGGCGAACCGGCTGCATCGCGTGCTGCGGACCGAGCGCGGCCTGACGTACGGCGCGTCGGCGGATCTCAACGCGCTGGCGGAAACCGGCGACATCGAGGCGGAAACCAATACGCGCTCGCAGACGACCGGCGAGACGCTGCGGCTGATGGTCGACGAGTTCTGGAAGCTCGTGCGCGACCGCGCCCATCCGCGCGAACTGGCGGACGCGCAGGCGTACCTGACCGGCAGTTTCCCGCTCACGATCGAGACGCCGAGCGACATCGCGCTGCAGATCCTCAACGCGGTGTTCTACGGTCTGGACTTGAACACGCTGCAGACGTACCGCGAGCGCGTCAACGCGGTCGGCGTGGAGGACGTGCAGCGCGTCGCGCGCGAATACCTGCACCCGGACCGGCTCACGATCGTGCTGGTCGGCGACGCATCGGCGTTCATCGATCAGTTGAAGGCGGCGGGCTTCGATCACTACGAGCGGATCCCGGTGGCGGATCTCGACCTTTCCGCCGCCGATCTCCGGCGCAGGACCGACGTCGTCGGTAAAGCCACCGCCCACGAGGCCCCGTCGGTCAGGCCTTCACCGCATGACCAGGCGACCGTCCGTGACGCCATGTGGGTCAGCCCTTTACGGGCTGACGACCCGCAATCCGACATGAAGCCTCTCATTGCCAAGGCGATCGCCGCGAAGGGCGGCCTCGAGCGGCTGCGCGCGGTCCGAACGGTTCGCGCGGAGGCCACGACGCGCGTGAACGCGGGGAACGGCTCAGTGGACGTGCCGACGATTACGTCCATCGCATACCCGGATCGGTATCGCGTCGAGGCGCAGACGCCATCGGGACGCGTCGTGCAGGTGTACGCCCACGCCAGGTACTGGGTCCAGGACGCCCGCGGGGTGGCCGAGGCGCCCGTGTCGGTGCGCGACGAAATCCACGCGGCCGTGCAGCGGGATGTGATCCCGCTGCTGCTGCGCGCGGCGGACGGCCACATCCCGGTGCAGCCGGCGGTGTCGGACGAGCCCGGTCTCGACGCCGTGCGGCTGCAGGCCGATGCGATCACCCCGATTACGCTGTACATCGATCGCGACTCGGGCCTCGTGATGCGCGAGCAGTATCCGGCGTCGACCGGCTCGAGCGATTTCGCCGAGGAGCGATTCTCGGACTACCGCGTCGTGGACGGCCTTCAGGTGGCGTTCCGCGCGCACGTGCGGCGTCCCGGCGCGCCGGCCGTCGAGCGCATCGTCCGCACCATCGCGTTCAACGTGCCGCTCGAGCAGGATCTGTTCAGCATCGGTGAGCGCGTGAATCGGTGAGTCGGTGACTCGCGTGATGATCTCGTGCGGGGAGCCGTCCGGCGACTTGTACGCCGGGGCGCTCGCGCGCGAGCTCCGCTCGCTTGCCCCGGACGTGGAGCTCACGGGGTTCGGCGGCGATCGCCTCCGCGAGGCGGGGGCCACGCTCGTCGGAGACTTCGGCGGCCTGTCGGTGACGGGCCTGACGGAGGCGCTCCGGGTCGTGCCGCGCGCGTGGCGGATGTACCGGAAGCTGGTCGACGCCGCCGAGGCGCAGCGGCCGGACGTGTTCGTCGCCGTCGATTTTCCCGATTTCAACTTCGTCCTCGCGCGCGCGATGCGGCGGCGCGGCGTGCCCGTCATCTATTACATCAGCCCGCAGCTCTGGGCGTGGCGCCCCGGACGGATGAACACGATGCGGCGCATTGCCTCGCGCGTGCTCGTGATCTTTCCCTTCGAGGCGCCCTTCTACGAACGCGCGAACGTGCCGGTCACCTTCGTCGGTCACCCGCTGATCGAGCTGGCGCGGACGACGGATCGCGACGGGTTCCTGCGCGCGCACGGCCTCGATCCCGCACGGCCCGTGGTCGCGTTGCTGCCGGGCAGCCGGCGCAACGAGGTGCGCGCGATCCTGCCGACGCTCGTCGCCGCGGCAGGCCGCATCGGGGAGCGCGTGCCCGGCGCGCAGTTCCTGATTCCGCGCGCACCCCATCTGTCCGACGACGTCTTCGCGCCGCTCGATGGGTGGCCGGCGAGCGCGTCGCGCGCGGTGATCCTCGAACAGGCCACCGACGATGTGCTCGCGTCGGCGGACGTCGCGATCGTCGCGTCGGGAACCGCCACGGTGCAGGCGGCGCTGCACGCGTGTCCGATGGTGGTGGTGTACCGCGTCGCGCCGCTGACGTACCGCATGGGCAAGCCGTTCGTCCACGTCGAGACGTACGCGATGGTGAATCTGGTGGCAGGCCGGCGGATTGTGCCCGAGCTGATCCAGGATGCGTTCACGCCTGAGTCGGCGGCGGACGCCGCGCTTCGCGTCCTGCTCGATCCGGCGCACGCCGCCGCGGTCCGCCGGGATCTCCTCGACGTGCGCCGCCGTCTCGGCGAACCGGGCGCGAGTCGCCGGGCAGCGGAGGCCGTGCTCGCCGCCGCGCGTCGGGACCAGCCAGCCTGATAGACTGCACCG
>DASSOM010000028.1:0-2915 GCA_035700625.1 Vicinamibacterales bacterium
CGGCGGCATTCTCCGAGGCGGGAAGGCCATCGTCGACCTGTACGACCGCATTTTCAAGGGGTCGGCGCGGGTTACCGTGACCTTCGGCGATATCGTGGCCTACGCAGCGGGCGAGAGTGCCACGTTTGCCGGACGAGAAACCGGCGAATACCGGATCGGCGACGCCGCTCCCGTCCCGGTCAGCATCCGCACGACGCGGTGCTTTCACTTCGAGAATGGTCACTGGACGATGTTCCACCACCACGGGAGCATCGATGACGCCGAGAGGCTGGCGACCTATCAACGCGCCGTCGGCCGTCGCTGACGAAGAGGGCCCGCATGCGAGTGGCCGTCCTCTCCGACATTCATGCCAATCTGACCGCCCTGGAAGCGGTCGTCACGGACCTGACGCACGTCAGCCCCGACTTGATCGTTCATGGTGGAGACCTCGTCGGCAGCGGTGCGCGTCCGGCGGAGGTCGTCGACTTCGTGCGCGATGCCGGATGGCCGGGCGTGCAAGGCAACACCGACGAAATGCTGTGGAATGCCGCGCGCGTCGCGGAATACTTCTCGCCGCCGGCGCTGCAGCCGTTTCGGGCGATCGTGTCGCGGACGATCACGTTTACGCGCGAGGCCATTGGTGAGGAGCGTCTCGCCTGGCTGCGCGCGCTCCCGGGACGCTGGACGGGCAGCGACCTGACGGTCGTCCATGCACGTCCGGATGATTGCTGGCGCGCGCCGGCGCCGAATGCGTCGGACGCCGAGCTGCTGGGCACGTACGGCTCATTGGGAACCCGGTGCATCGTGTACGGCCACATCCACTGTCCGTACGTCCGGCGGTTGAACGCGCTGACCGTCGCCAATTCAGGGGCGGTGAGCCTGTCGTACGACGGAGATCCTCGCGCCGCCTACGCGATCATCGACGGCGACCAGGTCACGATTCGACGCGTGGCCTACGACATCGAGCGCGAGGCCGCCGCGCTGTCCGCGAACCGATGCCCGGACGCGGCGTGGCTCGCCGACACGCTCCGCGTGGGCGCGCCACTGCCCCCTCCGGACTGAACGGCGGACGCTCCGCGCTCGATTCGTTACAATGCGCGCGGAACAAGGAGGTCCACGAATGCCCGCAGTACGCCGACTGATCCCCGCTCTCCTTCTCGCGCTCACGCTCGTGCCGGCTGGCATCGCCGCTCGCACGGCGGACGAAGCTCCGGAATACGGGCCGCCGAAGGGAGCGCTCGTCATCGCGGGCGGCGGGAATCTCGACGGCTCCGGCATCTACGAGACCTTCATCGAGCTGGCTGGCGGACCGGACGCGAAGCTCGTGGTGATTCCAACGGCTGGCGGCAACCGCAATCGCGATGGATCGATCAAGGAGTACGACGAGGCGGATGTCATCGCCCCATGGCTGAAGCGCGGGATGACGCACGTGCGCATGCTGCACACGGCAGACCCGAAGGTCGCCGACACGGAGGCGTTCGTGCAGCCGCTGCGCGACGCCGACGCCGTCTGGTTCAACGGCGGCAGGCAATGGAACATCGTCGATTCGTACGCCAACACGCTCACATACCGCGAGCTGCACAAGGTGCTGGGACGGGGCGGCGTGATCGGCGGCAGCTCCGCGGGCGCGACGATCCAGGGACACTACCTCGTGCGCGGCGCCATCGAGGGCTCCCGCATCGTGATGACGCCCGAGAAGAATCACGAGCGCGCGTTCGACTTCCTTCGCCGCACGGCGATCGATCAGCACATCAACACGCGCAGCCGATGGGACGATCTCATTCCCGTCATTCAGAAGTATGCGGACCTGCTCGGCATCGGACTGTCGGAAGCGACGGCGATCGTCGTGCACGGGGACACATTCGAGGTGATTGGCGCCTGGAAGGTTGCGATTCACGACAACACGCGCGTGTACGAGCCGTGGGAAAAGCCGTATTACGTGCTCTCACCGGGGGACGTCTACAACATGAAGACGCGCCGCGTCGAGAAATACGGCATCGGGACGCGCGCCCGCAAGACCGGGACGGACGGTGGGTTCTGACATGATCCGCTATCCCATCTCCGCTCTCATTGCGATCGTCGTTGCGCTCGTGTGTTCGCCGCTCGCCGCGACGCAGGCAGGCACGCAGACGCCGGATCAATTCTTTGGCTTTCACATCGGCACGGACGGCGAGTTGGCGCGCTACCCGAAAATCCTCGACTACCTCCAGCATCTTTCGGCGACGACGGATCGCGTCAAGTACCAAGAGCTCGGCAAGACGACGATGGGGAATCCGTACGTGCTGACGACGATCAGCTCGCCGGAGAACCTCGCCAGGCTGCCGCGGCTGGTCGAGATCAACCGCCGGCTGGCCAATCCGCGCGGACTGTCGCCGGACGAGGCGCGGAAGCTTGCGCAGGAAGGGCGCGCGTTCTATTTCCTCTACGCCACGATCCACTCGACCGAGGTAGGGAACACGCAGGCGATCATCGAGATCGCGCATCGCCTGGCGACGGAGAACAGCCCGGAGATCCGGCAGATTCTCGACAACCTCGTCATCCTGATCGTGCCGTCACAGAATCCCGACGGCCAGGTGCTCGTCATCGATCACTGGTACAAGACGAAGGGGACGCCGTACGCGCGCGTCTATCCGGACCTGTATCACAAGTACACCGGCCACGACGACAACCGCGACTGGTTCATGTTCACGCAGAAGGAAACCCTGCTGAACGTGCTGAAGGTCCAGAACGTCTACAAGCCGCAGATCACGCACGACATGCACCAGATGGGATCGCGGGGGGCGCGGATCTTCGTGCCGCCCTTCGATGATCCGTACGATCCGAACGTCCACCCGATTCTGGCGCAGGAGCACATGGACGTCGGGCTCGCGATGGCGTCGGCCCTCGTGTCGGAAGGCAAGGCCGGCGTGGAGTTCCACTCGCGCTACGACATGTGG
>DASSOM010000029.1:0-6930 GCA_035700625.1 Vicinamibacterales bacterium
GCCCCACCGGGGCTGCCGCGCATGGACGGTGTCCGCGTCGACGGCCCCGTCCTCATGTTCGTCCTCGCGCTCATCGTGATCACCGGACTCCTCTTCGGCCTTGCGCCCGCGTGGCACGCCTCACGCGGCGACGTGACGCCCGCGTTGAACGAAGGGGCACGCGGGAGCACGGCGGGGACCGGGCACCGGACGCGCCGGCTGCTCATCGTCAGCGAAGTCGCGCTCGCGCTGATGCTGCTCATCGGCGGCGGATTGCTCCTGCGGACGTTCGTCGAGCTGCAGCGCGTCAACCTCGGCATCGACCCGTCGCACGTGCTGACCGGCACGGTGCAGCCGCCGCGCGTCAAGTACGACACGCTCGAGAAGGGGGTCGCGCTGTACGACCGATTGCTCGAGGGGGCAGCCGGGCTGCCCGGCGTGCAGACCGCGGCGCTGTCGTCGATCATTCCCCTTTCCGGCGGAGACAGCGACATGGGCTTCGCGATCGAAGGACGGCCGCCGGCCGAGAACCGCGATCAGGAGCCCGTCACGTGGTATCGCCTGGTCAGCGCGGACTATTTCCGCGCCATGGGCATCACGATCCGCAGCGGACGTGGATTCACGCCGCATCAGGCCGAACCGACGGTGGTCATCAACGAGACGCTCGCGCGCCGGTACTGGCCCGGCATCAATCCGATCGGCAAGCGCGTCAAGCTCTCGCGCGATGGTCCATGGTTCACGATCAGCGGCACGGTGAACGACGTCAAGGTGCGCGGCGCGCAGGCCGAGAATCGGGCCGAGATGTACGTGCCCTACTGGCAGATGCCAGAGCCCGGCATCAGCCTCGTGCTGAAGACCAGCGTCGATCCGGAGTCGCTCGCCGGTCCGATGCGGGAGATGGTGCGGCAGATCGACCCGGATCTGCCGGTGTCTGAGATTGCGTCGATGGACGCGCTCGTGTCGGACTCGGTCGCGGAGCCGCGGTTCTTCGCGTCCCTCGTCGGGGTGTTCGCGGTGCTGGCCGTGGTGCTCGCCGCCGTCGGCATCTACGGCGTGATGTCGTACCTCGTCGCGCAGCGCACCGGCGAAATCGGCGTCCGGCTCGCGCTCGGCGCGGCCGAGCAGCAGATCTTCCGCCTCGTGCTCGGTGACAGCCTGCGGCTCACCGCGATCGGCCTGGCTCTCGGGGTCGCGGGAGCGCTCGCCATCGGGCGCATACTCCGGCAGCTGCTGTTCGGCGTGACACCCGCCGATCCCCTGACCTTCGCGCTCACCGTCGCGACCCTGCTCGTGGTCGCGGTCGCCGCGACGTACCTGCCCGCGCGCCGGGCCATGCGCACCGACCCGATTGGCGCGCTCCGACAATAGGAACTGACGCTGTAGCTGCCAGCCTCCAGCCGCCAGCTGGAAGCTGGAAGCTGGAAGCTGGAAGCTGGAAGCTGCTACTATCACCCATATGGCCTTTTTCAACCGCAGCACACAGCCGGCCGTGCCGGCCGCGCCGATTGACGAATCGCTGGCGCCGAACGCGCTGGTGGCGGTCCGGAATCTCGAAAAGTCCTATGCCCACGGGACGAGCCGCACGTACGTGCTGCGGCGGATCAACGTGGACATCAAGGAAGGCGAGTTCGTCTCGATCATGGGGCCGTCCGGCGCCGGCAAGTCGACGCTGCTGCACATCATCGGGATGCACGACAGCGCGTGGACGGGGGAATACTACTTCCTCGATCAGCCGGTGCACCGGCTGGGCGCCAAGGAACGCGCGAAGCTGCACAAACAGCACATCGGCTTCGTGTTCCAGAGCTACCACCTGCTCGATCACCTGACCGTCTACGAGAACCTCGACATCCCGCTGTCCTATCGCGACATCCGGAAGTCGGAGCGCGAGAGCATGGTGTGCGACATCCTCGACAAGTTCGCGATCGTCGGCAAGAAGGACCTGTATCCGAACCAGCTCTCGGGCGGTCAGCAGCAGCTCGTGGCCGTCGCCCGCGCCGTGATCTCCAATCCCAAGGTCATCCTCGCGGACGAACCGACGGGCAACCTGCACTCGAGTCAGGGCAAGGAGATCATGGAGCTGTTCCGGAAGCTGAACGAGGGGGGCACGACCATCGTGCAGGTGACGCACTCCGAGGCAAACGCCGCCTACGGCAGCCGGATTATCCAGCTGCGCGACGGCTGGATTGTCGACGAATAGTCACCAGCGAGGTTCGCGCTTCTGGCCGTAGCCTCCGCCGCCACCGCCGAATCCCCGGCCACCACCACCGCCGCGGCCGCCGCCGCCGAATCCTCCCTCCGGCTTCGGCCGCGCTTCGTTGACGACGAGCGCGCGCCCTTCCATCTGGTGCTCGTGGAATTCGGTAATCGCCCGCTGGGCGTCGTCGTCCGACCCCATGTCCACGAAGGCGAATCCGCGCGCGCGGCCCGTGGCCATGTCGCGCATCACGCGCACGCTCTCGACCTTGCCGGCGCGGCTGAACAGTTCGGTCAACTGTTCCTCCGTCGCCGAATACGGTAAATTGCCCACGTAGAGTCTGCTACCCATGCTGTCGCGTACTCCTGTCGCACAGCTTGTTCCTGCAAGCGGCACGCCGGGCGGAAGAATTGGTGGATTGGTGAGTTGGTGAATTGGTGAGTTGGCCGGTCCGCACGTATCGGGTGGTCATCGGAAGCGCGGCCGTATTCGCCCTGCTGCTCGGGTGCGCGCCGTCGGCGCGCCACTATCCGCTCAAGGGACAGGTGCTCGCGGTCGATGCGAGCGTACCCGAGGTCACGGTCAAGCACGAGGACATCACCGGATTCATGCCCGCGATGACGATGGCGTATCGCGTGCCGGATGCGAAGCTGCTGGACGGCCTGACGCCCGGGGATCTCATCACGGCGACGCTCGTCGTCCGCGACACGGACGCGCATCTCGAAGAGATCAGAAAGGTGGGACACGCGGACGTCGCCGCCTCCGAGGGCGTGCTGCCCAGAGTGATGGACGTGCTCGAGCCGGGCGACACGGTGCCCGACGAGCCGCTGGTCGATCAGGATGGACGTTCCGTGCGTCTGTCGGCGTGGCGCGGCAAGGCACTCGCCGTCACGTTCATATACACGCGCTGTCCACTGCCGGACTTCTGTCCGCTGATGGATCGCCGCTTCGCTGCGGTGCAGAAGACGGTGGCCGCGGACGCCGATCTGCGAGACGCCGTACATCTGGCGTCGGTCACGTTCGATCCGACCCACGACAGACCGGCCGTCCTGAAGCCGCACGCCGCTTCCCTCGGCGCCGATCCCGGGCTCTGGAGTTTCCTCACGGGGACACCCGAGGCGATCGGCAAGATTGCGGAGCGCTTCGGCGTGTCGACCATCCAGCAGTCGGACGCCATTCAGTCGATCACGCACAACCTGCGAACGGCGGTGATCGATCCGCGCGGACGGCTGGTCACCATCTACACCGGCCGTGACTGGACGCCCGATCAACTGGTGCAGGCGCTCCGGGAGGCGCGTGCGCGACGCTGAGGCGCCCGAGGCAGACGCCTTCACCGCGCGCGAGCGGCGGATTCTCGCGCGGCTGCGCACACCGACCGCCGTCCAGCGCTGGCTGAACGCTCTCCCCTACAACACGGAACCGCCGCCGGGACGCGCCACGCTGCGATCCTTTCGCGGGGTCGTCTCGCACGGGACCGCGCACTGCCTCGAAGCGGCGCTGGCGGCCGCGGTCATCCTCGAACAGCATGGGTATCCACCGCTCGTGCTCTCGTTCGAATCGATCGACGAGCTGGATCACGTGCTGTTCGTGTATCGCGCGCGCGGACGCTGGGGGTCGATCGCGCGATCGCGCGATCCGGGGCTGCACGGACGCCGCCCCGTGTTCCGCACGGCGCGCGCGCTCGCGCTGAGTTATGTCGATCCCTATGTCGACTTTACAGGCCGCATCACCGGCTATCAGGTCGTCGATCTCCGCGTCCTGGGACGCTACGACTGGCGGCTGTCGGATCGGAATGTGTGGAAGGTCGAGCGGATGCTGCTGAACGTGCCGCACCGCCCCATTCGATCGTCCGACGCGCGGATCGATCGGCTGCGTCGGCGCTACGTGGAATTCAGAACGCGGTATCCGGATCGGCGGCCGGTGTACTACCGCGGACGGGACACGTGGACGGAGATCCCGCGTGAGGCGGTCAGTCCAGGTCGAAGTCGCGCGTCGGCTTCGTCACGGGCTCCTCGCGGGCCTGGCGCAGCGCCTCCTCGAAGCGGCGGTTGAGCGCGTCGCCGCGCGTGCGCTCGGCGCTCACCGACTGTTCGAACAACGCCTCGCGCCGCGCCGCCTCCTCGGCGAGAATCCGGTGCGCGTCGTCCAGCTCGGGGCGGTTCTCCGACGGCGGCGCCTCGTGACGGACGATCCGCCGCAGGTTCGCGTCGATCACGAGCCGCGCCTGGCAGCACGGGCACGTGGTCTCGAATTCGGATTTCAATTTCGCCATCGCGCGCTCGCGATCCCCAATTCACCAATTCCAACTCACCAATTCACCAATTCACCAACTCACCAATTGTTATGATACGCCCCATGGACCGCGTGCGCCAGACGGCGCTCGGGGCCGCGTGCCTGTGCTGGCTGGCCGTTGGCGTGCTGCAGGCGGCGCAGGATGCGCGCCCGTCCACCGCGTCGCTCGCGGGCACGGTGACGAATGCCGCCACGGATGCGCCGGTCGCCCGCGCGCGTGTGTCGCTGCAGTCCTCGGCACTGCCGCTGGCGCGCGTGGCGATCAGCGACGCGACCGGGCGGTACGCGTTCGACCAGCTGCCGCCGGGCGACTATCGCGTCTCCGTCGCACGAACCGGGTTCGTGCCGCACGACGGCGCCGCCGCCGCGGTCGTGCCGCTGACCGCAGGGCAGCAGCTCACCGGCGTCGACATCGCGCTCGCCGAAGCAACGGTGATCGCGGGACGCGTGCTCGACGAAGGCGGATCGCCGATCGGTGGCGCCGCCGTCGACGCGCTGGTCCAGCGGACCGACGGCGGCCGCCGCACGCTTGCGGCCGTCGCCTCCGCGCGCACGGACGATCGCGGCGCGTTCCGCCTGTTCGACCTTGCCTCCGGCGAGTACTACGTCACCGCGCACGATCCGTCGGTGCCGGATTCCGCTCGCACCTTTTATCCGGGCGTGACGATCGAGCGCGACGCGCGGCCCGTCGCCTCCGCGCCCGCCGCAAGCGCCAGGCCGATCGAGTTCCGCCTCCGGCTCGTCTCCCCCGCGCGCGTGTCCGGATCGATTCACACGCCCGACGGTCGTCCGCTCACGAGCGGCACCGTCGTCATGCGGGCGCTCGATCCGGGCGAAACGGCGGCCCCGCGGACGGAGGACGTGGCGCTGCTCCCCGATGGACGGTTCACCTTCGGCCGCGTGCCGCCGGGCCGGTACCAGATCCGCGCGCGCGGGCAGACCGCGAGCGCCTCGGGCCTCTTCGCAACGTTCCTGCTCACCGTGGACGGACGGGACGTGCCTGACGTCCGGCTGATGCTCCAGCCGGGCGCCACGCTCGATGGCACGATCGCCGTCGACCCGGACAGCGGCACTCGTCCGCCGGTGCTCGCCGACCTTCAGGTGCGCGCGCCGTTCCTCGACGGCACGCGCGTCGACGACCCACTTACGGCGGGCGTCGGATCCGACGGATCGTTCGCGCTTCGCGGCCTCATGACCGGTCCGCACGCGGTGGTGGTGGAAGGGCTCCGCGATCCCTGGGTCGTCAAGAGCGTCATCTACCGCGGCCGCGACATCGCGGACAGCGGGTTCGACGCGGCAAGCGGCCTGCAGTTCCATGACGTCCGGATCGTGATCACGGATCGGGCGAGCGAAGTGAGCGGCACGGTGCGCGACGCGCACGACGAGCTCGCGCCGGGCGCCGGCGTCCTGATTTTTTCGGCGGCGCCGCAATTCCACAGACCGGCCAGCCGGCGCGTGCGCCTCGCGCGCGCCGGGGCGGACGGACGATTCGCCGTCCGCGGCCTGCCGCCCGGGGACTATTTCGCGGCGGCGTCGCGATCGATCCAGCCACAGGATCTCGACGCGCCGGACATCTTCGACCGGCTCAGGACGGACGCGGCCCGGTTCACGATCGAGGCGGCCGAGGCGATCACGCTCGACCTCCGCCTGCCCGCGGATCGGACGGCGCCGCGCGCGCCGCGCCGCTGATGGACTGGCTTGCGCTCGGCGGCGCCCTCTTCCTCGTCTGGCTGGTGCTCGTCTTCCTGTTCACGCCGGGCATCAACTATCACCTGTCCGAGCGCACGTCGGTCCATCACGACGATTTTCTGTACACGATCCAGTCCACCTGCCAGGCGGCGCTGCACCGCGGCAACGGCATCGAGATTCTCACCAACGGCGCGTCGTTCTATCCCGCGATGCTCGACGCCATCCGCTGCGCGCGGCACTCGATCAACATGGAGTGCTACATCTTCCAGAGCGGACGCATTGCCGATCAGTTCATCGAGGCGCTGACCGAGCGCGCGCGCCAGGGCATCAACGTCACGATCGTCGTCGACGCGATCGGCAGCCTCAATCTGTGGGGCGGGCCCGTGGCGCGGCTGCGCGAGGCGGGCTGCCGGATCGAGTCGTACCAGCGCCTGCGCTGGTACTCGCTCCACCGCATCAACAACCGCACGCACCGCGAGCTGCTCGTCGTCGACGGGCGCGTGGCGTTCGTCGGCGGCGCGGGCGTCGGCGACCAGTGGGCGTTCGCGAAAGGACACCGGCGGCATCCGTGGCGCGACACGATGGCGCGCATCGAAGGTCCGGTCGTCGCGGCGCTGCAGGGGGTCGCGGCCGAGAACTGGCTCGAATGCTGCGGCGAGATCCTGACGGGCCCGGCGTACTTTCCGCATCTCGAGCCGCGAGGCAATGCGACCGCGTTCGTCGTCAAGAGCTCGCCATCCGATCGCGCCACCGCTTCACGCGTCGCGTTCCAGCTT
>DASSOM010000030.1:0-3418 GCA_035700625.1 Vicinamibacterales bacterium
TTTCCGTGGGACGACATCGGCTCCTGGGACGCCCTGCTCCGCGTTCGCGCGCGCGACGCGCGCGGGAACGTGGTCGTGGGCAACGTCACGCTGGGCGAGGACGTGCGGAATTCGGTGGTCTGGTCGGAGAGCGAGCGCATTGCCGTAACCGGCGTCGAAGACATGGTCGTCGTGCGCGCGAACGGGCACACGCTCGTGATGCCCACGGGACAGCCCGGCAAACTGAAGGAGCTGGTGCAGCGGCTATGACACTCGCGCTCTACATGCTGGATCCGGAGCCTGGGCCGATGTGGGAGCCGTTTGCCGGAATTCGCCCCTTGTCCGAGCTGCGCGCCGGCGCGCATCTGATTCGCGAACGCTGGGAGACGTTCGTCGGCACCGAGGCGAGCGCGATTTTCGCTCTGCCCCACCTCGCGGGCTTTCCGGAAGCGGGAGTTCCGAGCGTCGAGTCGCGCCGTCCCGTCGACGGGCCGGCGGTGATCGGCTCCTCGACGTTCGCCCCGCGGGGCATCGCGGCGCCGTTCCCCGATGCGCCGGCGCGCCTCGTGCACGCGGGCATCACCGTCGGCTGGGCGGTTCCCGCGGGAAGCACGTGGACGGGACCGGTCGCGCACGCGCGCACGATCGAAGTCGAGGGAGTGCTGCTGCACGGCGTGCACGATGTCGTCACCGCACTGGAGCAGCTGCTGCGTGAGGATGTCATCAAGCTGCTGGGCGATTCCGACCCCGTCCCCCAGGGAAGCATCATCATCGGCGACCCGGCGTGGATATCGGTGCGCGAAGCCGCGGTCGAACCCGGGGTGATCTTCGACACACGCAACGGGCCCATTGTCCTGGAGAGCGGCGTCGAGGTGCGCTCCGGCACGCGACTCGAAGGCCCGCTTTGGGTGGGATCCAATACGCGGCTCGTGGGCGCGCAGATCCGGAACTCGGCGATCGGTCCATGGTCGGTGGTGCACGGCGAGATGTCCGCGACCACGGTGCTCGGCTACGCGAACAAGAGCCACTACGGTTTTGTGGGCCACTCCGTGATCGGACGCTGGGTCAACCTGGGCGCCGGCACCACGACGTCCAATCTCAAGAGCACCTACGGCCCGGTGCGGCTGCGCGTTCGCGACGTGGATCTGGAAACAGGACACCAGTTCCTGGGTAGTCTAATCGGCGATCACGCCAAGACCTGTGTCGGATTGATGCTCGGCACGGGGTCCGTCGTCGGCGCCGGCGCCAGCGTATTCGACGATCTGCGGGCACCCAAGTATGTCGCGCCGTTTGCCTGGGGAGGCTCCACATCCGAGCGGATGACGCAGCAGAAGTTCCTGGATACCGTCGAGCGCGTACTTCCCCGCCGCGACGTGCAGGTCACGGAGCCGATGCGGTCGTACTTGAGTCGCGCCTACCAGTGGCTGACGAAGTGAGCGACGCGTCGCAGCGCTATCGCCGGCTCGGCAAGTACGAGCTGCACCAGCTGCTGGGTGAAGGCGCGATGGGCATCGTGTGGAAAGCGTACGACACGGTGCTGCGCCGCTACGTCGCGCTCAAGCTGCTGAGCGCCAGTTTCCGCAAGACCAAAGACATGCAGGAGCGCTTCCTGCGCGAAGCGCGCGCGGCCGGCGCGATCCAGCATGCCAACATCGTCACCGTGTACGATCTCGGCGAATCCGAAGGTCAGCTCTACATCGCGATGGAGCTCGTCGAGGGGCGCGACCTGTCCGACATGATCGCGCTGCGCGATCCGCTCGCGCTCGAGCGCAAGCTCGACATCGCGATCGAAGTCCTGACCGGCCTGCACTTCGCGCACCAGCGCGGCGTCATCCATCGCGACGTGAAGCCGTCGAACGTGCGCGTGATGCCCGACGGGCGCGTGAAGATCATGGACTTCGGGATCGCGCGCCTCCAGAAAGCGGACGCGACCGGCTCGGGCGCGATCGTCGGGACGCCGACGTACATGGCCCCCGAGCAGATCACCAACGGTGCCATCACCGCGGCCACCGACGTGTTTTCCGTGGGCTGCATGCTGTACGAGCTGCTGTGTTACCAGCGCCCCTTCGAGGCGGAATCGGTGCACGGCGTGCTGTACCAGGTGCTCACGACGGAGCCGCGGCCGCTGCGGACCGTGGCGCCCTCGATTCCGGCGGCGCTCGAGCGCGTCGTGGCCAAGGCGATGAACAAAGTGCCGCACGAGCGCTACGAGTCGGCGGGACAGATGATGGCGACGCTGCAGCAGATCCGGTCGGCGCTGTCGGGGGCGGACGACGAGGCGACGCAGCCGCTCGGCCGCTGGACTCCGCTGCCGCAACCGGTGCTGAAGCTGATCACGCACGCGTCGATGCGGGCGCGGCTCGTGGTGCTGGGCGCGCTCGCCGCGGTCGTGCTGCTGCTGTTGTTCTCGCCTTCAGGGCAGCCGGCCGGCACACAGGAAAACGCCGCCCTGCCGCAGGCCAACCCGCCCGGCGCCGCTCCGGCGCCGTCATTCGCCGCCGTGCCCCCCACGATCCCCGAGGCGCCGGTGTCGATGGCGGTCAGCCTGCGCCGCGATTCGGCATTCGCGGCGCGGGACCGCGCCATCGCGGCCGGGGCCCGCAAGAACAGCGTCTCCGCCTGGATTCTCGCGGAATCGATGTTCCAGGCGTCCGAGCAGGCGGTGCAGACCGGCGATCAGTCGCGCGCGATTCGGGGGTACGTCGAAGCCGTCACCCAGTACCAGCGGGCGCGCGAGCAGGCGCGCGTCATGGATCGGGAAGCCCAGCTCATGGTGCAGCGCGTCACGCCGGTCGTGCAGTCGATTCCCACCGGCGCCGCGGCGGCCAACGCCGGAATCTTCCTGGCGCGCGCGGAATCGCTGCTGCGCGAGCAGGATTTCACCCTGGCCAAGGTCGCGGCGCAAAGTGCCGAGCAGGTGGGCATCGACGTGGGGATCGCGCCGCCGAGCCTGCAGCCGCCCAGTCCGCGCGCCGCGATCGACGTGCTACTGCTCGATCTGGGCCGCGCCCTCGCCAGCGAGCGCGTCGCCAACCTTCAGGTCCTGTATCCGGGGCTGACCGAAGACGAGCGTCGCGGCTGGGAGCGATTCTTCCGCGAGTGGGATCAGATCACGGCGAAGTTTTCGATCGAGGAATTCCGCGTGCAGTCCAACGCCGGCACCGCCGCCGCCAACGTGCGCGCGATGTTCGAGTATGTGCCCGCGCCCGGCGGCGCGCCCCGCGTGGATCGACGCCGGTTCGCGATGCGGTTTGAAAAGAAAGATGTCGGCTGGAGACTGGCCGGCGTCAGCGAGGTGAAGTAGCTACCAGGCGCGCTGGTCCGCGGCCGGTGCCTCGGGAATGGCGAGCGTATCGGCGCGCGTGTCGGGCGGGCCCACCCGCCGAAGCGTCACCGGTTTTTCGAGGTCCCCGCCGCTGATCGTGAGTTTGTCGCCCGC
>DASSOM010000031.1:0-4724 GCA_035700625.1 Vicinamibacterales bacterium
GGCAGCGCGTGAACGATCAGGGGCTCGGCACGTGGTTCCAGCCGAGCATCGAGGTGCAGCGCAAAGGCGTGACGGCCGAGCAGCTCGGCGAGGATCCGATTATCGAGCCCGGCGACGTGCTCCACTGCGACGTCGGCATCACCGTCGCGGGGCTGAACACCGACACGCAGCACATGGCCTACGTGCTGCGGCCCGGTGAAACGGACGCGCCCGAAGGATTGAAACGCGCGCTCGCCAACAGCAACGCCCTCCAGGACATCGTCATGGAGGAGATCAGGCCGGGGCGATCCGGCAACGAGATTCTGTCGGCGTCGCTCGCGCGCATGCGCGAGCGCGGGATCAACGGCACGGTCTATTCGCATCCGATCGGCCTCAACGGCCACGGCGCCGGGCCGCTGATCGGCCTCTGGGATTACCAGGACGGCGTCGTCGGACGCGGCGACGCGAAAGTGATTCAGAGCATGTGGTTCTCGATCGAGTTGCAGGCGACGACGCCGATACCCGAATGGAACGATCAGCCGGTCCGCATGGCGCAGGAGGAAGACGCGATCATCGGGACGGATGGGAAGATTCGGTGGGCGTTGAGGCGGCAGGATCAGTTGTTTCTTGTGCGGTAGCGGTTCGGGGAATCACGCGTGAAGGTGCGATCGTTCAGCCACACGGGGATCACGGTCTCCAATTTCAACAGGGCCGTCCGGTTCTACTGGGAGGTGTTCGGCTGTCCGCTCGTCGGCGTGGCGGACACGCCGGCGGATCGGGTGCGGAGTTTCTTTCAGGTGCCGGCGGATGCGCCGGCGTGCAAAATCGGATGGATCCGCGTGCCGGGCGGCGCCGTGCTCGAGATCTTCGAGTTTCAGCCGCAGCAGCCGCCCGTCGAGATTCCGTGGAACCGCGTCGGCCTCACGCACATTTCGTTCAACGTGCGCAATCTGCAGAAATGGCACGACTATCTGGTCTCGAAAGGGGTCGAGATCGTGAGCCGTCCGGAACGCTCGCCGCGCGGGCATTCGTTCTTCTTCGTCCGGGATTTCGACGGCAATCTGATCGAGCTGATGGATCTAGGCAAGATGTATCACGTGCTCGGCTGGCTCGGCCCGCTCGGCGGCTGGATCTTCAGGCGCGGGATGTATCGGCAGTACTACCAGTAGAGGTCGGAGGTTGGAGGTCGGATGTGACGGTGGCTGACGCGTTAGGCGTTTGCGGAAAGGCGTGACGTCAGGCTTATCCGCCGTGCTCGGCCCCTCATCACCTCCGACCTCCGACATCCGATCCCCGACCGTCACCTCCGACCTCCAACATCCGACATCCTTCCCCCGTCACCTCCGACATCCGACCTCCAACATCCTTCCCTGCTATGTGATCCGCCACGCGAAGCGCCTGCGCGGCGATCGTCAGGCCCGGATTGACCGCCGCGGATGACGGGAAGAACGACGCGTCCACCACGAACAGGTTGGCGACGTCGTGCGCGCGGCAGAACGGATCGAGGACCGACGAACGCGGATCCGTGCCGAAGCAGAGCGTGCCGCACTGATGCGTCGTGTTCCGCGCGCCGTGCGAATGCGTGACGACGACCCAGAAGCCGAGGCGCCGGAGGATGCGCCGCGTCTCGTCGACGAGCTGCCGGTGTGGAACGAGGTTGTTCGGACGGTAGCGCAGACGGATGCGTCCGTCCGGCGCGAGCGTCACGCGGTTTTCCGGATCGGGCAGATCTTCCGACATCGCGAGCCAGTCGACGCCGCGTGAAACCCACGCCTCGTACGCCCACAACGGAATCCACGGCACGACCGTTTGCGCCATGACGCCGTGCGTACGTCCCTGCGACTGGATGTGGCCGAGCGGGTAGGGCGTGTCCGGACCGCGCAGGTAGAAATCGTTGATCGCGACGGTCTTCTGGAACACCGTCTCGTTCGGCCTGAATGGATGGAACCCTTCCATCATCGTCGCCAGATGCGCCATGTAGCGGCGGCCGACGAGCCCAGAGGAATTCGCGAGGCCGTTCGGGTGCGGCCCGTTCGCGGATCGCAGCAGCAGCGCCGCCGAGTTGACGGCGCCGCACGAGACGACGAACGTGGACGCGCGGAGCAGGACGACTTCCCCGTTGCGCTCCACTTCGACCGCCTCGACACGGCGGCCGGACGGATCGGTCAGGAGCCGCCGCGCGCACGCGTTCGTCCAGAGCGTGACGTTCGGCCGCTGGATCGCCGGACGGATCGCGCAGACGTCGGCTTCGCCTTTCGCGAGGCGTCTGCACGCGAACGAGTTGCACGTGTTGCAGAGGATGCACCCGTCGGCTTCGCCGACGTGGCGCAGCGCGAGCGGCAGCGCGGATGGGTGAAGCCCTTGCGCGCGGAGCTGCTCGACGAGGATCGTCATGCCCTGAGCGTGCGGGACCGCGGCGTACGGAAACGGTCCGCGCGGCGGTTCGGTCGGATCCGCGCCGGTCTCGCCGTGGACGTGATACAGCCGCTCGGCGCGCTCGTAGTACGGCTCCAGCGTCTCGTAGTCGATCGGCCACGCCGGCGACACGCCGTCGACGTGCTCGACCGCCTGGAAATCCTCGCGGCGCAGTCGATAGAGGACGCTGCCCCAGAATTTCGTGTTGCCGCCGACGTTGTAGTGGCTGTACGGGCGGAACTCGCGTCCGTCCTCGTCGAGCCAGCGCTCGGTGGTCTGATAGCGGAGGTGCTTCCAGACCGCCTCGGGACTCCAGTTCTCCTCTTCCTGCGGGACGAAGTCGCCGCGCTCGAGAATCAGGATGCGTGCGCCGGTGTCGGACAGCGCGTGCGCCACGGTGCCGCCGCCGGCGCCGCTGCCAATAATGATGATGTCGTAGTGTGCCGTCACGGCGTGGTCTGCCCGAGGGTCGTATACACCTGTTCCATCAGCCGCTGGTCGTCCATGGCCCGTTCGAGGCTCATCTCCGGGGCGCGCCCGTCCCGGATCGCGCCGAAGAAATCACGATACATCGCGCGATAGCCGCGGATGTCGCGCAGTCCCGGGATGAGCAGCCGCGGCACGCCGACGCCGCGCGCGAGGACGAACGCGCCGTTCGATTCGAACGTGATGATGCCCCGGCGGCCGAACAGCTTCGAGAGCCGCAAGCCGCGGAACAGGGACGGAATCTCGCGGGAATAATACAGCGAGCCGACCGCGCCGTTGTCGTACCGGAACGCGATCATCATGCTTTTCCGGCGTCTGTCGGTTCCTTCGCCGCTGCCGGCCGGTTGAAGCCCCTGCACGTCCACGATCCGCGGCCCGAGGCTGCCCGCGAGGTGCAGCCAGTGAATCCCCTCCTCGAAAAACGCGTCGCCGCCGGCCATGGACTCGTCGTTGCGCCAGTCGTCCGCGTCCTTGAACTTCTTCGCGATCGTCGTGAAGTGCGCGAACACCATCTCGCCGATGAGGCCGTCGGCAAGCAGCCGGCGCAGCGCCACGGCGAGCGGTTTGTAGTGATCGTTCTCGCCGACGAGGACGACGCGGCGCGCCCGATCGCGTGCGTCCGCCGCGGCGCGGTAGTCGTCCATCTGCACGAATGCCGGCTTCTCGACGAGCACGTGTTTGCCGGCCGCCAGCGCCTCGAGCGTCAACTCCAGATGGAATCGGGGCGGCACCGCGATGACAACGGCGTCGATCGAGGGATCCGCGATCGCCGCGCGATACGTGTCGTAGCTCCCCGCGCCGGCGAACTCGCGGCAGTACGCCGCCGCCTTCGCCGCGTCGCGGCTCGCGTAGGCGCAGACGAAGTCGGCGCCGAGCGCGCGCAGATGCCGGCTGTGCACGCGCGTGATGTAGCCGCATCCCAGGAAGGCGATGCGTAACGGCTGGGGCATCGAGGACTTTATTGTAGCCGGATGGCTTGCCCACCGTAGAGGTCGGAGGTCGGATGTCGGAGGTGACGGGTCGGATGTCGGATGTTGGATGTCGGATGTTGGATGTCGGATGTGACGGATTGGCTGGCAACTGACAACTGGGAACTGCCAGCTGGAAGCTGGCGGCTGGAAGCTGAAAGCTTCCAGCGTCTTACGCAGCGTGCGTGTCGGTGCTGAGCGGCTGCGCGGCTTCGGCGAAGTAGGTGCGCGTTTCGAGCGCCGTCGAGGAGACGTGCGACGCGCCGGCGTCCGTCACCGGCTGCAGCGTGGCATCGGCGAGCGAGGCGGGCGCCCAGCGGCACACGGCAATCCGCAGGTCCGGAAACGCGGCGCGAAGCTTCTTCACGAGGTAGCGCGTCTTGGCGGGCGGACTTGGCGGGAGATCCGCGATGCAGACGCCCGCGAACGTGCCGCCGCGCACCTGTTCGACCACTTCCGACGTCATCAGACGGCCCGCCGGAACTTCGAGGTGGATGGGCATCGCCGCGAGGAGCTGCGAGAGCATGCGCAGCGCGAGCTCGTCGGGCGCGCCGTTCGCGGGAATACCGAGAATGCGCGAGCGCGCCACGCCGGCCGGCGGAGCGGCCTCTGAACTGTCCGCGAGCAGGTCGAGCATCTCACGCGTCGTGTCGATCACGGCGCTCTCTTCGTCGCTCGTCAGGCGGCCCGCAAGCCGATCCCGTTCGGCGAAATTGAGCGCGGGGATCAGCACGGCATCGTAGACCGCCTCCGCCGATTCGCTCCGGACGAACTCTTCGACGAGATCCGCCGCTTCCGCCTGATCGCGGGCGAGCAGCCGCTGATAGTAGCGGCTCTCCTCGCTGAGCGCCGGCGCGTCGGAGAGCAGCGTGCCCA
>DASSOM010000032.1:0-2768 GCA_035700625.1 Vicinamibacterales bacterium
CGTGCGGCTGGCCGGACGCGCGACGTATGCGACGCTGCTCGGAGCGGGCGTGCGCGTCTACGAGTGGCAGCCGACGACGCTCCATTCGAAGGCGTTCGTCGTGGACGGAATCTGGTCCACGGTCGGGTCGATGAATTTCGACAACCGGTCGCTGGCGCTCAACGACGAGGCGACGTTGATGGTGCTCGATCGCACGATCGGCGAGGAGATGAACCGCGCCTTTCTCGCCGACCTGCATTTCGCGCAGGAGATCATGCTCGGCGCGTTTCGGTCGCGCTCATGGTTCGAACGGATCGCCGAACGGGGAGCCAACTGGCTGACCCGGCTGCTGTGAGTCCGCGGCACCTCGTCCGGGAACGGCCGATGGCACACAGGATGGATCACAACGGCCTCACCTTCGCGATTCGGCTGGGGTAATCGCATGCGCATTGTCGTACTCGGCGGGGGATTCGGCGGCGTGGCCACGGCACGCCATCTCGAGCGGGAGCTGCGTGGCCATGCGGACGTCGAGATCACGCTCGTCAGCCGCGAAAACTTCTTCGTCATCACGCCGCTCCTGTTCGAAGCGTGCTCGGGGCGGCTGGAACTGCGACACTGCGCGCAGCCGATCCGCGCCGCCCTGAATCGTGCACGCTTCGTCGAGGCGATGGTCGAGAGCGTTGATACCGATCGCCAGATCGTCCGCGCCGTTGGTCCGGGAAGGACGCCGTACGATCTCGCGTACGACCATCTCGTCGTCGCGCTCGGCGCGTCCACGAACCAGCGGCTGATCCCCGGCTCCTCGAACGCGTTCACGTTCAAGACGATGGCGGATGCGCTGGTGCTGCGGAACCGGATCATCGAGCAGTTCGAGCGGGCCGACGCGACGTCGGAGCCTGCGATGCGCCGCGGCTGCCTGACGTTCGTCGTGATCGGCGGTGGACTCGTCGGTGTCGAGCTGCTGGGAGAGCTGACGGCGTTCGCGGACGACGTGCTGCGGTACTATCCGCGGTTGAGGCGCGAGGAGCTGCGCTTCCTGCTGTTCGAAGCCGGAGCCCGTGTGCTGCCGGAGATCGACGAGGAGCTGGCCACGGTGGCCGCGCGGGTCCTCCAGGGGCGCGGGGCCGACATCCGCGCGTCGACGCCCGTCCGATCGATCGAGAAGCACCGTGTCAACGTCGGCGACGAGTCGATTGACGCGGGCACGATCGTGCTCGCGGCGGGCATCGTCCCGAGCGCGGTGGCGGCGGCGATTCCGGTGATGCACGACCAGCGCGGCCGGATTGCCGTCGAGGGGACGATGCGGAGCCGCAGCCACCCGAACGTGTGGGCGCTCGGCGACTGCGCGTCGATTCCAGGACCCGACGGCCGTCCTTATCCGGCGCTCGCGCAGCACACGGTGAGGGAGGCGAAGCGTCTCGCGCGCAACATCCGCGCGGTGCTCGAGCACCGCCTGCCCGCGCCGTTCCTCTTCCGCCCGCTCGGCACGATGGCCTCGCTCGGGCACACGCGCGCCGTCGCGCGCGTCTTCGGCATGCGGCTGACGGGATTTCCAGCGTGGTGGATCCGCCGGACGTACTACCTCTTTCAGATGCCGCGATGGGACCGCCGCTTCCGCATCGTGCTCGACTGGACGATCGCCGTGTTCTTCCGACCGGACATCACCAAGGTCGAGATGCGCGTCGAGCGCGAGCAGGTCGCCGGCATCCCGATAGCGGCGGGGGCCGCCGAACGATCGACCGATGACAGGCTCGAACGATCGGGACGCTCTTCGTCGACGGCGTGACGCCGGGACGCTCACCTGGCGTGGGCCGGCGCTCATGCTGTTCGCCCGGCCCGGCTTCGCGGTCGTCGCGCAGGCCATCGTCGCGATCGTGTTTCTCGCGCGGTCGTCGCCGGCGCCGTGGCATGACGCCGGCGCGTGGATGCCGGTGTACGGGACGCTGATCGACGTCGGATGCCTCGCGGCGTTGTGGCGCCTCACGCGGCGGGAAGGGATCCCTCTCTTCGATCTCGCCGGCTTCGATCGGACACGCCTCGGTCGCGACGTGCTGCTCGGGCTGGCGCTCGTCCCGGTGGGCCTCGCGTTCATTCTGGCCGGCGTGTACGCGACCGGCTGGCTGCTGTACGGCACGCTCACGCCGCCGTACCTGTTCGAACCGCTGCCGCTGCCCGCGGCGATCTACGGGGTGGCGGTCTTTCCGGTCGTGTGGGGCGTGACCGAGCAGATGACCTACAACGGCTATCTGCTCCCGCGATTTCAGGTGGTCTGGCGCCGGACGGGCGCGGCGGTTGCGGTCGTCGCGGTCATCTGGTCGTTCCAGCACGCCGTGATGCCGCTGAAGTTCGACGCGGGCTACATCATCTTCCGGCTGTTTTCGCCGCTGCCGTATTCGTTGTTCCAGACGATCCTGTATCTTCGCCTTCGACGCGTGATTCCGCTCGCGGTCGCGCACGCGCTCCTCGACGGCGCGAGCGTGCTGATTGGCGTGTTACTGCCGCTGTTGCGGGGTGTCTGATCGACCGACAGTCTGAGGAACATGGCGCTCGGACTCACCCCATGCGCTCGGACGCGCGCGGCGGTGCGGCGAGATGCCGCAGCTTGTCCGGATTGCGGACGACATACAGCGCGCGGATTACCTCGCCGTCGAACTCGAACGCGGCCGTCTGCACCGGTCCTTCGGAACTCTCCACGATGAGGCCCGGCAGGCCGTTGATCACGGCCGGACGGACCGTGAAGTCGTCGCGCCAGCCTTTGCGCGTCGCACCAATCGTGAACCGTGCGGCAT
>DASSOM010000033.1:0-40399 GCA_035700625.1 Vicinamibacterales bacterium
GCCCGCCGCAAACGCCGGCATCAGCCCTCGCGAGCGCGCCAGCCGGGCGGCCGCCGTGCTCACCGCGAGGATCGCGGGCTGCGTGTACTCGGTCAACAGCAGCCGATCTTCCGGTCCCTCGAAGCAGAGCGTGCTGAGCGCCTCGCCGAGCGCCGCATCCGCCTCGTCGAACGTCTCACGGCAGATCGGGAACGCCTCGGCGAGAGCCTTGCCCATTCCGACCTTCTGCGCGCCCTGTCCCGGAAACACGAATGCAATCATGTGTCGCCGCTTCGCGGCGCATCCTTCATTCAGCTCGCCGTACTGAGTCCGGCGAGGTCGCGCGTCAAGCGGCCGACGAGATCCTCGTCCACCGCGCGCGCGGCCATCGTCACCGCGTTAGCCACCGCTTTTGCCGACGAGCGGCCGTGCCCGACGATGCAGAGACGACGGAGGCCGACGAGCGGCGCGCCTCCGTACTCGGAATAATCGACCCGGCGGCGAAACCGCCGGAACGCCTGCCGCGCCAGCACGAATCCCATCCGTCCGCCGAACGTCGCCTGCAGCTCGTCGTGGAGCAGCGTCTCGATCGTTTCGACCAGTCCCTCGCTCACCTTCAGCGCAACGTTGCCGGTGAAGCCGTCGCAGACGATCACGTCGGCGTCCCCCGCGAACACGTCGCGCCCTTCGACGTTGCCGATGAAGTGAATCGGCGCCTGCTTCAGCAGCCGATGCGCCTCGCGCGTCAGCTCGTTGCCCTTGCTCTCCTCCTCGCCGACCGACAGCAGCCCGACACGCGGTTCGCGGCGTCCGAGCGCCACGCGCGCGTACGCGGATCCCATCACGGCGAACTGGACGAGATGCTGCGGACGGCAGCCGACCGTCGCGCCTGAATCGAGCAGGATGGCCGGATCGTGCCGCGTCGGCACGGCGGTGGCGAGCGCCGGACGATCGACACCGGCCAGCAGGCCGAACGCGCCATGCGCGGCCATCACGGTCGCGCCGGTGTGCCCCGCACTGACCACCGCGTCCGCTTCGCCGCTGCCCACCGCCTCCATCGCAACGCGTATCGAGGCGCGCGGCTTCCGGCGCAGCGCAGCCGCCGCCGGTTCCGCCATCTCGACGCGCTCCGGCGCATCGACGATGCGCAGATCGAGGCCGCCGGCCGCCGGATGGCGCGCCAGCTCCGCTTCGATCGCATCGCGCGCCCCCACCAGCAGCAGCCCGGCCTGCACGTGCCGCGCCGCGATCAGCGCGCCGTCGACTATCGTCGCGGGCGCGGCGTCGCCGCCCATCGCGTCAATGGCGATGCGCATTTCTTACCCGGGGCTCCGCCCCGGACCCCGGCTCGGGCGCGCCGTGCGCGCCGCCGCCTTCGGCGGACACGTTTTCTCAGCCGGCCGGTACGGAATCGTCATCAGTGGGAGCCAACAGGCAGGGCAAGGCGGCGGATCAGATCTCCTCCACCGCTTTCGCCTGGCGGCCGCGATAGTAGCCGCAGTTGGGGCAGACGCGATGCGGCGGTTTGGCTTCGTGGCACTGCGGACATTCCCCCGTCGCGACGGGGCGCAGCGCATCGTGCGTGCGGCGCTTGGCCGTCCGCGTCTTCGAGTGCCGGCGTTTGGGATTCGGCATGGACGTCAGTTCTCCTTCTCTCGATTCAGCAGCCCCTTCAGGGGCGCCAGGCGCGGATCGTCCCAGTGCGGATGGCAGTCGCACGTTCCGCGATTCAAATTCGTACCGCACTGCGCGCACAGGCCGCGGCAGTCCGGCCGGCAGAGCGGCTTCATCGGCAGCGCGAGCTGGAACTGCTCGCGCATCAGCTCCCCGAGATCCAGACGATCGTCGCTGTAGAACGCCGTCGTCAGATCGTCCTCGGCGACCTCGCTCTCCTCGTCGTCCCGCACGTTGGCGTGCTGCGGCACGTAGCGCAGATCGAACGTGCTGTCGACCGGCATGGCGAACGGCTCCAGACACCGGCCGCAGTCGAGCTCGAGCGTCGTCGTGACCCGCCCGGCCGCGCGCACCGCGTCGCCGTCCTTGTGGACGTCCATGACGAGCGACACCGGCGCGACGACGCGATAGTCCTCGTCCTGCGGCTCGAAGGCCGACGGCGGAAAGGTCCGCTCGACGTGCTCGTCATGCGCGCCGTGGCGTCCGAGCTGGCTGAGATCGAAGATCATCATGGGTGCGCCCCCGTTTCGGGCACGAACCCTCAATTATAACCGCTAATCGTCGCGAAGCGACACCCAGGGTTTGGGGATGAACAGCTGCTCGTAGAGCCTGACGGCGTAGCGGTCGGTCATCCCGGCGATGAAGTCGCGGGTGGCCGCGTCGAGCCCTTCCGTTTCGATCGTCCGGGCGTCGAGATACGTGGCGGGATGCTCGCGCACCTTTTCCCACAGCCCGCCGAGGATGCCGGACGCTTTCCCGAACTCGGAGGTCGCGAGGTCGTTCTCGTAGACCGCGTCGAACAGGAAGCTGCGCAGGCCGACGGTCGCCTCCAGCACGTCGTCGCTCATGCGGATCTCGCTGAGGCCGTCTTCCAGCGTCCGGACGACGACGTCGGTGACCATCCGGCCGATGCGGGCGGAGGACGACTTGCCGAGGACCTCGGTGTATTGCGCCGGCAGGTCTTCCGGCCGCAGCAGCCCGGCGCGCACGGCGTCGTCGATGTCGTGATTGACGTAGGCGATGATGTCGGCGACGCGCGCGACCTGCCCTTCGATCGTGCTCGCGCGGTGCGCGGGGTCCGCGCCGACGGGCACGCCGTGCTTGCCTTTCGAGTGCCGCGCGATCCCGTCGCGCACTTCCCACGTGAGGTTCAGCCCCTGACCGTCGTTCTCGAGCACGTCGACGATGCGGAGGCTCTGTTCGTAGTGCTCGAATCCGCCGGGCACGAGCGACTGGAGCACGCGCTCGCCGGCATGCCCGAACGGCGTGTGTCCGAGGTCGTGGCCGAGCGCGATGGCTTCGGTGAGCTCCTCGTTCAACTGCAGCACCTTGGCGACGCTGCGCGCAATCTGCGAGACCTCGAGCGTGTGCGTCAGCCGCGTGCGGTAGTGATCGCCGGTCGGCGCGAAAAAGACCTGCGTCTTGTGCTTGAGACGGCGGAATGCCTTGCAGTGGATGATGCGGTCGCGGTCGCGTTGAAAGGCGGGGCGGATGGGATCTTCCGGCTCGGGGCGGAGGCGGCCGCGCGTGTCCGCGCTGCGCGCCGCCCGCGGCGCGAGGATCTGCCGCTCGCGCGCCTCGAGCTGCTCACGAATCAACACGGTACACGAGTAAATCACAAATGCGCCCGCGCGAGGAATCCCTGATGAGGATCCCTAATCGCCATCCCTAATCGGTCCGGATTGGCGATGTGGGATAAGTGATTCGGGATAAGGATCGGGGATTCGAGGATCAGCGATTAGGGATTCGTGATCAGGGATTCAAAAAAGCTCCTGCCGTTCGCGAGCGGACCGACGCCGAACAAGTCCGCGATCGTCTGCCCGAGATCCGCGAAGGTCTCGCGCGTGCCGAGGTCGAGGCCGTGTGGTACGGCCGCGCCGGCGAGCAGCAGCGGCACGTACTCGCGCGAATGGTCGGTGCTCGGGGTCGTCGGGTCGTTGCCGTGGTCGGCCGTGACGATGAGCAGATCGCGGGCGCGCAGCATCGGCAGCAGGCGCGCGAGGCGCGCATCGAATCGTTCGAGGTTGGCCGCGTAGCCGGCCGGATCGTTGCGATGGCCGAAGAGCGTATCGAAGTCGACGAGGTTGGCGAAGATGAGGCCTGACGCGTTCGCCATCGCCCGCTCCACTTCGTCCATGCCGTGATCGTCGCTCGTGGTGTGAACGGCGCGCGTGATGCCGCGGCCCGCAAACAGATCCTCGATCTTGCCGATCGCCGTGACGTGATGTCCGGCCGCCGTCAGCGCATCGAGCAGCGTCGTCCCTGCCGGCGGCAGCGCGAAATCGCGGCGGTTCGCCGTCCGGGTGAAGTGCCCGGGCGTGCCGACGAACGGACGCGCGATGACGCGCCCGATCCCCATCCCCTCGCCCGCGAGCTCGTACGCGATCTCGCAGATCCGGTACAACTCGGCCACGGGGATGACCTCTTCGTGCGCGGCGATCTGGAAGACGCTGTCGGCCGACGTGTAGACGATCGGCCGGCCCGTGCGCATGTGTTCTTCACCGAGCCTGTCGATGATCACGGTGCCCGACGCGGCGACGTTGCCGAGCGTGCCGCGTCCGATACGCGACTCGAATGCGGTCATGAGATCCGCCGGAAATCCGTCCGGAAACGTGGGAAACGCTTTCGAGAGCACGACCCCGGTGAGTTCCCAGTGACCGGTGACGGAATCCTTGCCCGCGGATCGCTCGGCCATGCGGCCGAACGCCCCGGCCGGACGATCGACGGGCGCGACGCCTTCGAGGCGGACGACGTTCGCGAGGCCGAGCGATCGCAGCGTCGGGATGCGCAGCGGCACGCGGCGCGAGATGTTGCCGAGCGTATCGCTGCCCTGATCACCGTACTCGGCCGCGTCCGGCAGTTCGCCGATGCCGACGCTGTCGAGAACGATGAGGATGGCTCTGTTCGGGCGGTTCATGGCTCGAGGGGCGAGGTTCGAGGTTCGAAGTGCGAGGCTCGAGGGGCGAGGTGCGACAGCACGCGGTCGAGCGTTTGCGGATCCTCACCGGGCGCGTCGATCCACTGCACGCCGGGCTCGCGGCGGAACCAGATCAACTGGCGGCGCGCGTAGCGGCGGTTCTCCTGGACGATCAACGCGCGGGTCGCGGGCTCGTCGCGGACCCCCTGCAGGTGTTCGAGCGCCTGACGGTACACCAGACCGGTGAACGGGTGGGCGGTCGGCGGGACGCCGCGCGCAAGGAGGCCGCGGATCTCGTCCAGCAGACCGCGCGCGAACTGCTGGTCCACGCGCCGTGCGACGCGCGACGCGGTCTGATCCGGCGGAATCCGGAGCCCGAACGTGACGACCTCGTACTCGGGCAGCGGCGAGGCGGTCGCCGCGAAGTGCTCGGTCATCGGACGGCCGGTCAGCAGCCACACTTCCAGGGCGCGCACGAGCCGCTGACGATCGCGCGGCTGCACGCGCGCGGCCGATGCCGGATCGACGTGCGCGAGCCAGCGGTGCAACGCCTCGGGGCCCCGCCGCGCCGCCACGCGATCGAGCCGCGCGCGGAGCGCGGCATCGCGCGCGGGGCCTTCGAACAACCCGCGCGTCAGCGCGCGATAGTAGAACCCGGTGCCGCCAACCAGGATCGGCACGCGTCCGCGTGCGGTGATGCCGCGGATGGCCGCCGCCGCTTCGCGCGCGTAGCGCGCCGCGGAGTACGCCTCCTCGGGATCCGCAACATCGACCATGTGATGCGCGACGCCCTGCTGCTCGTCCGCCGGGACTTTGTCCGTCCCGATATCGAACCCGCGATACACCGCCGTTGAATCGCACGCGACGATCTCGCCGTCGAGCCGGGCCGCAAGCGCGATCCCGAGCGCACTCTTCCCCGTGGCGGTCGGACCGACGATGGCCAGGAGGAGGGGAGAATCCGTCACACGAGTCGGAAGGCGCGCGCAACCGCATACGCGGTGAGCGCGAGCAGGGTGATCAGCAGCCCGGTCTGCTGCGCGCGTGTGGGCGGCTTCACTGACCGCCGCCATCCGGCGGCGTCTCGTTGAAGTAGAACGTCACCGTGAAGAACGCCTGCTCGTCCGGATATTCGGGCGGCAGCGGCTGCGTCGGATTCGACGAGCGGATCGCGTTGAACGCGGAGTTCGTGAACGCGTCGACTGACGAAGGACGCAGGACCTGGAGATCGGTGATCCGCCCGTCCTTGTGCACGTTGAACGTCAGTACGACGTGTCCGCGCAGCGACATCGCCGCGTACGGGACGAACCAGTTGCTGCGGATCTGCGCGACGAACCGGCGCAGCCACGGACCGAACTCGACGCCTTTCGTGTCGAACTGGATCGATGGACCCGCGTCGCCGCCGCCCTGCTGGTTCTGCAGCGTCTCTCCCTGCGCGTACCGCTGGACGTTGCGGATCGCGTCCGACAGAATCCCCGCGGACGGTCCCGGACGCGGCCGCGGCTCCTCCGGGCGGGCCGGCGGCGCCGCCGGCGCCTCCGGCAGCACCACCGCGCCAGGGTCGGGCGTCGCCTGCGGCGCGGGAGGCTCCGGCTTCGCGCGAGCGGTCTCCTCCGCACCGCGCTGATGCCGCGGCGACGGTGCCCCCGGGGACTCGACGCGCTCCGGCGAATTGCCGCGCGAGAACGGAAGATTGTTCTTCGGCGTCGGCGCGCGTTCCACGCTCGTC
Source organism: Vicinamibacterales bacterium (assembly GCA_035700625.1). GTDB lineage: Bacteria > Acidobacteriota > Vicinamibacteria > Vicinamibacterales > 2-12-FULL-66-21 > DASSOM01. Next base: position 6,297 of record DASSOM010000033.1, read on the forward strand.
TTCCGGCGGTTGCGGTCGGAGAGTTCGGCGAGCACCTTCGGCATCTTCGTCTCGACGTCGATGCTCGGTTCCACGAACACGAATCGCTGATGCTTCCGCTGCTCCTCGAGCAGCTTCGCCTGACGCGCCTCGAGCGCGGCCTGCTGCCGCGCCTCCATCGCGCGGACGAACGGCAGCATGGGCCAGACCAGCACGAGGATCACGAACGCCATGTGCGCGATGATCGACAGCAGGACTCCCTCGCGGCGCGAGATGGAACTCGGCAGCGTCGGCGTGTCGGGCCGGAGGTCGTCGAAGTCGAAGTACATCAGGAACTTATCGATTATACGGGCGTTTGGGGCTCTTCGGGGGTCGCGGCGACGTACAGATAGACGATGCCGAGGCTCAGCGGGACGGCGCGCACGTCGCGAAAACCGCTGCGCGCAATGGTGGCGGCAAACTCAGCCGGTGGAGGAAACGCGCTGACCGAGGCGGGCAGATACGAGTAGGCGCTCTGGTGCTTCGAGACGAGCCGGCCCAACCGCGGCAGGACGGCGCGGAAGTACCAGTTGTAGATCGCGCGGATGCCGGGGACAGTCGGCTCACCGAACTCGAGGATGGCAAGCCGGCCGCCGGGCTTCAACACGCGCGCGAATGCCGCGAGCGCGCGCTCCGGCTCCGCCACGTTGCGAATCCCGAAACCGACCGTCACCGCATCGGCCCATCCGTCCGGGACCGGCAGCTGCATCGCATCGCCCCGCGCGAGTCTGATCGCGGAGCCGAGCCCCGCGTTCGCGATCTTGTCCCGTCCGATGCGCAGCATCGCAGCCGCGAAGTCGACGCCGAGCACCGTCGCGCGCGGCCGCGCGGCCGCGACGGCCAGCGCCAGATCCGCCGTCCCGGCGCACACGTCCACCACGCAGGGACTCGCGGGCAGATCGAGTGCCCGCACGGCGGTGCGCCTCCACCGCCTGTCGAGCCCTGCGCTGAGCGTGTGATTGAGGAAGTCGTACCGCCCGGCGATCGCGTCGAACATCGTCGCGATCGTCGCGGCGGATTTGTCTGGGGGCGCCGGCATCGTGTGGGGGATCCCTCAACCCTGCCACGGGGGATACAGGTCGTGTTCCAGCCCCAGGGCACTCAGGATCTTCCCCGTCATGAAGTCCGCGAGGTCGTCCAGGTTCGTCGGCATCTGGTAGAACGCCGGCATCGCGGGCAGGACGGTCGCGCCGGCCTCGGCGCACAGGACCATGTTGCGCAGCTGCGGCAGGCTCATCGGGGTTTCGCGCGGGACGATCACCAGCCGGCGGCGTTCCTTCAGCATCACGTCCGCCGCGCGCTCGATCAGATTGCGCGACAGGCCGTGCGCCACGCCCGCCAGCGTCTTCATCGAGCAGGGGACGATGGCCAGGCCTTCGCAGCCGTGGCTGCCGCTCGCGATCGTGGCACCGAGATCCTTGTTGCTGAGCAGCGTGTGCGTGCCCGCGCGCGTGGCGTCGCCGTAGCGCTCCGCGACGTAGTCGCGCAGACGGTCCACCGCCGCCTTCTCTCCCAGCTCGTCGCGCAGCAGCCGCCGGCCGTATTCCGAGACGACGAGCTCGACGTGAAAGCCGCGCTCGAGCAGCGCCGCGAACGTGCGGACGGCGTACAGCGCGCCGCTGGCGCCGGTGATCGCGAGCGCGAACGTCCGCTTCGGCGCGTCAGCGGACATACACCGCCGCCGCGGTTGCGGCGAGATACAGCAGTCCGACGTAGCCGTTCAGATCGAAGGCCCGCTTCACCTGCGAGAGATCGCGTTCGCTCACGAGCGACTGCTCGTACGCGAGCAGGACGGCGACCGCGATGACACCGCCGACGTACACCCGGCCGAGATCCGCGACGCCGCCCAGCGCGAAAAGGCAGCCGACCGCGATGACGTGCATCGCGCGCGAGATGGTCAGCGATCGGCGGACGCCGAACTTCACCGGGATCGATCGCAGACCATGCGCGCGATCGAAGTCGAGATCCTGGCAGGCATACAGCACGTCGAAGCCACCGACCCACGTCCCGATGGCGGCGGCGAGCAGCCACGGCTCCGCCGCGAAGAACGGCCCACCGGCCGCGAGCCATCCCCCGACGGGCGCCACCGCCATCGCGAGGCCGAGAAACAGCTGCGTGAAGTGCGTGTAGCGCTTCGCCAGCGAATACCAGAACACGATCGCGAGCGCGACCGGCGACAGGACGAAGCACAATTGGCTGAGCATCCAGGCGGACACGACAAAGACGACCGAGGCGATCGTGACGAACAACCGCGCCTCCCCGCTCGTCATCGCGCCGCGCGGCAGTTCGCGAGAGGCGGTGCGGGGATTCAGCGCGTCGTGTCGGGCATCGGCGAGGCGGTTGAACCCCATCGCAGCGCTGCGCGCAGCGACCATCGCGATGACGATCCAGAGGACCCGCCAGGCGACGATGCGGGCATCCCAGCCGCCGGCACGGTGGACGGCCAGCAGCGCACCCGTCAGCGCGAACGGCAGCGCGAAGACGCTGTGGCTGAAGCGGACGAAGGAGAGGTAGGTCTTCAGCCGGTTCATGGTTCGAGGCTCGGGTTCACGGTTCGACGTCCGTTTCGGGCCACGTAATGTCCAGGGGATCAACTCCGCCGACCAGATATTCTTCCACATCCGCGACGTCCCGCGGTATGCGGACGGCGATGATCGCGGCGCGTTTGCCGGCTTCGAGCGTGCCGAACCCGGTGCCGAAACCGAGCGCGTTGGCACCTGTGCGGGTGGCGCTTTCGAGCAGCCGGCGCGCGGGCACCGACGGCGCAAGACGGCGCATCTCGGCGAGTTCGGCGAAGACGTTCAGATCCTCGACGCTCGCGAGGCTGTCGGTACCGACGGCCACGCGCACACCCGACGCATAGAAGCGCTCGACCGGCGGTTCTCCGGCGCCCGTCCACTTATTGCTGCGCGGACACGCCACGACCGTCGCGCCGGCGCGCGCGAGCACGCCCAGCTCCTCGTCCGTGAACTGCACCCCGTGGACCGCGAGCAGATTCGGGCCCACCAGTCCAAAACGGGCGATGTATTCGACCGGTCCACAGCCAGGCACTTCCCACGCGTCGTCCCACACGCCGAGCATCTCGAGGATCCGCCGCCACTCTCCCCTGCCGGTGCGCAGGAACTCGACCTCTTCCCGCGACTCCGCGAGGTGGATGCTCATCGTCGCGCCGCCGGCACGCGCCGCGATCAGCGCGAACAAGGCCGGGGACACGGAATACGGCGCGTGGGGCACGACCGTAGTGTTCAGTCGCGGGTTCGGGGGGATGCGCGCCATTTCCGCCTCAGCGTCCGCCATCACCGTCTCGGCTGCCGCCGGGTTGAACCCGAGCAGCTCACGAAACACCGCGCCGCCGATTCCGCTCTGCGCCAGAGGCTCGTACGCGGCGAACGTATTCGTGACGTCGCCGACGAGGCCCGTTCCCGCCGCGCGCGCCGCCGCGATCGCAGCCGCAGATTCATCTCGTCTGTGTTCTTCCGTGTTTTTCTGTGGCGGTGTTTCCGTGTTTTTCTGTGGCTTTCCTTCCCCGGCTCTCAGGCGCATCAGCCGCTCCGCCCAGAGCGGCATGCTGTGCCCCGGCTTCACGAGTCCGCGCATCCACGACAGTTCGAGATGCGTGTGCGCGTTGACGAGCGCCGGAAGAATGGCCACCGATCCGAGGTCGACGTCGTGCCCGCTGATCGATCGGTCGACGCCGCGAATGACGCCGTCCTCGACGTGCACGACGCCGTCGCGGATCGGCGGCGACGCGATCGGGAGGACCCAGGACGCGCGGTAATGAATCAAGGATTGAGGCGCGCCTTCTTCTCGGCGGCGCTGCGGGCGGGATAGCGATCGATCTCCGGCGGACGGCTGGTGTCGCCGTCGCCGCGGGCCACCGCCAGCTCCAGCATCCGCGGCACGGCGCGCTCACGGAAGATCGGCTCGCCAAGGATCGTGTAGTGCATGTCGCGGCGGCGCGGGATGAAGCCGGCGTTCTCGATGTTGCGGACGATCTCGATCTCGTCCATGCAGTAGCTCGCGCCGGCCGCGCGGACGACGTTCTCTTCGATCATCACGCTGCCCATGTCGTTCGCGCCGTACGCGAGACTGAGCTGACCGACCTTGCCGCCCTGCGTGACCCACGACGCCTGCAGGCTCGGGAAGTTGTCGAGGACGACGCGCGCGAGGGCCAGCATGCGGAGGTATTCGAGGCCGGTGGCTTCGCTGCCCCCGAGCTCCGTGTGCTCCGGCTGGTAGCTCCAGGTGATGAACGCCGTGAAGCCACCCGTCTCGTCCTGCAGCGCTCGCAGGCGGGTCAGATGTTCGAGCCGCTCCTCCACCGTCTCCACGTGCCCGTACATCATCGTGGCCGTCGTCTGCAGGCCGGCCCGGTGCGCGTGGCGCGTGACGTCGAGCCACTCGTCGGCGGTCGCCTTGCCGTAGCAGTTCAGCAGACGCCGCACGCGATCGACGAGGATCTCGGCGCCGCCGCCGGGAATGCTGTCGAGACCCGCGACGACGAGGCGGTCGATGATCGCGGGCACCGGCTGACGCGTGAGACGCGAGAGGTGAATGATCTCGGGCGGCGAGAGCGCGTGCAGGCAGAACGACGGATACCGCTGCTTGACGGCACGGAACAGGTCCTCGAACCATTCGATCGGCAGGTCGGGGTTGTGCCCACCCTGCAGCAGCAGCTGCACGCCGCCGAGGGCGATCGTCTCGTCGATCTTGCGGAAGATCTCGTCGAAGCCGAGCACGTAGCCCTCGGCGGAGCCGACGGGCCGGTAGAACGCGCAGAAGTTGCAGCGTGCCACGCACACATTCGTGTAGTTGACGTTGCGGTCGATGATGTACGTGACGATGCCGTCGGGATGCTTGCGGGCGCGGATGCCGTCGGCGAGCGCGCCGAGGAGCGGGAGTGGCGCGTCGTGGTAGAGCGCGAGCGCCTCGTCCGTCGTCACGCGGCCGCCGGCGCGGACGTGCTCCGCTATCTGGGCAACACGGGTCACGCCTCTATTCTCACGCGAAGGCGCGGCTCGCGCCAAGCGGCGACGGATCTCACGCCAAGGAGCCACGCCGCCACGGGATCTCACGCCAAGGAGCCACGCCGCCAAGGGATCTCACGCCAAGGCGTCCACGGGATCTCTCGCCAAGCAGCCAAGCAGCCAGGGGATCTCACGCAGGAGCCGCGCCGCCACGGGATCTCACGCCAAGACGAGCTGCTGCTATCGCTATTCAGCATTCAGCAGGCGGCAGGGCGGCTGAAGCAGCATCCGAGCTCAGAACAACCGCGTTCCCCACCATATAGCTGGCGGTGCCGACCGGAAAATTGTTGACGACCCGTCGGACACCTTCCTTCAGCGTCTCGGCGCCGAAGTTTACGAGCAGCCCTAGCGGCAGGCCGGTGATTCTCAAGTACGTACTCACTTGTCGCAGGTGGACGCCGGCCGTTCGTTCGACGGCTTTCACCTCGATCAGGACGCCCGGTACGACGATGAAGTCCGCCTCGTAGGCCCGGGGCACCACCAGATCCTCATATCGAAGACTGAGTGGCACCTTTTGGTGAAACGTCAGCCCACGCTTGCGCAATTCGTACGAGAGACAGTGGACGTACATCTCCTCGTAACATCCGGGGCCGAACGTCCGATGGACGGAGAAGCTGCTCTCCACGATTTCGTGGGCGGCACGATCGAGTTCTTCTGCAGTAGCCATGCGTCCACGCCGGAGCATGTCGCATGCCCAGCAAGAAGTCGAATGATCGCGCCTCATCCCGCTGGAAGGTCGCAGTTTTTGCAGGGTGCCAGCTGAATCAACGTCGCATGTTCTGCAATGGCGATCGCAGAACGCATTGAGCCTTGGCGTCAGATCCCTTGCACGCCTTGGCGTGAGATCCCGTAGCTACTTGGCTCCTTGGCGTGAGACCCCGTGGACGCCTTGGCGTGAGACCCGTGGCTCCTTGGCTCCTTGGCGTGAGACCCCGTGGACGCCTTGCCGTGAGATCCCTTGGCTCCTTGGCGTGAGATCCCTACCCGGCCTCATAGAACACCGCCGGGCGCGCCGCCGCGATGACACCGTGGCGTGCGGCAAGATGCCAGTACTGCGTGAGCCCGGCGATCTCGCGCTCGCCCAGCGCGTACTTGATGTGCTCGCGGAAATATACGCGGCACAGCGCCGCACGCTCGGGGCCGGCGTACGCGTCGGCGATGTCGTCGCTATGCGCGACGCCTTCGCGCGCCGCCGTCTGCAGCGCCGCGACGTGTTCCGGGCGCAGCGCGCCGGCGCGTCCGGCCCACACGGCCCAGACGAACGGCAAGCCGGTCGCGCGCGTCCAGGCTCCACCCAGATCGATCTTCGTGAAGCCCGCCGACGCATGGTCGAGGAACAGCGCCGGATCGCCGATGACGAGCGCGGCGTCGCAGCCGTCCACGCGGACGGCCGCCTCCGGCGAGACGTCGACGAACGCGGGATCGATCCGCCACACCTCGCGGCACATGACGCGCGTCAGTCCGGCGGACGTGCGTGAACTGGTGTCGAGGCCGAGGCGCGTCACGCGGTCGATGGGCACGCGCGAGAACAGGGCGACCGAGGCCACGTCGCCATCGGAAATGATGCCGAGGCCAGGCACGATCCGGTAATCGTCCGAGCCCCGCTGATACTCGATCGACGGAATCATCCCGACGTCGATCCGGTCGGCGTGCAGGAGCGACGAGCACGCGGATGGCACGTCGAAGCGCAGCGCAAACCGGGGATCGCGATCCAGGCCGTAGACGAGCGGACGCGCGTTCAGGTACCCGACGGCACCGAGCCGGACGGTCATTGCGCCGGTTGCGCCGCCGCGCGCGAGTCGAACCGTCCGTCGCGCTCCGCCGCGTCGAGTCCCGCCGCCGCGATGTTTCCGCGAATCTCCTCGATGGGACTGCGGCGGCGTCCGAGATCCCCCTCGAACGGCGAAATCGAGTCGACGTCGTCGGCCCCCATGGTGAGCGCCACCTGCGCGAGCTTCGGGCCGTACAGCGCCCAGTCCACCTGGATGGAGGGAATGGTGTCCGCGATCAGCCTCGCCAGCGCGACGGCGATCACGTCGTCGTAGCCGGTGGACGGCTGCGCAGGATCGACGATGCGCGGGAGGGGCGCGAAGGCGCGAATGCCGCCGGCCGATGCCTGCAGGTCCGTCGCGCGACGGATCAGCGCGATCCAACCCTCTCGATCTCCTGGCCCATGATGGACGGTCAGCCGCGGCGCGGACATGCCGGCGGCGTGCAGCGCTTCGAAAATGCTACGGAGATCGTCTGACGCATCGAGCGGCGCGTCCGCGATCTGCGTGAGTCCGGCGCCGCGCAACCTGTCGAAGACGCCGCGCCATCCGCCAGGCGAGGAGCCGGCGAGCGAACCCAGATCCGAGAGCGAGAATGCGGTGACGGGCACGTCGCCGGCCAGCGCGATCGCGCGCTCGACGGCGGCGACTGCGGCGTCGATGGATGCGGGCGCGCCGACCAACCGGACCTCTCCGGCGCTGGTTCCCGCGGGCCACGACGAGGGGATCGCATCGACGTGAACCTCCAGCACGCGGACGAAGGTCGCCCGCGTTCCGTGCCGGGCGCGCCGCGCTTCGTCGGCGCGCATGCCGGTCGTGATCAGGTTGCGATTGTCGAGCAGCTCGCGCACCGCTTCCAGCGGCATCGAGGTCACGGCCGCCACCCCTTCCGAATCTGTTCCCACACAATCTCTGCCTTTGCCGCGGCATCCGCCGTCGTCCGGATCCGCGCCGGCCAGGAGCGCGTGAAGCCCTCGGAGGCCCACTTGCGCGTCGCGTCGATGCCCATCTTGCCGCCGTACGCCGGCAGATCGGTTGCATCCTCGAGGTCGTCCATCGGCCCGCGCGTGAACTGCGTGTCGCGCTCAGGGTCGATGTGCGTCCCGACGATCCACGCCACTTCCGCCTCGTTCTGGACGTCCACGTCCTTGTCGACCACGATGATCGTCTTCGAGAACATCAGCTGGCCGAGCCCCCAGAACGCGTTCATGATTTTGCGCGCATGGCCCGGATACCGCTTGTCGATCGAGACGATGACGATGTTGTGGAAGATGCCGGCGGCGGGAAAGTGCATGTCGACGATCTCGGGCAGCGTCTTCCGGATGAGCGGCAGGAAGATGCGCTCGCTCGCCTTGCCGAGATAGTAGTCCTCCATCGGCGGCACACCGACAACGGTCGTGTGATAAATCGGCCGGCGGCGGTGCGTGAGGCACGTGAGGTGGAAGACGGGAAAGTCCGCCGCGTGCGAGTAGAAGCCGGTGTGATCGCCGAACGGCCCCTCGCGTCGGCGCTCGCCGGGATCGACGTAGCCCTCGAGCACGATCTGCGAGTTCGCGGGGACCTCGAGGTCGACCGTCACGCATCGGACCATCTCGACGCGCTCGCGCCTCAGGAAGCCGGCGAGCATCAGCTCGTCGAGTCCTTCCGGCATCGGTGCGGTCGCGGCGTACGTCAGCGCCGGGTCGGGACCGATCGCGACGGCGACGGGCAGCCGGCGTCCGAGCCGCTCCGCGACGCGATGGTGCTGCGCGCCTCCCTTGTGCCGCTGCCAGTGCATGCCGGTCGTGCGGCCGTCGAATACCTGCATGCGGTACGTGCCGATGTTGCGCGCGCCGGATTCCGGGTCGCGCGTGAACACGAGCGGCAGCGTGATGAAGCGCCCACCGTCTTCCGGCCAGCATTTCAGGATCGGGAACTCCTCCAGCGACCCGTCCTTCCGGACCACCTCCTGGCAGGGGGCGTCCTTCACGGTTTTCGGCATGAGATCGCGCAGGCGGTTGGCCATCGGCAGCATCTTCAGCGCGTCCATCATGCCGGCCGGCACCTTCGGCGTGGCGAGCTCGTCGATCTCGCGCGCGAGGTCGTCGAGCGTTCGCACGCCAAGCGCCATGCACATGCGCTTCAGCGACCCGAACAGGTTGATCGCGACGGGGACGTCGAACCCGGCGGGCCGCTCGAACAGCAGCGCCGGCCCGCCCCCGGCCGATTTCGACACCCGGTCGGTGACCGCGCAAATCTCGAGGTCCGGACTCACCGGCTCGCCGATCCGCGCCAGCTCGCGCTCCCGCTCCAGCGCCGCGATGAAGGCGTTCAAGTCGTTGAACATGGCACCTGACAGATCCTGCCGATGTTATCAGGTCCGGCGCGCGCCGTGATCTCACGCCAAGGAGCCAAGGAGCCAAGCCCGCGCGAGTTCCCGCGGCGGCGTCGAGTGCCCCGCCTGCGGCGGGGCTCACTGACGGGCAGTGGGTCCACGGAGACAAACAGCGCTTCCGCTCACCCGCTGCTTGTCTCCGCGGACCCCCTGCCCGCCAGCGCGCGCACCGCGCGCGCTCGACGCCGCCACCTCACTCGCGCAGATCTTTGCCCACGCGCCGTCCCACACCACCACACTGGCGATCGCTTGGCGTGAGATCCCTTGGCTGCTTGGCTCCTTAGCGTGAGATCCCGTGGCGTGAGATCCCTTGGCTCCCTAGCTCCTTTGGCGTGAGCCCTCTTGGCGTGATATCCGCTGGCTCCTTGGCGTGAGATCCGTGGCGTGCGATCAGACGCTCTCCATCTTGTCCGCGATCGCCTGCGCCAGCGCCAGCGCGCGGCGGCCGTCGTCGCCGGTCACGAGCGGCAGGCGCCTGTCGCGGCAGGCCGCGACGAAGTCCGCCAGCTCGCGCGCGAGCGGCTCCTGGCGTGCGACCGGCAGCGGCCCTCCCTCGATCGCGGGGCGCTCGCCTGGGCGCCGCGCCAGGCGCCAGCCCTCGACCTCCTGCGCCGCGTAGTCGATGGAGATGTACGCGTCGGGCTGGAAGAAGCGGATCTTGCGGACGCGCTCGCGGCTGATCCGGCTCGCCGTGACGTTCGCGATGCAGCCGTTCTCGAACCGCAGCCGCGCGTTCGCGATGTCGTAGCGCGGCGTCAGCACGGGAACGCCGACCGCCTCGATCGCAGCCACGTCCGACTTGACCAGCGACAGAATCACGTCGAGATCGTGGATCATCAAATCGAAGACGACGTCGATGTCGAGGCTGCGATCGGGGAACGCGCCGAGCCGATGGACTTCGATGAACCGCGGCGTCGTCACGTGCGGCAGGATGGCGGCGATCGCCGGGTTGTACCGCTCGGTGTGGCCGACGGCGAGCGTGGCGCCGGAGGCGCGCGCCGCGTTCAGCAGCGCGTCCGCCTCATCGAGCGAACGCGCCATCGGCTTTTCGACAAGGACGCCGATCCCGCGCTCGAGGAACGGCATCGCGATCTCGCGGTGCAGCTCCGTCGGCACGGCGACGGTGACTGCATCGACCCGATCGAGGACCTCCCGATAATCCTGCAGCGCCTGCGCGCCCGTCGCCTGCGCCGCCGCTTTCGCGCGATCGGCGTCGGTATCGACGACGTGCGTCAGCGCGGCGCCGTCGAGCGACGCGAGCAGGCGCGCATGATGGCGGCCGAGATGCCCGACGCCAATCACCGCGACGCGCAACGCGCTACGCGACACTAGAAGCTCCCGGCTTCCAGCTTCCAGCTTCCAGCTCGATGTTCAGCATTCAGCGTTCAGCATTGACATCGCGGCCGACGACCGCAATGCCGCACTCGTCGGCTGCGTCCACGAACCGCTCGCCGTCCATCACCAGCGTGCGTCCGGCATCGATCGCGAGCGCGGTCGCGCCGGCGGCGCGCATCGCGGTAATCGTCGCGACCCCGACGACGGGGACGTCGAAGCGCATGTCCTGATTGGGCTTGGCCACCTTGACCACGCGCGTGCCCGGTCCGGCGAGCAAGCCCGCGCGGCGGATCGCTTCGTCGGTCCCCTCCATCGCCTCGACGGCGACGACCGCCTTGTCCTTGACGATCACCGTCTGGCCGATGTCGAGCCCCGCGATCGCGTCCGCCATGCGCCAGCCGAAGGCGAAATCCACCTCCTCGTCGGCCGACGGCGCGCGGCGGCTCAGACGGCCCGCCTTCGCCAGCAGCGGCGCGAGAAACGTCGTCGAATCGAGCAGCTCGATGCCCTCGCCGCGCAGGACGTCGGCCACCGCCGAGATCAGCGCGTCGGTGTTCTTCGATCGCAGTTTGGTGAGGACGGAGAGGAGCGTCAGGTCGGGAATGATGCCGGAAAAGATCTTCGCGTGCTTGACCTGGCCGGCCATGACGGCGCGTGCCGCGCCGGCCGTCTTCAGAATCTTGATGCACTGCCCGAGGTGGCCGAGGGAGACCCAGTGGATCGCGGCGCCGTGCCGCGCGGCGGCGTCGGCCAGTTCGGGGAAGGCTTCTTCCTTGATGGCGACGACGGTGACGTCGTGGCCGAGACTGCGGGCCCCCTCGAGCGCGAGGAACGGAAAGCGGCCGTTACCGGCGATCAGCCCGATCCGCACCGCTCATTCCTCGACGACCTCCTCCAGCCGGCGGCTCGGGCGCCGCAGGCCGACGCCGCGCTTCGACGTCCGGATGAACTGCACGACGTAGCGGACCTCATCGCACTGGAGCGACGGATCGCGCTCGATCTGGGCGAGCGCGCGGCTCGTGTTCGAGTGCAGCAGGTACCGGTACGCGCGGCGCAATTTCGTAATCGTGTCCTGCGAGAAGCGGCGGCGGATGAGGCCGATCGTGTTCAAGCCGTAGATGCGCGCGCGGTTGCCGACGGTCTTCGCGAACGGCAGCGCGTCCTTCGTGATCACCGAGAATCCGCCGATGAACGCGTGCTTGCCGACGCGGCAGAACTGATGAACGCCCGAGAACGCGCTGATCGTCGCGAAGTCCTCGACGGTCACGTGGCCGCCCAGCGTCGCGGCGTTGCCGAAAATCGTCTGGTTGCCGATGTGGCAGTCGTGCGCGACGTGCGCGTACGCCATGAAGACGTTGTCGTTGCCGATCTCGGTCACGCCGCCGCCGCCCGCCGTCCCGCGATGGACGGTGACGAACTCGCGGAAGACGTTGCGGTCGCCAATCGTGAGCCGCGTCGGCTCGCCGCGGAACTTCAGGTCCTGCGGGATGAGGCCGATCGACGCGAACGGGAAGATCTGGTTGCCGTCGCCGATGCGGGTATCGCCGTCGATCACGCACGACGATCCGATGCGGCAGTCGCGGCCGATCTCGACCTGCTCTCCCACGATCGTGAACGGGCCGACCGTCGTGCCCGCGCCGATGCGCGCGCGCTCGTGGACGATCGCCGTCGGGTCGATGCGCACGCCCCGGCGCCCCGCCGGGGCCTCCACGGGCACGAGGCCCATCAGCAGGTCCGCCTCGGCGACCACGGTGTCGCCGATCGACGCCATGGCGTGCGCACGCGCGAGATGACGGCGGCGGCAGCCAAGCGTGACCTCGAGCGTCAGGCGATCGCCCGGCACCACCTGCCGGCGGAACTTCGCATCATCCACGCCGCGGAGCCAGGCGCGCGCCGCCGGGCCCCCTTCCCCGTTGCCCAGCAGGAGCAGCGTGGCGATCTGGGCGAAGGTTTCGATCATGAGCACGCCCGGCATCAGCGGCGCGCCCGGGAAGTGTCCCTGAAAGAACTCCTCGTTGACCGTGACGTTCTTGACGGCGACGAGGCGTCGTCCTGGATCGTGCTCCGTCACCGCGTCGACGAGCGGTGACGGATATCGGAAGCAGAGCCGCTCGAGGGTCTGCGGAATCGTGATGCCGGACACGGAAAGCGAGTCTATCAGATCACTTCTTGGCGGGCGCCGAGGGATTCGCCGCGTCGAGTTTCTTGGCGACTTCGTCGGACACGTCGAGACCCGGTTCGGCCCACGCGATTCCCGAGTCGCGGATGCTGAACACCATCAGCAGCCCCTTCTCGTTGGCGACCTGCTCGATGATCGGCATCAGCTTCTTCTGGAAGTCCGCCTGCAGCTCGTTCTGGAGATCGTTGAACTCGGCCTGCGCATTCTGCTGCGAGAACTGGATGTCACGCTGCAGCTTGTCGATATCTTTCTCGAGCTGCGCGCGCGCGCTCTCGTTCAGCACGGAGCCGCCCTGCTGCAGCTTCGACTGCAGCGCCTGCAGCTGCTTGTTCTTCTCGCCGATCTCCGCGACCTTCTTCTGCTGGAGCGCCTGGAGCTTCTGCGAGGCTTCCTTGCCCGTGGCGGACCCGCTGGCGACGGCCTGGATGTCGATGTAGGCGATCTTCGAGCCCTGCGGGAACGGCCGCGGCGGCTGCGCGGGCTGCGGTGGCGGCGTCGCGGGCTTCTGCTGCGTCGGCGGCTGCTGCGCGGGCGGCTGCTGCGCGGGTGGCTGCTGCGCAGGCGGCTGCTGCTGTGACGGAGGTTGCGCGAACGCTGGAGTGGCCGCCATCGCAAGCGTCAGGATGGCCGCCGCGGAAATCAGCTTCAACGGTCTCATGGTCGATGATGCCCTTTCAGAGTCAGTAACGAGTAACCAGTTGCCAGTTGCCAGTTAGAAAGTGGTGCCCACCGCGAAACGGAACTTGAACGCGCGCTCGGGCCGCAGCTGGTTGTCGAGCACGCCGGAGCGCTGCGGATTGGCCGCGAAGATCAACCGGAACGGCACGTTCAGCACCGGCATGAAGAACCGGACTTCCGCGCCCGTCGACGTCTTGAAGTCGTCCCACTGCATCCGCGACCCGCGATCCTGCACCTGCCCGGCGTCGTAGAACAGGACGAGCCGCACGGGACCCGCGATGTTGATCAGGTACTCCGCGTTGAACAGCAGGCTCTTGTTCCCGCCGACGACGAGACCGGAGATCGGATCGCGCGGCCCGACGCTGCGGATGTCGTAGCCGCGGATGCTGTACTCACCGCCGAGGAACAGTTTCTCGAAGATCGGCAGCTGCAGCGTCCCGCCGTACGGGCTGATGTACTCCACCTGCGCGCGGAACCCGAGCGAGATCCGCCGGTTCTGCTGGAAGTACCAGATGCCTTCCGCGCGGGGATTATAGAACTTGGCGTTGCCGCCGAGCCCCGCGACATCCAGCGACAGCGTGTAGCGTTTGCCGGTCGTCGGGAACATCGGATTGTCGACCGTGTTGAAGACGAAGCTCGGCCCGATCTTGCTGATGCGCCGCTCGCCTCCCTCACCGATGAGGAGCGAGTCGCGCAGGTACGGGTTGTTCGCGAGGACGATCGGGTCGCGATAGAGCGGATTCAGATCCTTCACGCGCACCTTCTGATAGCTGTAGTTCAGATAGATGCGCGAGAAGTCCGCGACCGGGAAGCCCCAGACCGTGTTGGCGCCGGCGGTCTCCTGCGTGAACTGGCCGATGTAGTCGATCTCCTGCAGGAAGATGTCGGCGCCCGCCGTGATCGGCCGATCGAAGAGGAACGGCTCGGTGAACGCGAGCTGGTAGTTCTTCGCGCGATCGCCCTGCTGCGCCGAGATGCTGAACGTCTCGCCGCGGCCCATGAAGTTCGACGTCTGAAACGACAGCTGCCCGAAGAAGCCCTCGTACTGCGACACGCCGGCGCCGAACGTGACCTGGTTCCGGTTCTGCTCCTCGAACTTGAGCTTCACGTCGACCTTGTTGTCGGTGTTCGGCGTTTTCTGGACGTCGATCGCGTCCCCTTCGAGGGTCTTGAAGTACCCGAGCTGATTGAGCCGGCGGACGCTGTACTTCAGCGCCTCGGTGTTGAAGACGCCCCCTTCGAACAGGCGGATCTCGCGCCGGATCACGTTGTCGCGCGTCGTCGTATTGCCGGCAAACGTGATGCGGTTGACGAAGTACTGCTTGCCCTCTTCCATCCGCATCGTGACGTCCACGACGGGAGGGCCGGCGTGCGCCGCCGCGGTCTTCACGTCAGGCTGCGGCGTGCCGTCGCCATTCGACTCGGGCTGGCCGGCGTCCGCCTGATCGCGCGGCTGCAGGTCCGGATAGCCGACGAACTCGAAATAGCCGACGGATCCGTAGAGCTCGCGCGCCTTGTCGAGCCCCTTCCGGATCTTTTTCTCGTTGTACCATTCGCCGGACTCGATCTTGAACAGCGGGCGCAGCCCTTCGCTCTTGACCACCTTGTTGCCGGCGAACGTGAAGTCGCCGACGCGGTAGCGCTCCCCTTCGGTCACGGGGATGCGGAGCTGCACCCAGCGCGTCTTCTTGTCGGACGAATCCTCGAGCACCTTCAGCTCGGGCTGGCCGACGCGCGCCATGATGTAGCCGCGCTCGCGGTAGTAATCGACGACGAGCTGCGCGTCTTCCGCGAACTTCTCTTCCTTGTACGTGCCGCCGCCCGTGATGAAGGACAGGAAGCCGCGCGCCTTGTTCTCCTTCATCTTGCCCGCGAGCTTGCCGTCGCTGATGTCTTTGTTGCCGATGAACTCGACGTCGCGAATCTTGACCTTCGGCCCTTCGGTGATGTTGAACGACAGGTGCACCAGCTTCGGCCCGCCGGCCACCGGCGTGACCACCGGTTTGACTTCGGCGAACTCGTAGCCCTTCTCGGCATACAGGTCGCGGACGACACCCGCGACGCGGCGCACGAGACCCGGATCGATGAACGAGTCGAGGCGGATCTGAATCCCCTTGTTCTTCAGCTCCTCTTCGATCTTCGTCTGCTCGACCTTCTTCGAGCCGACGTAGTCGACGATCTTCACGCGCTGGCGCTCCTCCATGTCGTAGAGGACCACCTTCCCGACGACGCCGTTCGAGAACACGTAGTCGTAGACGTGTACCGACAGATCGTCGAGGAAGTTCGTCGCCCAGAGCCGCTTGAAGTCCTGCAGCGCCGTGTCTTCCGCCTTCTCGTCCCACGGGACCCAGATCCCCTGAGACGGCTGGCTCGGCTTGAGCTGCATGTAATAGATGTAGGTCTGCGGGTCGATGACCGACGCGCCCCCCTGCTGTGCGAAGCAGGGACCGACCTGGTAGACGACCGGCGGGGACCCGTCCGGAGGCAGCTTCGCCGGGGGACCGATGGTATAGCCGCAAATCGACAGGGTGCCCGTCGCCGCGGGGAGCGCCGGCACCTGCGCGGGGTTCTGCGCCGCTGGCTGCTGCGGCGGCTGCTGCGGCAGCGTGGGAACCGGGGCCGGGCTGGCGGGCGGCTGCGCGGCAAGCGGCAACGCCGCGGCGGCGCAGAAGACAACGGCCAGCAGACAAGTACGAGAATTCAGCATGGGGGAGCGTGCCGGCGCTGCGGCGGGCGGGCACCCGCGCAGCGCCAAGCCACGATTTTACCGTCTTTTAGACGCGTCAGGCCAGCGGACGGCCTTCCTGCGCCTGGCCCGCCGGCCGGTAGGCGAGCGATCCGCCGTCGAGGTAGACCTCGATCTCGCCGCCCTGGAGGCGGCCGCGGATGAGCTCTTCCGAGAGCGGATCCTCGATATACCGCTGGATGGCGCGGCGGAGCGGCCGGGCGCCGTACGAGCGGTCCTTGCACGTCTGTTCGATGATCCAGTCCACGACCTCGGACGACAGCTGGAGCTGGATCTTGCGGTCCACGAGATTGCTGTTGAGCTGATCGACCAGCAGCCGCGTGATCGTGCGCAGGTCGTCGTCCGACAGCGCCTCGAAGACGATGATCTCGTCGATGCGGTTGATGAACTCGGGGTTGAACGTCTTCCGGACTTCCCCGAGCACCATGTCGTTGACGCTGCGGCTGATCGCCCCCGAGTCACTCGACTGGAACCCGAGCGACGCCTTCTTCTGGATGAAGCGGGCGCCGATGTTCGACGTCATGATGATGATCGTGTTCTTGAAGTTCACCCGGTTGCCGAGGCCGTCCGTGAGGTGTCCGTCCTCGAAGACCTGCAGCAGGATGTTGAACAGATCCGGGTGCGCCTTCTCGATCTCGTCGAGCAGCACGACCGAGTAGGGGTTGCGCTTCACCTTCTCGGTGAGCTGCCCCCCCTCTTCGTGGCCGACGTATCCGGGCGGCGAGCCGATCAGTTTGCTGACCGAGTGCTTCTCCATGTACTCGGACATGTCGAAGCGGATCAGCGCGTGGTCGCTGCCGAACAGGAAATTGGCGAGCGCGCGCGCCAGCTCGGTCTTGCCGACGCCGGTCGGGCCGAGGAACACGAAGCTGCCCACCGGGCGGTTCGGGTTCTTCAGGCCGGCGCGCGAACGCCGGATGGCGCGGGACAACGCCGAGATCGCCTTCTCCTGCGAGATGACGCGGCGGTGCAGCTCCTCTTCCATCCGCAGGAGCTTGTCCCCTTCGTCCTGGTTGATCGACGTCAGCGGGACGCCGGTCCACTTCGAGACGACCTCGTCGATGTCCTGCTTGCCGACGACGACCTTGCGCGTGTTCGACTTGACGTCGAAGCGCTCGCGGACGAACTGCAGGTTCTCGCGCGCCTGCACTTCCTGCTCGCGGTAGAACTGCGCCTTCTCGAAGTTCTTCTCGGAGACGGCGTTCTCCATCTGCTCGACCGCCACGCGGATGCTCCGGTTGATCTCGCCGAACTCCTCGCTGTAGCCCGCCTCGCGCAGCTTCGCGCGCGCGCCGGCCTCGTCCACGAGATCGATCGCCTTGTCGGGGAGGAACCGATCCGTGATGTAGCGGTTCGACTGATAGACGGCCGCCTCGATCGCGTCCGGCGTGTACTCGACGTGATGGAACTGCTCGTAGCGATCCTTCACGCCCATCAGGACTTCGATCGTCTCCCGCTCCGACGGCGGGTCGACCTTGATGGCCTGGAAGCGGCGCTCGAGCGAACGGTCCTTCTCGATGTACTTGCGGTACTCGGCCGGGGTCGTCGCGCCGATGCAGCGGATCTCGCCGCGCGACAGCGCCGGCTTGAGAATGTTCGCCGCGTCGAGCGACCCTTCCGCCGAACCCGCGCCGACGAGCGTGTGCAGCTCGTCGATGAACACGATGATGTTCGGGTTCTCGGTCAGCTCCTTCATGATCGCCTTGAGGCGCTCTTCGAACTGGCCGCGATACTTCGTGCCCGCCACGATCAGCGAGATATCCAGCGCCAGCAGGCGCTTATCCGCGAGAAAATGCGGGACGTCACCGTAGACGATCTTCTGCGCGAGCCCTTCGACGATGGCAGTCTTGCCAACGCCAGGCTCACCGATGAGGACCGCGTTGTTCTTCGTCCGGCGGCAGAGGACCTGCTGGACGCGCTCCACCTCGATGTGCCGGCCGACGAGCGGGTCGAGCTGGTTTTTCATGGCCGCTTCGGTCAAGTCCCTCGAGAACTCGGCCAGCAGCGGCGTCTCCTTCACGCGGGTCAGCGTGGTCTTTTCGTTGAGCAGCGCGACGATATCCTCGCGGACGGTGTTCAGGCGCATCCCCTTTTCCATCAGGATGGTCGCCGCCACCGAACGCTCCTCGCGGAGGATGCCGAGCAGCAGATGCTCGGTGCCGATGTAGTTGTGGAGCAGCCGATCCGCCTCTTCGGCCGCGAACTGCAGCACGCGCTTGGTCTCGGCGCTGAACGGAATCTCGACCGACGTCGAGACCTTCTCGCGGAATACCGTCCGCCCTTCGATTTCCTTGCGAATGCTTTCGAGGGAGAGATGCGAGCGGGCAAAGATCCGGCTGGTCAGCCCTTTCCCCTCGCGAATCAGACCGAGCAGGAGGTGCTCGGTTTCGATGGAGATGCTGCCGAGCTGTGAGGCCTCATAGCGTGCGAAAAAGAGGACACGCCGGGCCCGTTCCGTGTAACGTTCGAACATCCGGGTTACCTATGTGAAAGGGACTTGGCCTGAGGGCATCGCCAGACCTTGGGCCATTATACGGCAAAGGTCAGGCGCACCCAACGCCTTTTTCTGGTGTAAGTTCGTCATCCCTCGATAGTTAGTCGGTACCCTGTTGGACGCCCGGCCGCTGGCCGCCGGTTCATCCGGCTCACCGCCTCCCGCTGAGGCCGCATTGCGAAGTTCGTACCTACGGAATCCGCGCCTCCGCTTCGATCTCGACCAGCATGTCCGGATCGATCAGCCGGCTGACTTCGACCATCGTCGTCGCCGGCCGGATGGCAGCAAACACTTCCCCGTGCACACGCCCGATCGCGTCCCAATCCCGGACGATGTTGGTGACGTAGATCCGCGTCCGGACGACGTGCTCGATCCCCGCACCTGATTTTTCGAGCGCTCGGCGGATATTCTGCAGGGCCTGCCGTGCCTGCGCCGAGGCGTCCCCTTTTCCCACCAGCTGACCGTCCTCCCCGGTGGCCGTTGTCCCCGACACGTGCACGGCGTTGCCCACTCTGACTGCGCGCGAATAGCCGACGATCGGCTCCCATTTGGTGCCGCTGGAGATGTTTTGTCGCGTCATTCCGGCACTCTGTGTTCTTCCGTGTTTTTCTGTGGCTGTTCTTCCGTGTTTTTCTGTGGCTGTAGCCGCCCCCCTTCCAATCTGAGGATGCGGTCACATGCGGCGGCCAACCGCGGATTGTGCGTGGCGATGATGGAGGTGAGGCCGCGCTCGCGGTGCATTTCGCGGAGCAGGTCGTGAAGCGTCTCGGCCGTGGTCTCGTCGAGGTCGCCGGTCGGCTCGTCCGCGAGCAGCAGCGAGGGATTCATGATGAGCGCGCGGGCGATCGCCACGCGCTGCTGTTCGCCGCCCGACAGCATGCCCGGCTTGTGGTCGAGCCGCTCGCCAAGGCCGACCCGTTCGAGGAGGCCGCGGGCGCGCGCCTCGCGCTCGTCCGTCGCATGCCGCGCGATCCGCATCGGCATCCCGGCATTCTCCAGCGCGGTGAATTCCGGCAGCAGGTGATGGAACTGAAAGACGAAGCCGATGTGGCGATTGCGGAAGGCGACCAGCTCGTCGGACGACATCTGCTGCAGGTCGGCGTCGCCGATGCGGATCGTCCCGGCATCGGCCGCATCGAGCCCGCCGAGCACATGCAGCAGCGTACTCTTGCCGACGCCCGACGCGCCGACGATCGCGACCATCTCGCCTTTGCCAATCTCGACCGAGAGATCGCGCAGCACCGACAGGCGGGTGTTCCCCACCGGATAGCTCTTGTCGACGCCAGAGACGGTCACGAACATGTCAGTCACGAGCTACCAGCTTCCAGCCATCAGCTTCCAGCTTCCAGCCCGCTGATTGATGCGTCTCAGCATTCCAGTATTCGGCATTCAGCATTGACACGCTTCACGCGCTCACTGATACCGGAGCGCCTGCGCCGGATCCAGCTTCGACGCCTGTCGCGACGGATAGATCGTCGCGACGAAGCAGATCACAACGGCGGCAATGATCACGACCGCGAAGTCCAGCGGCAGAAGCGTGAACGGCACGTACGAGATCTGATACACGTCTACCGGCACGTGGATGAGGCGGTAGCGATCCAGGATGAAGATCAACGTGCCGCCGGCGATCGCGCCGGCCGCCGTGCCGACCAGACCGATGATGAGCCCCTGCAGGATGAAGATGTTCCGGATGCTCTTCGCCGAGCTGCCCATCGTCTTCAGGATGGCGATGTCGCGGCTCTTCTCCATCACGAGCAGCACGAGCGACGCGATGATGTTGAGCGCGGCGACCATCACGATGAGCCCGATGGTGATCGAGATCGCCATCTTCTCGAGCCACAGCGCGGAGAAGAGCGACTTGTTCATGTCCGCCCAGTCCTGCGTGACGTAGTCGGGGCCGAGCCGGCCGGGCAGCGCGTCGGAGACCTCGCGCGCGGCGAACATGTCGTCGAGCCGGAGCTGGATGAAATCGGGTTTGGTCTTGTCGAACAGCCGCTCGGCCACGGGCAGATCGACGTAGCCGTACGAGCTGTCGAACTCGAAGAGCCCGAGGCTGAAGATGCCGACGACCTTCATGGCGCGCGTGCGCGGCATGAGCCCCATCGGCGAGAGCGTCCCTTCGGGCGTGAGAATGCGGATGGTGTCGCCGACCGAGAGCCCGAGATTCGTCGCGAGGTCCTTGCCGATGACGATGCCGTCCATCTCGTCCGGTTCGGCGCGGACGGCGTCGAGGCTCCCCGCCGTCATCGCCTTGCGAATTTCCGTGACGGACGGCTCGAGCGCGGGATCGATCCCTTTGATGGTGATCGGGGCCTGCTCGCCGCGGGCGCTGCTGATCAACCCCTTGCCGAGGACGGCCGGCGCCGCCCCGACGACGCGCGGGACCTGGCGCAGCTTCGCGACCTCGGCGTGATAGTCGGTGATCCCCTCGCCGATCTTGAATACGTACACGTGCGCGGAGGACCCGACGATGCGATCGCGCAGCTCCCCCTGCAGGCCCGTCATGAGCGCGAGCGCAATCAGGAGCGCCATCACGCCCACCATCACGCCGAGCACGGAGATGAACGAGATGAGCGAGATGAACGCCTGCTTGCGGCGCGCGGTCAGGTAGCGCAGCGCGACGAACAGCTCGAAGGGTAAATTCATGCTCTCGGTCGCATCAGCGGGAACAGGATGACGTCACGGATGGACGGGCTGTTCGTGAGCAGCATGACGAGGCGATCGATGCCCACGCCTTCGCCGGCGGTCGGGGGCAGGCCGTATTCGAGCGCGCGGATGTAGTCCTCGTCCATCGCGTGCGCTTCGTGATTGCCGGCCGCGCGATCGCGGAGCTGCGCCTCGAAGCGGCGCCGCTGCTCCGCCGGATCGTTCAGCTCGCTGAAGGCGTTGGCCACCTCGAAGCCGCCGATGTACAGCTCGAACCGCTCGACCGTGTCGGGGTCGTCCGCGCGCTGCTTCGAGAGCGGCGACACCTCGGTCGGAAAGTCGTAGACGAACGTCGGCTGCACGAGCGCGTCCTCGCTCAGCCGCTCGAAGATCTCCGTCGTGATCTTGCCGGCGCCCCATCCCGGCTCGAGCTCCAGATGGAGGCGCCGCGCGATGCCCGCGGCCTCGTCGCGGTTCCGCAGCGCGTCGGCCGTCACCGTCGTCCCCAGACGTTCCGACGCGGCCGCCGCCGCCCCTTCACGCAGCGAGATGCGCCGGTACGGCGGCGCGAGCGAGATGTCCGCGTCTCCGAAGCGGATCTGGTCGGTGCCGATCGCCTCGCGCGCGACTGCCGCGATCATCTCCTCGCTCATCGTCATCAGCTCGCGATACTCGCTGTACGCCTGGTAGAACTCGAGCATCGTGAACTCGGGGTTGTGCTGCGTCGAAATCCCTTCGTTGCGGAAGTTCCGGTTGATCTCGTAGACGCGCTCCAGTCCGCCGACGACGAGGCGCTTCAGATACAGCTCCGGCGCAATCCGGAGGAACAGCTGCATGTCGAGCGTGTTGTGATGCGTGACGAACGGCCGCGCCAGCGCGCCGCCGGCGATCGGCTGCATCATCGGCGTCTCGACTTCGAGATACCCACGCGCGTTCAGGAACGCGCGGATCGCCGCGAGCACCCGGCTGCGGACCTCGAAGACGCGCCGTGAATCGGGATTGACGATCAGATCCAGGTAGCGCTGGCGGTAGCGGATCTCGACGTCCTGCAGGCCGTGCCACTTCTCCGGCAGCGGGATGAAGCACTTGGCAAGGAACTCGAGCGAGGAGGCCCAGATCGTCAGCTCGTTGGTCTTCGTCCTGAACAGGTGCCCCTGCACGCCAACGAAGTCGCCGAAGTCGAGCAGCCGGAAAATCGAGAAGTCCCGTTCGCTGAGCGCATCCTTGCGGAGGTAGACCTGGATGCGCTCGCGGCCGTCCGAGAGGACGAGAAAGTTGGCCTTCCCGAAGCTGCGGATCGCGACGATGCGGCCGGCCGTCCGCGTTTCAACGCGCTGCTGTTCCAGCGCCTCGCGGGCCGTCCTGCCGTGCGCCTCCACGAGCGCCGCGATCGTGTCGCTGCGTTCGAAGGCGTGCGGATACGGATCGACGCCGAGCGCCATCAGCTCGTCGAAGTTGGCCCGCCGCTGCTTCACCAAATCGTCAGTCATGCGTCGAAGTCGGAGGTCGGATGTCGGATGTGACGGTTTCAGTTCACCGGTCGAGCGCCTTCCGTACCGAGTCCAGAATCCCGTTGATGAACGGCACCGGCTCCTCGCCGCTGTACGCGCGCGCCAGCTCCAGCGCCTCGTTGATGACGACGCGCGGCGGCGTGTCGGGCTGGGCGAGCAGCTCGTAAATCGCGAGGCGGAGCACCAGCCGATCGATGACGGCCATGCGTTCGACACGCCAGTTGCGCGCGTGCGCGCCGATCAGCGCGTCGACCTCGGCGAGCCGCTCCACGGTGCCATGCACCAGGGACTCGGCGAACTGCCGGACCTCTTCCGGCGCCGGTTCGTCGCGCGCGGGCCAGTACGTGACGATCGCCTCGTGGACGCCCGTGCGGCCGACCTCCCATTGATAAAGGATCTGCAGCGCCGCTTCGCGCGCGCGGTGGCGCGCGGCGCCGTCGAGCGGCGTCATGCCCGCGCGCCGGGCGCGGGGGAGCGCAGCGTGCGGAAGAGGCCCGCCATCGCAATCGCCGCCGCGGCGGCTTCCCGTCCCTTGTTGTCCGGGCCGTCCCCCGCGCGCTCGCGCGCCTGCTCCGCCGTGTCGGTCGTCAGCACGCCGAAGGCCATCGGGACGCCCGTGTCGGCCGACGCGGCCATGATGCCGTGCGCCGCCGCCGACGCGATGTATTCGAAGTGCGCCGTGGCACCGCGAATGAGACAGCCAAGACAGACGACCGCGTCGTACCGGCCGCTCGCGGCCGCCGCGCGCGCCGCCTGCGGGATCTCGAAGGCACCCGGCACGTCGAAGACGTCGACGCGGTCGCGGCCCGCTCCCGCTTCGTGCAGCGCCGCCACCGCGGCGTCGCGCAGGGGCTCCGTGACGAACGCGTTGAACTGCGCGACGACGACCGCGAAGCGGTACGGCGACGCGTCCCCGAGCGGCGCACCCGCCTGGCCGCGCATTTATTTTGCGGGGGGCTTCGCCCCGCCGCACCCCCCTGCACGCTCACTCGCGGGGACCCCGAACCCCGCTCCGTTCGCGTGGCTCACTCGCTGGCGCTCGTTCGCTGTCGTCCGCACGCGCTACTTACCTTTGAACGCCGGCTTGCGCTTCTCGAGGAACGCGCTCGTCCCTTCGCGCATGTCGTCTCTTGGGGCGGGGGGCTTCGCCCCGCCGCACCCCCCTGCACGCTCACTCGCGGGGACCCCAAACCCCGCTCCGTTCGCGTGGCTCACTCGCTGCCGCTCGTTCGCTCTCGTCCGCATACGTGCTACTTGCCTTTGAACGCCGGCTTGCGTTTCTCGAGGAATGCGCTCGTCCCTTCGCGCATGTCCTCGGTGCTCGCGACGAGGCCGAAGAGCGTTGCCTCGAACACCTGCGCCTGCGCGAAGGGCAGATCGAGACCACGGTTGACCGCGTCGATGATGTAGCGCATCGCGATCGGCGCCTTGCCCGCGAGCGTCGCGGCGAGTCCTTTCGCCTCCGTCATGAGACTGGCCGCCGGTACGACGCGGTTCACGAGGCCGAGGCGATGGGCTTCCGTCGCGGTGATCTGATCGCCGGTCAGGAGCAGCTCCAGCGCGCGGCCGCGCCCGACGAGCCGCGCCAGGCGCTGCGTCCCCGCGTAGCCGGGAATGAGGCCAAGGTTGATCTCCGGCTGGCCGAGCCGGGCGCTGTCCGCCGCGATCCGCAGCGTGCACGCCATCGCCAGTTCGCACCCGCCGCCCAGCGCGTACCCGTTGATCGCCGCAATCACGGGCTTGCCCATGTGTTCGATCAGATCGAGGACGTGCTGTCCGCGCATCGCATGATCGCGGCCGCCCGGCGGCGTCTGGACCGCCAGTTCGTTGATGTCCGCCCCGGCGATGAACGCCTTCTCCCCCGCGCCCGTCATCACGAGCGCACGGACGCTGTCGTCCTGCTTCAAGTCGAGGATCGCGCGGCGCAGTTCGTCGAGCGTCTCGCTGTTCAGCGCGTTCAGGACTTTGGGACGATTGACGGTCAGGATGGCGGTCGCGCCGTCGCGCTCGATCAGAAGATGCTGATAGTTCATGAAGAATGCCGGCGAGTTTTGAGTATACCCCACGCGATAACGCCGACAACGACCGCCGCGATCGCGGCGCCGGTCGCATCGGCGATGACGTCGTGCACGTCCGGCGAACGCCCGGGCACGAACGACTGGTGGAACTCGTCTGTCGCGCCGTAGAGCGTCGCGAGGACCACCGAGCCCGCCGCGGTGATCCACCCCACTCCCGCAAACCGGCCGCCGGCCAACGCCCGAAGGATGAGCGCGCCGAGGATCCCGTAGCCGATCGCGTGCGCGCTCTTGTCGGAGACGCCTCCCGGCAGCGAGCCGACGTCAGGGATGGACGAGGCGATGAAGATGATGAGCATCTGGGCGACCGCGGGTCCCCAGAGCCACAGGCGCCTCAAAACGGCATCGGGAACATGAGCCAGCCGAGCACCAGCCCGACGGCGATGAACCCGCCGAACATGAGAGCCCCCGTCCTGACCTGCTCGCGCGGGCTGTCGTGCATGAGCACCGCGAAGACGAGCGACACGAACAGCGCGAACAGGATCATCAGAAGGAAGTGGCTCGTCACGTGCGCTACTTCCTTCCCATGGCGATGTCGAACACGTCGAGGATGACGAGGAAGTTCAGCAGGCCCGCGGTCATGAGGAACGTGTTGCCGTACTCGTACGACGCGGCGGTCACGCGACCCGCGCCGGCGTCGAACATCCGCGCAAGGAAGTACGGCAGCCCGATGCCGCGGTCGGCGATCGCGCCCAGGAACACCAGCGGCTCCGAGAGCTGCAGCGGGAACAGCCGCCCCTGCAGCCACAGGCCGATGAGGAACATGAGCGGCAGCGCGATGAGGAAGATCAGCCCCTTCTGCCGGCGCCCCTGCCAGAGGTGCCCCGCGCCCGGAATCAGCCAGGCCGCGACGCACACGAGCACGAGCATCCCCGATTCCGTGCTCGCCTGTGCCTTGGCGTAGCCGGCCGCGACCGTATTCTTCTGTGTTCTTCCGTGTTTGTCTGTGGCTGCCATCACCGTCTTTTTTCGTGGCTGGGCATCTGGCGATGATATTTCAGCGGCTGTCGCGCAGCAACCCGATGACGAGCCACGCCGCCGCGACGCCCGCGGGGATGGCCGCAACGGCGCGCACCAGGTTCGACGGCGCGGCAAGACCTGCGCGCTCGAGCATCACGGTGGCGATCGTCGGCGCCACGGCGATCGCAAGGACCCAGCGCGCGCGGCCGGCGCCCATCGGCATCGCCACCGCCAGCGCGAGCGCCGCGCCGGCAAGCGCCGACGCGTACAGGCCGGTGCATCGTGCGCAGACCGGCATCGGCCGGCCGAACAGCACGAACGATCGCTCCGGCCGCTGATGGCACACGACCGCGCCACCCTGGTACACCATCGTGGCCATCGTCGCGAGCGCCGGGTTGGACGACGCAATGGCCGATGGCGCCCACACGAGCGCGACGACCCACAGCACGAGCGCAAGCACGAGCCCGCGCGCCAGACGCATCGGGGAATGATATCGGAGGTGGATGTCGGATGTTGGATGTCGGAGGTGACGGGGACTGGGGTAATTGCGGCGAAAAGGTGGAAACGCGGCGCAGGGCTGGCGGCTGGCGGCTGGCAGCTTCCAGCTAGTGCCTCACCCCGCCGTCGTTGCCGGCGGCCGCGGCGGCCGCGCCCGGGGCGGCCGTGTAGCCGACGCGCGTGCGCGCGCGCAGATCCTGCCGCGAGACGACCTGCACGACGATGCGGCGGAAGCGCCCGTCGAACCGGCTGTTCATGGGCACGTACCCGATCGAGTACTGATGCGCGAGCTCGTTCGCGATCGAGCCGTAGACGGACTCGAGCTGGTCCGGCTCCTTCGGAAAGAACGCCAGCGCGCCGGTCTCGCGGGCGAGCGTGTTCATCGCGTAGTCGGATTCGGAAAGGTACGGCCGCGCCCCTTCCTCTTTCGCCCGCGCCATCTCGTATTTCGACTGCAGCGCGATCGTGTAGATGCCCACGCCCGACTGCCGCGCCACGCCGAGCACGTCGTCGAAGCTCACCAGACTGCAGGTGTCCTCGCCGTCGGAGAGGACGGCAATCGCCTGCCGCCGCACTTCCCCGGCCTTCAGCGCACGCTGGCCGAACTGCTTCAACGCGATGTAGAGCGCGTTGTTGAGCGCGGTGGCGCCGCGGGCGGTCGTGCCGCGCACCGCGCGTTCGAGCGACGCGCGATCGCCGGTGAGCGGCTGCAGCACGTTGACGCGATCGTTGAACGCCACGATCGCCCCGCGGTCGCCGCGACGCAGCGTCCGCAGGAAGCCGATCGCCGCGCCGTGCACGATGTCCATCTTGTCGCCCATGCTCGCGCTCATGTCGAGCAGGACGATCAGATCGACGGGCACGTCCGAGGACTCGAAGAAACGGACGGCCTGCTTCACGCCGTCTTCGTAGATCGCGAAATCCCGCGGGTGCAGTCCGCTGATGTACTGGTCGCCGCGATCGACGACCGCGACGTTGAGCGCCACGAGGCTGGCGCCGCTGCGGAACACCGGAGGCTGAGGCGGTGTTTGGGAACTCTGCGCGAAGATGGGCGCCACGACGAGCAGCGGAGCCAGCAGATGCACGAGGCGCGTCAACGAACTTTCCTCCTCGCATGCCTCGGGCTGCAAGGGGCGTTCCGGTCGCCGACGGCGCAATCACACGGATTCTCCGCCGAATAACGCCGGAGAAAGTACGGACGCTTACGACATGGGTAATCGCGCGCTCACAAGGGCCATCGACCGAACTGCTGTTCGTAGCGTTCGCGGAACTCGTCCAGCGTGTACGCGTGACTCTGGCCGCCGAGATGCTCGAGCGCGTACGTGGCCGCCACGCTGCCCAGCCGTGCGCACACGTCGAGGTCCGCCCCTGCCGCGAGCCCCTTCAGCAGACCGCCGCGAAACGCATCGCCCACGCCGGTCGGATCGACGATGCGATGAGGCGTCACCGCCGAGACGTGCACTTCGCGCGTCGCGTCGACGACCGTGCAGCCGTGTTCGCCGCGCGTCATCACGAGCGCGGCGGCCCGTTCGAGGACACCGGCGCGGTCGAGTCCCGTCTTCTGGCGCAGCAGTTCGAACTCGTAGTCGTTGCAGATGACGATGGCGGCGCCGTCGAGCCCGTCGCGCAGCTCGTCGCCGCTCATCCGCGCGCACTGCTGACCCGGATCCCAGATGAACGGGATGCCGAGCGTCCGGCACTCGTCCGCGTACTGCAGCATCGCGCCGGGATCGTTCGGCGAAATGATTGCCACGCGGCAGGAGCCGATCGTCCGGAACGACAGCTCCCCCGCGTTCGCCATCGCGCCCGTGTAGAAGGAGGCGATCTGGTTGCTCGCTTCGTCGGTGCTGCAGAAGAACGACGCCGTGAACTTGCCCGGCACTTCCTTCACCAGCGACGTATCGACGCCGGCCGCCTCGAGCCACGTGCGGTACTCGGGAAAATCCTGTCCGGCGGTGGCCATCAGCCGCGGTCGCTCACCGAGCAGCGCGAGCGTGTACGCGATGTTGGGCGCGCAGCCGCCGCGCCGCTTGTCCATCGAGTCCACGAGGAAGCTGAGACTCACGCGGGACATGTGCTCCGGCAGGAAGTGCTCGGTGAACTTCCCCGGAAAGGACATCAAATAGTCGAAAGCGATTGAGCCGGTAACGATAATGGACATGAGAACTGGACACTGGTAACTGGAAACTGGAAACTGGTAACTGGCTACTTCACATACTTCCCGATGATCGGCGCCAGCTCACGTTTCACGTCATCCGGAATCGCCTCCGGGCGCGTCAGGATCGCATGGGCCAGGGCATTGGCGCAGCCGCAGGTGCGCTCCAGCGGCAGGTGCGCGACGGTTTCGGCGATCACGGCCTGCGCGGTGCTCGCGTTCGCCAGAAGATTGGCGACGACCATGTCCACCGTCACCGCGTCGTGATCCGGGTGCCACGAGTCGTAGTCGGTGACGAGCGCGATCGTCGCGTAGCAGATCTCCGCCTCGCGCGCGAGCTTCGCTTCCTGCAGGTTCGTCATGCCGATGATGTCCATGCCCCACGATCGATAGAGCTTCGACTCGGCGAGCGTCGAGAACTGCGGCCCTTCCATGCACACGTACGTGCCGCCGCGGTGCACCGTCGCGCCGACCGTGCGGCACGCCTCGTAGGCGACCGCCCCCAGCCGATCGCAGACCGGATGCGCGAAGGCGACGTGCGCGACCAGCCCGCGCCCGAAGAACGTACTGATGCGCCCCTTCGTCCGATCGAAGAACTGATCAGGGATGACGAGGTGCTGCGGCACGTAGCGCTCCTGCAGCGAGCCGACCGCGCTCGCCGACAGGATGAACTCGACGCCGAGCTGCTTCATCCCGAAGATGTTCGCTCGGAAGTTCAACTCGGTCGGCATGTAGCGATGCCCTGCCCCATGCCGCGCCAGAAACGCGACCCGCTTTCCCCGCAGCGTCCCAATCACATACGGCCCTGACGGCTCCCCGAACGGCGTCGTGAGGCGCCGCTCCTCCCGATCCGTCACTGCCGCCATGTCGTACAGCCCGCTGCCCCCGATGATTCCGATCTGAATGCTCATTTGTCAGTCACCAGCTTCCAGCGTCCAGCTTCCAGCGTCCAGCTTCCAGCTTTAAGGAGGACGTTCTTCCTTTTAAGCTGGGAGCTGGCGGCTGGCAGCTGGAGGCTACAGGCTTCACCCGCACGGTTCCACGTACTTCTTCCCGTCCCGCACACGGATGTATCCCGCGGCGATGCGGGGGTCGTGCTCGAAGAAGATCAAGTACTCGCGTTCGATCGCCTCGCGGACGAAGGCGCGCTTGAAGGCGAGCGTGTCCATCGGATACAGGTCGTAGCCCATGATCCACGCCTCGTCGATGTGCGCGGTCGTCGGGATCAGATCGGCCGTGAACACCGCCGTGCGTCCCTGCGACTCGAGATAGATGATCTGGTGATAGCGCGTATGTCCGCCCGTCCGCTGCACGCGCACACCGGGCATCACGACGGGGCCGTCGTCTTCGATGAAATCGAGGACGCCGGCCTCCGCCAGCGGCACGAAGTCGTCGGCGAGATAGCTCGCGCGGTTGCGCTCGTGCGGATGCGTGGCATCCTCCCACTCACCGCGTCGGACGACGTAGCGCGCGTTCGCAAATCGCGGGCGGACGCCGCCCTTGTCGCGCCGCGTGAAGCCCCCCGCATGATCGAAGTGCAGGTGCGACGCGAGGACGACGTCGACGTCCGCCGCCGACAGCCCGGCGCGCGCCAGGGTCACGTCGAGGTTCTCCGCGCGGTCGAGCGCGTAGATCGCCGCGTTCTTCGCGTCCATCTTGTCGCCGGCCCCAGCATCGATGATCATCGTCCGCTCCCCGCGCACGAGCAGCGGACGCATCGCGAGCGCGATCCGGTTCTTCTCGTCCGCGGGCGCGCGCCGCTCCCAGAGCGGCTTGGGAACCACGCCGAACATGGCGCCGCCGTCGAGGCGGAAGTAGCCGTCCAGCAGCGGCGTCAGTTCGAGGTCTCCGAGCTGCATTACGTGGCCGACGGACGCTCCGTCAATTCGACGAGCACGCCGTGCGTGCTCGCCGGATGGATGAAGGCGACGAGCGCTCCCTCCGCGCCCGGCCGCGGCGTCTCGTCGATCAGCCGGATGCCCTTCGCCTTCAGCTCCGCCAGCGCGGCGCGGATGTCGTCGACGCGGAGCGCGACGTGATGCAGCCCGGGGCCGCGCTTCGCCAGGAACTTTCCAATCGGCGAATCGTCCGACGTCGACTCGAGGAGTTCCAGCCTGGCCGTCGATGCCCCGGCCATGGCCGCGAAGCGCACGCGCACGCGCTGCGACGCGACTTCCTCCGGCGGCTCGATCTCGAGCCCGAGCGCGTCGCGGACGAACGCGAGCGACGCGTCGAGGTCCGCCACGGCGATGCCGATGTGGTCGAGGGTGCAATGCATGTCAGAGTTGAATGCTACCTGAGTGTTCGCCCGAGGATCTCGTCGACCGCCGTGTACGGGTCCGTCTCGCGAGCGGCGATGCGGTCGAGCATCGCCTCGAACGCGTCATCGCCGAGCACGCGCTCGCGGACGTGCTGCACGAAGCGATGCGCGAGCAGCTCGCGGACGCGCCACTCCGCGCGGGCGCGCCGCCGTTCGGTCTGCACCGACGCGGTGTACTCGCGGAACGCGCGCACCTTCTCGAGCAATTCCGCCACACCCCTCCCGGTCGTCGCTTCCGTCTTGACGATCGGCGGCCGCCAGCGTCCTTCGTAGCTCTGGAGCGAGAGCATCGCCTCGATCGACGCGACCGTCCGATCCGCGCCGTCGCGATCCGCCTTGTTCACGACGAAGACGTCGGCAATCTCCATGATGCCTGCCTTCAGCGTCTGCACGTCGTCGCCCGCACCCGGCACGAGCGTCACGAGCGACACGTCCGCGGTCCGGACGATATCGACTTCCCCCTGGCCGACGCCGACGGTTTCGATGATGACGATGTCGCGTCCCGCGGCGTCGAGCACGAGCGCCGCCTCGCCGGTCGCGCGGGCGAGGCCGCCGAGATGACCGCGCGTGGCCATGCTGCGGATGAACACGCCCGCGTCGGCGACGTGCGCCTGCATGCGCACCCGGTCGCCGAGGATCGCGCCGCCGCTGAACGGGCTCGTCGGATCCACGGCGACGACGCCGACGGTGAGTCCCGTGCGCCGGATCTCCGCGACCAGGCGATCCACCAGCGTGCTCTTCCCCGCACCGGGCGCACCCGTGACGCCCACGAGATACGCGCGGCCCGTGTGGGGAAAGACGCGCCGGATGAGCGCCGCAGCCTCGGGCGCTTCGTCTTCGATGAGGCTGATCGCGCGCGCGATCGCGCGGGGATCGCCGTCGAGGACGCGGTCGGCCAGCGCCGGCGGACTGGAAGGCGTCGTCGCGGTCACTGGTTCAGCAGCTGCCGCGCGATCACCAGGCGCTGGATCTCGCTCGTGCCCTCGCCGATCGTCAGCAGCTTCACGTCGCGGAAGTACTTCTCGGCGGGATAGTCCTTCACGAAGCCGTAGCCGCCGTGGATCTGCACACCGTCCTCCGCGACACGGACGGCGGTCTCGCTCGTGTACAGCTTCGCCATCGCCGACTCGCGCGTCGTCCGCTTCCCCTGATCTTTCAGGTATGCGGCCCGATACGTGAGCAGGCGCCCCGCCTCGATCCGCGTGGCGGCGTCGGCGAGCTTCCACTGGATCGCCTGGAAGGCCGCGATCGGCTGGCCGAACTGCTGCCGCTGCTGCGCGTAGCCGCGGGCGGCTTCGTACGCGCCCTGTGC
Source organism: Vicinamibacterales bacterium (assembly GCA_035700625.1). Lineage (GTDB taxonomy): Bacteria > Acidobacteriota > Vicinamibacteria > Vicinamibacterales > 2-12-FULL-66-21 > DASSOM01. Next base: position 38,394 of record DASSOM010000033.1, read on the forward strand.
GAGGCCGACGGAAAGGGCGGCAATCCCGATGCGCCCCGCGTCGAGCACCTGGAGCGTGTTGATGAAGCCCTCGCCTTCCGCGCCGATCATCTGCGAGGCGGGCACCCGGCAGTCCTGAAAGATCACCTCGCTCGTATCGCTCGCGCGCATGCCGAGCTTGTTCTCCTTCTTGCCCGCGGTCATCCCGCGGGTGCCCCGCTCGACGACGAACGCGGAGATGCCGCGATGTCCGCGCGCGCGATCGGTGATCGCCATGACTACTATCACGCCGCCGATCGCGCCGTGCGTGATGAACTGCTTCGATCCGTTGATGACCCAGCAGTCTCCCTGTCGGACCGCCGTCGTGCGCATCGCCGCGGCGTCGCTGCCCGCGTTCGCCTCGGTCAGCCCCCAGGCGCCGAGCGTCTCGCCCGTGACGAGCCGCGGCAGCCACGTGGACTTCTGCTCGGCCGTGCCGAACATCCCGATGTGCGCCGCGCAAAGACCGTTGTGCGCCGCGACCGAGAGCGCGATCGCCGGATCGACGCGCGCCAGCTCCTCGATGCAGATGCAATAGTCGACCGCCGACATGGCGGCGCCGCCGTACTCCTCGGGGAACTGGATGCCGAGCAGTCCGAGTGCGGCAAGTCGCGGCAGCAGATCGGCCGGAAAGTGCTGCGCCTCGTCCCACTCCATCACGTGCGGGCGGATCTCGCTTTCCGCGAACTCGCGCACGCTGCGGCGCAGCAGCGCCTCCTCGTCGCTCGGACGGAGATCCATTGTTGGAAATGTATCATGCTCCTTCGCGCTTCGCGCTTCACCTCGCTCCTCGCTCCTCGATCCTCCAGTGCTATCCTGAGCGCATGCGATTGATGCGTCGCGCGTTTCCGTTGGCACTGCTCACCGGTGTTCTGATCATCGCCGCGCCGTCACGGGCGGCCGCCGACATCACCGCGTTCATCGGCGTGAATCCGACGCCCGAGAGCCGGACGACGACGGGGATCTCCGTCGGCGTGGGGCTGCTCATCGTCGGCTTCGAATTCGAGTACGCGCACACGCGCGAGGATTTATTGGAAGGGGCGCCGCGGCTGCGTACGTATATGTTCAACGGCCTGCTGCAGACGCCGTTCGCGATCGCCGGCTTCCAGCCGTACGCCACCGCGGGGGGCGGCGTCTACCACGAAACGCTGAACGACGATTCCGAAACGAACTTTGGGATCAACGTCGGGGGCGGCGTGAAGATGTCGCTCGCAGGGCCGCTGCGGCTTCGACTGGACTATCGGGTGTTCACGCTGCAGGGAGATCCGCGCTATTCGCACCCGCAGCGCTTCTACGCGGGACTGAATCTGAAGTTCTGACGCGGACAGCTTCCAGCCGCCAGCTTCCAGCTTCTCAAGGAGGACCGCCCTCCTTTCAAGCTGGCAGCTGGTGGCTGGCAGCTGGCAACTTCTTTACTGACCGATCGGCGACAGGCTCAACTTGCTGAGGCCGGCTGCGAACGCGTCAGCGTAGCGCTTCCACATGTCCGCCGTCTCCGGCGCCCGCAGCTGCTCGGGCGTCATCGTCTTCTGCATCATGTCGAAGAGCGCGTACTCGGCGTTGGGGACCGCCGGTTCCATGACGACGATGTAGAGAGCGTTCGTGCCGAAGGGCTCGGCGGCCTTGTAGATTTTGAGGCCGGCGGCCTGCTGCTTGAGCGTCGGATCGGTCGCCGTCGCGAGTCCCGCCTTCAGCTTGGCGGCCATCTCCTCGAAGTCAGCGGTGTGATCCGGCTTGATCTGCACCAGCAGCATGCCCGCGGGCGAAGTGAACGTCACCTTGGGCGCCTCCTGCTGCTCCTGCGCGGGCGGCTGCTGCGCGGGCGGCTGCTGTGCCGGGGGCTGCTGCGCCGGCGGCTGCGCCGAGGCGAGCGCGGGAGCAATGGTCAAGGCGACGAGTAAACCCGAGAGCGCAAAAAGACGCCGCATTCGCTTCCTCCTTAGGCGAATCCCGAAAAGGCGACAACTTTATCACACCTGTTTCGCGTC